>CP099616.1 GCA_024072375.1 Sphingomonadaceae bacterium OTU29LAMAA1
GTTTCGATCCTTCCGGATTGGCGCCCTGCTTCAGTCCGCCAACTGGGTGGCAGCATTCGCCAGCTTTGATGCCTGGCCTTCGCTAACGCCCAATCTGGTTGCGATTACCTTCAGCGACAAACCTTGCGCCCGCAATTCGCCGGCGCGCTGTATCTTCTCGTGTTTTTGCACTTCGGGACGTCCTTGGACGGCCAAGGGGCGACGTCCGAAAAAGTGGATTGGTGCTTTCGGGTATTCATGGTCCAATCGACCGGCGTCGCGCCGCGACCGGAGGACCGGCGTCAACCGTCCTTCGACGCGACGACGAGGGTTTTCGTCGGAACGTCATGCTGCCGTGCGGTCGGAAGGATGTGCTTGTGCTGGATAACCAGAGGTTCGTGCGACCAACCGTCGAATATGAACGCCTGAGTCGAGTGAGGCGCCCCCTTCGGCTCCTCCGTTTGCCATAAGTCGTAGGGCATAATACCTCCTTGTTTACGAGACAGTTACCACTCTTAGGACCATTTTGTTAGTCGTGATGCATTGCGAGCGTGTCATCGCCTATTGCCATGACGTCATCAGGTACTGCGTCCTGTTTGACGGAGGTACGAGCATGCCGCCGTTCGTCGACGCGCTCGGGGCTACTATTAAGTCACGTGGCCGGCACCGCTTTTCCGTCTCATCGGGTGCGCACATACTACCGGAGCCGAACACGTCCCAAAGCATTGCGACGCCAACATGTAGACATGTCCACATGTTGGTCTGGTAATATCTTCTTGCGATCACGAGGCTGAGCGGGCGGCGGAGGTGGCCGGCATGCTAGCTGGGCTGTCATGCCGCGAGTTGGCGACGGCGACCGTCGGCGGGGCGTTGGGTCGTGTGTTGGCGCGACTGGGTGCAGATTGACAGTCGCATAGTGTGCGAGTTTCAAATCCATCCGCAACCGCAAATGAATTCATATAACACCGGTCAAAACGAGTTGGCGTAGTCGGCCAACGCGCAAACTTGGTTCACGAAGACAAAATCTAAAAACGTCAGGAGATATGGAAATTGCAAGAGTGCCGGCTTTGCCGTCACATGCTCCCTGAAAGGAGCAAGCGGATAGGGCGAGTTACCCCTTTTGGATAGCCTGCGTTGAGGGTTGGTGTGTCGAAGTGTCGATAGATGCGGTGATAGGATCTTCCCATATCGCATGTGGCGACAGGTCGATTAACACTTGTCATGTCGTCATGTAGACACGTAGTGGTATCGACATGCCGACAATCGCCATCATCAGCCAGAAGGGCGGCGCGGGTAAGACGACTCTCGCGCTCCACCTAGCCGCGGCCGCACAGGAAGCCGGCCGGGTCGCGCTCATCATCGATACCGATCCTCAGGCGACCGCGAGCCAATGGGCCGCATGGCGCCAAGATGCTCCGCCCGAGGTCATCGACAGTCCGCCGCCGCGCCTCGCCGCCAAGGTCGATGCTGCGACAGGGCAGGGAGCCGATTTCATCGTGATCGACACGCCGCCCCATGCCGACAGCGCCGCCCGCGCCGCGGTCGAGGTCGCCGACCTCGTACTGATCCCATGCCGCCCGAGCGCCTTCGACCTCTCGGCGATCCAGACCACGGCCAAACTTGTCCAGCTGCTCCGAAAGCCCGCGTTCGTCGTGTTCACCGCGGGCGCACCCAACGCGCCACGGATATACCAAGAGGCCGGCGAGCTGGTGGACAGCTTCGGCACCCCGCCATGCCCCATCCACCTCCCCGATCGCGCTGCCTATCGACACGCAAGCGGGGAAGGACGCACCGTCATGGAATACGAACCCACCGGCAAGGCCGCCGAGGACATCCGTCAATTCTACACGTGGACATGTCGACAGGTCGGATTGTCCACGCCGAAGCCCACTCGTAAGAGGAATACCGCATGAGCCGCAAGCCTAGTTTTGCCAACCTGCGGAGCGCAACCGCACCTGTTACGGTACCCGAAGCCGTGGTTGCTTCGATTGCACCAGCACCAGTCGCTGCTGCGACTCAAGGGCCGGCGAGCCGGCAAGGCCGCAAGCAGATCGCCGGGTTCTTTAGCCCAGAAATGTCGTTCGCGATGCATACCCTGGCACGGCGGCAGGGTCGGAGCCTTCAGGCATTGATGGCTGAGGCGTTTAACGACGTGCTGAGGAAGCACGGTGAGAGCCCGATTGGGGATTAGGCTGGACGTGCTTCCTTGTAGAATGACCGTCGACCCGTTCAGGCGACGCTATGTTCGTACATCCACTGCAGCGTCGCCGCGAGGCTGTACGGTTGCCAGTGCGGCAGGTTTTCGCGCAACAGCGTAGCATCGCCCCCGAGGACGGGAACGTCATTGACACGCATCAGGGCAGGGTTGGTACGAACCTCCAAAGAATGACCGGTGATCTCAATCAGCATGGCGAGAATATCGTCGATCGAGGACACGATACCGGTTCCGATATTTACCAGTTCAGGCGTCTTATCGGTGAGGACAAGTCCAGCATAAGCTTCAGCGACGGAGCGCACATCTCCAAAATCACGCTGGACCCAGGTGTTTCCCAACTCGATGAGGTTCGCCTCACGGCGGAAATGATCGATGATTTTGGGGATCAGATATTGCGTCTCCTGACCCACGCCGGTGTAATTGAAGGGCCGGGTGATCACGATATCCAACCGATCACGCCACAACTGCGCGCCTAGCTCCATCATCCACTTGCTGACGGCATAATGATTGCTGGGAGCAGGAACGGCGTCCTCAGCCACCAGACCCTTGGCACCGGGGCCATAGACCTGTGCACTGCTTGCGAGAACACAGCGCGTACCTGGCCTGGTGCGGGCGATGGCATCGAGCAGGTTGAATGTGCCGAGCTGATTCACCGAATAAAATGCATGCCAGTCGTCGCTGTCGATGAACGCGATCGCCGCAAGGTGGATCAGACGGTCGAACGGCGTCTCTTCTACCGCTTTGTCTACCGCGGCTGCGTCGCGCAGATCGACAGACAAGGGGATGCATGTCGCTCCTGCGGCGGTCAGTGCGTCGGCGACGAAGCGGCCGGTGAAACCACTCGACCCCGTCAGCGCTACTTGCATCAGAACGACCAACCGGCCGCGTTGCGACGCATGTCGGCCTCCACCATCAGCGCGGCCAACTCTTCTAGCCGAACGGTCGGCTCCCATCCTAGGTCCTGACGAGCCTTGGCGGGATCGCCGATCAGGAGCTCCACTTCGGCGGGGCGATAGAACTCGGGATTGATGCGGATCAGAATACGCCCGTCCTTACGATCGCGGCCGATTTCCTGTTCTTCGGCGCCCGACCAATCGATCGCGATACCGACCTGCGCGAAGGCGAGTTCGACGAAGCTGCGGACCGTCTCGGTCCGGTTGGTCGCGAGGACGAACGTATCGGGTACGTCATGCTGAAGCATTAGCCGCATACCCTCAACATAGTCCTTGGCATAACCCCAGTCGCGCTTCGCATCGAGGTTGCCGAGTTCGAGGATATCGGCCTTGCCCTGGGCGATCTTGGCGACGGTGTCGGTGATCTTGCGGGTGACGAACTCACGGCCGCGCAGCGGGGATTCGTGATTGAACAGGATGCCGCTAGTGCCGAATATACCGAAGCTTTCGCGATAATTGACCGTCAACCAATGCGCATAGAGCTTGGCAACACCATATGGACTGCGCGGGTAGAAGGGTGTGTCCTCACGCTGAGGGATGGCTTGGACCTTCCCGAACATCTCTGATGTCGACGCCTGATAAAAACGGATATCGCGATTGACGGTACGGATCGCTTCCAGAAGGTAGGCGGCGCCCAAGCCGGTAATCTGCCCGGTGGTGATCGGCTGATCGAATGACACGCCAACGAAACTCTGGGCTGCGAGATTGTAGATCTCGGTCGCTTCGGACGCCTCAATCAATCGGATGGCCGATCCCATGTCGGTGAGATCGTATTCAACGAGCTTCAGATTGGGATGGGCAGAGATGCCCAACTCGTCGATGCGCCAGAAATTGACTGAACTCGTCCGGCGATATGTGCCGAACACGGTGTAGCCACGGCTCAACAGGTTTTCGGCGAGATAGGCGCCGTCCTGTCCGCTGATCCCGGTTACGATCGCTGATTTGGTCATGTCTTGTCCTGCTGATTCTGGAAGCGCTGCAGTCTCGAAAGACGCGGGTGCTCTGGTGGTGCCTTAGAAGCGAGCGCCTCGAATATCTACTAGCCGATCGGTCCCATACTCCTACTAGTCCTCGCCGAGATGCTATTGTAGGATCTGCGCTAGCTGCAAGCCGGTTTCGACGCGGCCGACGATCATGTCCGGACCCTGTCGAGGACACGGGACGCAACGATCCGTCTCAACCTGAAGCTTTCGTAATGGAGTCGTGTTTGCCCAAGCTTATCCGTGTCATCGCATCAGGCGACGACCGTTGCGCCACGTGATGATCCGTCGAGTCCAGGCCCGTGGCAGAATGATCCTCGACGCCGTCAAGGACGCTTGGGTCAAGACGATCCTCGCGGTTGGCACCATTCCTGGACGGAAAGCGCGGGACACGACGACGGGTCGGCGGCATATCTTCATGATCGACGACCTGCTGCCCGATCCTGTGTTCGGCGCCGGCTATCCACGCGCCTTCGCGATCGTGCGTTCGTTGCTGCGGGCCGGGCATGACGTGACCTACTATCCCATGCAATCGACTCGTGCCAACCGGATCCGGATGGATATGGCGTTTGGGGGTGCCGTGCGGTTCCACACTGGGGGGGGCGCCAGAGGTCTTCGACGCCTGCTGTGGCGCGCCGGATCCGGCTTCGACACCATATTTGTCAGCCGTCCGGGACCGATGCAAGCTTTCGCAGAAGCCCGGTGGCAATCCGTCGGCAACCACGCCCGCCCGACAATCATCTATGACGCAGAGGCAGTCCTGTCGCCGCGTGAGGCACGACGACGGGTTCTCTTCGATCTGCCTTGGTCCGACGAGCAATATCGATCCGCGCTTGCAGCAGAACTCGGTCTCGCGCGTGGCGCCGATAAGGTGACGGCCGTTGGAAAGGGGGATGCCGGGATCATCGCTTCGGTCCTCGATACGCCCGTCTTCGTGCTACCGCATCCGGTAACGATTCGGCCGGAAACGCCGGGATTTACCGACCGCCATGATATCCTGTTCGTGGGAAGATTGACCGGGCCCTCCTCCTCGACGCCGAACGTCGATTCGATCGTCTGGTTTCTGACCGCGGTCATGCCACGATTGGATAGCCTGATGGGGACCGACTACAGGCTGCATATCGTCGGCATGACCTCTTCGGACGAAATTACCGCTTTGGTGTCCGATCGTGTCGTGTTGCACGGCATAGTCGAGGATCTCGCGCCATTGTACGATCGATGCCGTATCTTCGTCGCACCGACCCGCTACGCGGCCGGCATTCCGTTGAAGGTGGTCGAAGCGATGGGGCAGGGCATTCCTTGCGTCGCGACCCCTCTGCTGGGCGAACAGCTTGCGACCAGGCCGGACGAACTGGCGACCGGCGGATCACCCGAGGTATTTGCTCATACATGTAGACAGCTCTACACTGATCAGGCCGTATGGTATCGTGCACGGCAGGCGGGGCTGGCCCATGTCGAGCGACATTACTCCCCAGAGGTGTTCGATCGTCTCGTTCGGGACGTGATCGCCGGCGACGCTGCAGGATTGACGTCGGGCACGGGCTGACCGTCACGTCTTCGACACGCTGTACCTTGACGATGGATCGGCTATGGCCGGGCCGATGTCGGTGCGTCGTTCTATCGTCTGGGCCTTTTCAGGCCAGTTTGTTGCCTTCGTTGTCCAATTCATAGGGTTGATCGTCATCTCGCGGCTGCTCTCGCCACGCGAGATCGGCATCTATGCGATCGCGATGGCGGCGCTGGGGGTTATCCAGGTCTTTACAACCTTCGGGATCGCCTCGTTCGTCGTACGCGAGGCCGAGATGCCGTCGCATACGCTGGAATCGGCCTTTACCGTCAACGCCATCCTGATCGCAAGCCTGACCCTCGTGTTGCTCGGGCTGAGCTTTGCCGCAGGCCCGATACTCGGGGCGCCGGAAGCCGGATCGGTGTTGCGCATCGTCGCGATCGGCAATCTCTTCGCGATCCTCAACTTCCGTCCGATGGCGATGCTGCAGCGGGAAATGCAGTTCAAACGGTTATCGATGATCACCGTGGCCAACGTCAGCATGCAGACGGTCGCGACGATCGGCTTCGCGCTTGCGGGAGCGAGCTACATGAGTTCGGCCTATGCGTCGGTTCTCGCGGCAATGACTACGGCGGTAATGACGTTCGCTTTCGGACGGCGTCACGTCGGCTTCGGTATGTCGCTGGCCGGATGGCGGCCGATCACGACCTTTGGGTTGCAAATGATGTCGGTGAGCGGCGTCGCCTTGCTCACCGGCAGGCTGTCGGATCTGCTGCTCGGCCGGATGTTGGGCGTGACGTCGCTCGGCCTGTATGGCCGTGCATCGCAACTGTCGGCGATCATCTTCGACAATCTATACGGCACTGCGACGCGTGTCGTGTTCGTCCAGCTGTCGAAAGATTATCGCGAAGATGGCGACTGGCGCGGCACGTATCTGCGCAGCTTTGCGATGATCACCGCCTTCATGTGGCCATTCCTGATCGGTCTGGCGATCCTGTCGCGACCCGCGATCTATCTTCTCTATGGCGAGGAATGGCTGCCCGCGGCACTGCCGCTGTCCGCCTTGATGATCGCGCAGTTCATCGGTGTCGCCTTTGGCATGAACTGGGAGCTGTTCGTACTGCGCGGCGAAACCGGACGGCAGGCGCGCTATGAAGTTGCGCGGCTGGTGTTCGGCGTACCCATCTTCGTGGTCGGCTGTCTGTTCGGCATCGTGGCGGCGGCTATCGCCAAGATCTTCGATGCGTTGATAGGCCTCGTCCTCTATTATCCGCATGTCCGCCGGTTGGCGGAACTCGATGCCAGTGCGATCCCCCGTGTCTATCGTGACAGCGCGATATTAACCGTGGCAGCGGTACTGCCCGCAGCGATTGCGATGATCGTGTACCGGGCATCGCCCTATACGCCGATATCGGTCGTCGTCGGTGTCGTATTGGCAGGTATCGCTTTGTGGTTGGGGGTGATCGTGGCGACGAACCATCCTCTGCGCGAGGAAATGGCCTTGGTCCTGCGTAAGCTGCGACGTTCGCCGGCGTCGTCCTGAACGATACGTCAATGGGCCGGTCAGGCGGAGGCAAGCCTTGCCTGATTGGTGAAATAGGCACGGATCGCCGTCTCGATCGCCGGATCGGTGAGCCGCTCCAGCTGGCGTCGCCCGCGCGCCACCCAGTCGGCGCGGACGGCGGGATCGAGCATCTCTTCCATGGCGGCCGCGATATCGTCGGGCGATGTCGGATCGATCAGCCGAGCACCATCGCCGCCGACCTCCGCTTGCGACCCGCCCCGTCCAGCGATCACCGGGATAGCTGCCTGAAAGCCTTCTGCGATCGCCATGCCGTATCCCTCGTATAGAGAGGGGTAGATCATCGCCTGGCTTTCGCCCAGGATCTTGAACTTGGTGTCATGGTCGACGTAGCCGGTCAGAACGACACGATCGTTCAGCCCCAAGGCATCGATGACAGGTTGTACTGCAGTGTAGTTGGATCCCACCAATATCAATCGATACTCGGGGTGATAACGGACGAAACACGCGAAAGCCTGAAGTAGAACGTCGATCTTCTTCCGGAAATCGACCCCGCCGACATACACGAACTGTCGCTTGGGCGCGACTGGCGCTTGCCGATCGACATCCTTCAGGCGGATCGGATAGGACGTCACGTCACGACGATGGAAAATCCGTCGGATGTCGATCGCGCTTTGCTGCGAAATCGTCAGTATCGCGTCGGCGCGCGCTACCGCAACAAGCTGAGCCATTGTTTCGGCATTGGCGGAAGGATGGCGCAAAAGACGCTTCCATGCCGAAACATAATATTGACGGAAAAAAATATAGGGGATGACGTCTAGCAGTCCGAGGACATAGCGGGTCCCCGCAGTCTTTCTCAACGGTATCCCACGATTGGCGCCGGTGAAGTACACATCATAGCCACCTGTCGCCAGATGGCGGGGCAGGTCGACCTGCTCCCAGCGCACGTGGCTCTGGCTGCCGAATACGTGCATATTCAGCCCGAGCGCCTCGTCATATTGCGGCAGGAGGGGCTGGTTGCCGACCAGCGTCAGTTCGAAATCAGTATGGTGCAAACACGTGATGATCGAACCGAGGTATATCGTATAGCCGCAGGGCGATCCACTCAGCGGACGAGCATCAATCGCGATGCGGATCGGACGCTCAGCCATCCACCGCCTTCAGAATCGCGCGCCCGTAAGCGGTCTTCTTGAACATTTCGCCGCGCGTGCGGGCTTCGTCGGCGGTGATGAAGCCCTGCTCGTATGCGACCTCTTCCAGACACGCGATCTGAATGCCCTGCCGATGCTGGAGCGTGCGGACGAACTCCGATGCCTCCAGCAAACTGTCGTGCGTGCCGGTGTCGAGCCAGGCATAACCACGGCCCATCTGTTCGACGTAGAGGTCCCCTGCCTCCATGTAGAGGCGGTTGATATCGGTGATCTCGAGCTCGCCGCGCGGAGAGGGCTTGAGGTTGCGGGCGTATTCGACGACGCGATTGTCATAGAAATACAGACCGGTCACTGCATGGTTGGATTTCGGCCGCTCGGGCTTCTCCTCAATGCTGATCGCGCGGCCGCCCTCGCCGAATTCGACCACGCCGTAGCGTTCTGGGTCCTCGACGTGATAGCTGAACACCGTCGCCCCGCTGCCCCGTGAGACCGCGCTTGCCAGCAGGTCGGGCAGACCGGCGCCGAAGAAGATGTTGTCGCCGAGCACCAGCGCAACGTTATCGTCGCCGATGAAGTCCGCGCCGATCGTGAACGCCTGCGCCAAGCCCTCGGGGCGCGGCTGTTCGGCGTAAGCGATACGCAGGCCGAACGGTGATCCGTCGTCGAACAGGCGCCGGTAATTGTCGATATACTCCGGCGACGAGATGATGAGCACGTCCCGGATCCCAGCGAGCATCAGCACCGACAGCGGATAGTAGATCATCGGCTTGTCGTAGACCGGCAGCAGCTGCTTGTTCACCGCCAGCGTCGCCGGATGGAGCCGGGTACCCGAGCCGCCGGCGAGAATGATGCCCTTCATCGAGGTGCTCCGATCAATTGGTCGAGGATGTCGCCGAGTGCGTCCTCCCATGGTCGTGGGGAGATGCCGTAGGCGGCGCGGATCGCGTCGTGGCCGAGCAGGGAGTTCGCCGGTCGCCGGGCGGGTGTGGGGTAGTCGCTGGTTGCGATCCCCTCGACCTGTGGCGAAGGGCCGCCGCGCCTTTTGCTTTGGTGAAAGATCTCGCGCGCGAAGCCGGCCCAGGTCGTCGCGCCCGCGTTGCTGAAGTGGAACGTGCCGGTCGGCGCATACGGATCATCGGCGAGGCGGGTGGCGATCGACAGCAACGCAGCGGCGAGGTCATCCGCACTCGTTGGGCTGCCATGCTGGTCTTCGACGACGCGCAACGTGTCGCGTGTCGCTCCGACGCGCAGCATCGTCTTCACGAAGTTGGCGCCGTCCGGGGAAACTACCCAGGCGGTACGGACGATCGCGTGGCGGACGCCAGCAGTGCGTACGGCTAGCTCGCCGCCCAGCTTCGATGCGCCATAGACGCCGAGTGGTGCGACCGGATCGTCGACCTCCCACGCGCCGGGCTTGTCGCCGGCGAAGACGTAATCGGTCGAGACCTGGATCAGTGGCACGTCCGCTCTCGCGCAGGCCGCAGCGAAGGCGGCGGGCGCCAGCGCGTTGATCGTCCAAGCGGCGACGACATCGTCCTCCGCCTCGTCGACCGCAGTATAGGCCGCGGCGTTGATCACCGCGGCCCAGGGGCGTTCCGCAACCTTCGCCGCGATCGCGGTAGCGTCGGACAGATCGAGCGCGTCGCGGTCGAGCGCGACGACCTCCCATCCCTCCAGCAGGGTGGCACGGCTGAGTGCACGGCCGAGCTGACCGTTCGCGCCAGTGACGAGAAGCGTCTTCATCGCGGCGCCGACATGTCTACAGGTCGACGCATCTACGCCGCGATGCCACGCCGTTCGGACGCCTTGGCGGCGACCAGCGGACGCCACCACGCCTCGTTGTCGAGATACCAGCGCACCGTCTTTTCGATCCCCGTCTCGAACGTCTCGGCGGGTGTCCAGCCGAGCTCGTCACCGATCCGCGCGGCGTCGATCGCATAGCGCTTGTCGTGGCCGGGGCGGTCGGCGACCGAGGTGATCTGATCCGTATAGGGCTTGCCGTCGGTACGCGGGCGCAGCCGGTCGAGGATAGCGCAGACGGTGTGCACCACCTCGATGTTCTGCTTCTCGTTATGCCCGCCGACATTGTAGGTCCGCCCGGGCGTACCGCGCTCGAACACCGCCTGCAGCGCGCGAACGTGGTCCTCGACGTACAGCCAATCGCGGATCTGGTCGCCCTTGCCGTAGATCGGCAGCGGTTCGCCATCCAGCGCCTTGGCGATCATGAGCGGGATCAGCTTCTCTGGGAAGTGATAGGGTCCGTAGTTGTTCGAGCAATTGGTGATCAGCACCGGCAGGCCATAGGTATGGCCCCAGGCCTGGACGAGATGGTCCGACCCTGCCTTCGATGCTGAATAGGGAGAACGCGGATCGTACGGCGTCTCTTCGGTGAACAGCCCGGTGTCGCCCAGCGATCCATAGACCTCGTCGGTCGAGATATGGTGGAAACGGAACGCTGCCTTGGCTTGCGGCTCCAGTCCTAGCCAATAAGTACGCGCCTCGGCCAGCATCGTGTACGTGCCGACAACGTTGGTCTGCACAAAGGCGCCCGGACCGTCGATCGAGCGGTCGACGTGGCTCTCCGCCGCCAGATGCGTCATGATTTCCGGCTTGAACTCGGCGATCGCGGCGCGGACGGCTTCGGCGTCGCAGATGTCGCCCCGGACGAAGCGATAGCGGTTGCTGTCGGCGACGCGCTCCACCGTCGACAGCGTACCGGCATAGGTCAACTTGTCGAAGTTGAGGACCTCATGATCCGTATTCTCGATCAGGTGGCGGACGAGCGCCGAACCGATGAACCCGGCCCCGCCGGTGACGAAGATGCGCATGGGTCTGTCCTTCAGGCGAGCGGTGCGAGCGGGTGGCCGTCATAGGCGAACGGGCTGTCGAAGTCCGCCAGGCTAGGCTGCGCCTGATCCTTGCCGCTCAATTCCGGCGTGACGCCGGACGGCAGTGGCCAGTCGATTCCGACGCTGTCCCAGGCGATGCCGCCATCGGCCTCGGGCGCATAGGTGTCTGAGCATTTGTAGGTCACCTCGCAATCGGGCTCGAGCGTCATGAAGCCGTGTGCGAAGCCGATGGGTATGTACAATTGGTGGCCGTTTTCGGCGGTAAGCTCGGCGCCGACCCATTGTCCGTAGGTCGGCGACCCCTTGCGCACGTCGACCGCGACATCGAAGATCCGGCCGCGGATGCAACGGACCAGCTTGTCCTGACCACGGGGCGGCGCCTGGAAATGCAGGCCGCGCAGGGTGAAGGCGGGTACCGACAGCGAATGGTTGTCCTGCACGAAAGTGGTGGTGATCCCCGCCTGCGCAAAGGTGTCGACATTGTAGGTTTCGGTAAACCAGCCACGGCTGTCGCCGTGACGCTTGGGTCGGATCAGTTGAACCGGGGGAGAAGTGCCGTTCATTGCGTAAAAAGCCGTTTCTAGGAGATGACAGCGCGATAGTCGAATTGATCGAGCGCGGGCAGGAAGTCTCCAACGATCTGATCCTGCGGTGTCAGCGCCCTATCGAGAAATTCCGCGATTTCGCGGCGAAACCGCTGGGCGGAGAAGCGTTCGGCGTTGGCACGACAGGCGGCAGGGGCAATGGCATGTAACCGACGATCGAGATGCTCGACTGCGGCTACGATCGCATCCTTCGTCTGCTCGCCGAAGAATACACCCGTCTGGTCTTCGCCATCATGACCGCGCACCGTTTCCAATGCACCGCCTTTGGCATACGCGATCACCGGCGTGCCACATGCCTGCGCTTCGACGGGTGCGATACCGAAATCCTCCTCGGCGGCAAAGACGAAGGCTTTCGCCCGCTGGAGATAGTCGACGACCACCTCGTCGGGCTGTTTGCCCATGACCGTTACGTTGGATGTGGCAACGGCCTTTACCGCGGCCATCTCAGGACCGTCGCCGATCACCACCAGCTGACGGTCCGGCATCCGGGCGAAAGCCTCGACGATCAGCGGAATGCGTTTGTAGGGGACCATCCGCGACATGGTGACGTAAAAATCGTCCCGTGTGTCGGCCAACGTGAATCTCTCGATGTCTACCGGGGGGTAGATGACGGTGGCTTCGCGACCATAGACCTTGCGGATCCGCCGCGCGATGAAGTGCGAATTTGCAATGAAATGGTCGACCCCGTTTGCGGTACGGGTGTCCCAGAGTCGCATGTAGTGGAGGATCGATCGCGCGATCGCGCCCTTGATGCCACGCATCAGACCGGCCTCACGAAGATACTGATGCTGCAGGTCCCAGGCATAGCGTATCGGGCTGTGCGTGTAGGCGACATGGATCTGATCGGGACCCGTGATGACACCCTTGGCAACCGACGCCGAGGAACTGAGGACGAGATCGTAGCCGGTGACGTCGAGCTGCTCGATCGCAATTGGCATCAGGGGCAGGTACGACCGATAAAATTTGGAGGCACGGGGCATACGCTGCACGAAGCTGGTGGTGATGCGGTGCCCCTTCAGGAAGCCGCGTTCCTGCTCCGGCAGGAAATCGACGATGCAGAACAGATCGGCCTGCGGAAACAGTCGCAGGAATTCCTCCAGGCACGATTCCGCACCGCCTTTCAGCGTCAGCCAGTCATGGACGATCGCGACCTTCATGGCGCCACGGCCACTAATGGCCGGGCTGGCAACAACCGGGTCGGAGCCGTGATCGAACCGTTACCATCCTGCATGGCGTGGCCCTAGGAAGGGTCGCCGAAAGCGTCAACCGCCTGCCTGGCCCGCTCGCGTTCGAATGGCGACCGGCAAGGTCGGCCTATCCGAAAGGACCATCGCATCGGCTCATCGGCACTGGACAAGCCTTCGGTGCCTCTCGATCCGGTGTTCCGCACGATAGGGGCTGTCGACGGACATCCTTGTCCGTAAGGCGGGTCGCCGTATGCCGCCACATCGGCTTTTCTCCCCGGATGCAAGAGGACAAGATGGTCGACCTGCCTGTAGATCCCGTTCGTCGGGCCATGGTCGGCATGACGCCGATGATGCTGTTGACCGCGAGCGATCGTACGGCGGCCAGCGCGCTGATGGCTGCCGATCGTGTTGCCAGCGATGCACGCCAGACAATGTTCGCCGCGGATTTCGGTATTACCGGACGCCATGGCGTCGATGAGACGCGCCAGGTCCAAGCCTTTCTAGATGCGTGTACGCGGGCGGGGGGGCGGATCGCGCATTTCGGGGGGATGCGGGTTCGGATCAGCGGTCCGTTGATCGCGCGCAATGTCGGCATCGTCTTCGATCGACAAAGCTACGGCGTCGAGGATCCTGGCTTCCAGGTCAGCGGCAGCGGCTATACCGCGCTCACCGTCACCGGTCTCGTTCCAGACTTCAACGTGGCGATCTATGGCAGCGGCGAAGCGACGTTCGATGGGAACGGACGGATCGCGCGCGACACGCGTCCTGCAGTCAACGGTTTCCAGTTTGGCCATCCGGACGGCCGCGAACCGCTGATGTCGAGCTTGATCCGGTATGCCCGGGCGTACAAGCTGTCGGGCTTCGGCATTCGGCATACCATCTGCTTCGATACGACCTTCATTGCCGAGAGCGTCGAGGAGTGCGGCAACGATCGCCACTATGCCTTCGAAGTGAGCGGTTCGGCGACGGGCAACTGCAACGAGAGCGTCTGGCTGAGGGTCCAGGTCGAACTGGCCGTATCGCAGGCGATATACATCGATCCCAACACGCTGATGTGCCTGTTCGCCAAGATACACAGCGAGCGGGCGACGGCGATCGCTGGCCGACCGACTTGGCTGCTGGGTGGATCGTGCGAATTCGCCTCCGTCCGATGCCAGGCCAACAATCCCGACACGGCGACGATGCGGATCGTCAGCGCTCAGGCGGAATGCAGGAATTTTCGTATCGAGGGCAATATTCCGGTCGAGATCGATGCGACGGGTGGCATCATCAATCTGGACAATCCCATTGCGACGCTGACGCCCGTCGCCAACCAGAATGGTCGCGTGAACGTCACCGGTGGACAGGTGAGAGCCATGGCGATCGGGGCCGAGTGGACCTTCATCGGTACCCGGCTGGATCTGCTCGAGGTAGGGTACATGCCGCCGGGCCTACATTCCGTCGCCATGAGCTGCGACATCCGTACGCTGCGACCCCAGCAGGGCCGCTATGATGGGGAGATCATCCTGCAGTCGAGCCGCGCATCGGGAACGACCGCGACAGCCGAGGGGCGTTTGCGCCACCTGCACTTGCTCGGTGGATCTCGTTTCGTGGCGTCCGGTGGCCCCTTGCGGATCGTCAACCAGACGGTGACGATAGACGCCGCATCGCATGTCGCAGGATCGGTCGTCGTGCGCCAGGCAGCGTTGCGGCTGTTCGGTCGGATCGACGGCGACCTGACCATCGAGGGGCCACCACAAAGCCTTGCCGGCAGCGAGGCGATGGTGACCGGCAGAGTCGTCGGCTGGGATCGTCCACGCGCGACCGATACGCTGGGCGACGTTCCTAACGGTACCTATTGCAAGCATCTGTCGCCATCGCGAGAGACGTTACGCAGCGGCTCAAGGCTGGTGACGGGGTGGATCCGGGCGGAACGCGATTGGGTCGCGCTGACGGCGTGACTGCAGTACCGCGCAGCCCAGCCTTGCCCAAGAACGCCCTTTTGGCGATCCCTCCAGCTATGTCCTTCCGGCTTGATTGATGACGAAGCGTGATTGCACGGCTAAAGCGAATTCATGGTTCGAGTGCCGAGATTGAAATGCCGTTGATGTCGAGATCGGGTTCGCGCCCTCATTCCTCCAGAGCCGGACGAGGCACGGGTAAAGGTGCAACCGGAACCCGGATAGCCGACTGGTTCCGGATCGCATCGGGCGAGCGCTGGCTTGCGGGCACGGCCGGTCTTCAGATCGTCGGATTGTGGCTGGCGGGGGGCGGTGTGACCGGGATCGGCGCCACGGCATTGATCGGCGTCCTGACGATGATCCTGCTCTTCGCCGGTATTCTGAACAATATCCCACTAACCCTTGCGACGGCAGCTCCGAGCGCCCGTATCGTGCTCATTGGGGTGATTGTGCTGCCGCTGCTCCAGTTGGTGCCTCTGCCACCGACTGTGTGGCAGCAGCTGCCAGGGCAGGATCTGCGACTGGAAGCCTATACGCTGATCGGTATCGTCAACACTTGGCAGCCGCTGTCGCTGACCCCGGCGAACACCGTCTACACGGCTATCATGGCGATCGCGTTTGTCACCCTGACCCTGGTTCTGATGACCGTGTCGAGGGAGACGCAGATGGTCCTGCTGCGCCTGATCTTGGTAACCATCGGCGTCGGCCTGCTCGTCGGCGTCGCTCAGGTGGCGAGCGGTGGTGGCGCGATGCGGGTTCGCGACCAAGCGGATCACGGCGCGTTGATCGGCTTCTTCTCAAACAAGAACCACATGGCCTTGATCCTGGCGGCATCCTTGCCGATGGTCGCGCTGCTGAGCGGGGCATACGATCGGCATCGCAACCGCATTTCCTGGATATTCGTCGGCTATTGGGTGCTCTGCATCTTTGCCGTGCTCATGACCAATAGCCGCGCCGGCGTGTTGCTGAGCCTGCTGGCAACCGTGCTGATCGGCATCCGGACGTTGCGTGACCAGCCGCGCCGTTACCTGATCGGCGGATCGGTGCTGGTCTTGGGGCTGGCGGCCTTCGTGACTACGCTGCCGCAGGTCGATGCGTTGTTCGATCGGTTCAACACGGTGGGTGACGATCTGCGCTGGCGTTTCGCCTGGCAAAGCCTGCCGCTGCTTCAAGAATATTGGCTGGCCGGATCGGGCAGCGGCAGCTTCAGTCGGCTCTATGCCGTTCATGAACAGCTAGCCTGGGTGAAACCGACCTTTGTGAATCACCTTCACGACGATTTCTATCAGGTCGCAATCGAGCAGGGCTTGGCGGGCGTGCTGCTGCTGGCGCTGACGGTGTTTTCGTTGATCTCGTCAGGTGCACGGGCCTGGCTGTCCGATCCGGCACGGCACAACGCGATCTTCTGCTCGGGAACGATCGTACTGTTGTTCGCATTGCACAGCATCGTCGATTACCCATTGCGAAGGCCTGCGACCTTCCCGGTATTGGCGATCGCCTTCGCCATGATCTGGTGGCAGGGACGCGACGGTCTTGGAAACCGCGCGCCCGATGTGGTAACGTCAAAGGGGTAATCGGTTTTGGCGCAGCGCAGCAAAATCTTGCCGCGAGACAGCGTTTGCTGCTAGTCATCCCCCGATCGAATATGATTTTCGCGTTGGCCGCCGCGTGCAAGACGTCGCGCGAAAGATAAGGTACCAGTCGTTGCTTAAACATAAGATTGCGGTCGGCGCGCTCGTCCTGCTGATTGCTGGCTGTTCGGGGGGCAAGCGGGTTCCGCTCGGCGCGCCGGCCTATCAGCCCAACCCGATCACCGCCACAACACCGAGTGACGATTATCTGATTGGTCCGCGCGATACAATTTCGGTAAAAGTTGTCGGCGAACCCGACCTGACGCTGGAAGAGCAGCCGGTGTCCCTAGCTGGCAATCTTTCGATGCCGCTGCTCGGGCAAGTGCCGGCCGCCGGTCGTACCGTCGAACAGGTCGCCCAAGACATCACCACGGGCCTCAACCGGCGCTATCTTCGCCGGGCCAGCGTTTCGGTCGCGGTCGTCAAGGCGGTGAACTACGCCTTCACAATCGAAGGCCAAATTCAGAAGCCCGGCGTTTACGAGATTCCGGGGCGTGTCTCGCTGTTGCAGGCGGTGGCTCTGGGTAGCGGCTTCACCGCCGATGCCGAGGTGGAGGACATCATCGTGATCCGGCGGATGAACGGGCAGCAATATGCGGCTAGGTTTAATATCGACGATATCCGCTACGCACGATATCCTGATCCCGAGATCAAACAGTCCGACGTGGTCGTGGTCGGAACCTCCCAACGCAGCAGATTTACGCGGAATCTGATTTCTGCTCTTCCCGGCCTTGCCGCCGTGGCGGGCGTATTCTTGGCGTTCCGGTAAGTAGGATGAGCACAACAATGTCGTCCGATATCGCCGATCGCGAGGGTTTTGAACCGACGCGTGACAAGCCGTCGACCAGCATAAACAACGCGCCGGCCGGTGGCTTCAACCTGCGTGAAATGTACGCGGCCATCTATCGCTCTCGTGTGCCGATCATCGCCATTATGGTATCGATGATCGCCATCGCAATCGTCTATTCGCTGGTCGCGACACGCTATTACCGCAGCACGGTGACGATCGAGGTTCGCCAGGAAGCGGAAAAGGTGCTCGGCACCGAGGCCGATCGCGAAGGCGGCGCATCGCGCGGGGATACCGAGAAGTTCCTCCAGACGCAGCTCGACATCATCCGCAGCCGCGGCGTCGCCAATGCCGTCGCACAGAGCAAGGGCTATTATCGCGGCACCAACTTCCTTGTGCGGATGAAGGCGATCGATGCCGATGACGCTGATGAACCAATTCCGGTCGATATTCGCCGCGAACAGGTGATTGCCGCGTTGCTCAAGGGGTTGAAGGCAGAATTCAGCGGTAACACCCGCATCGCCGACCTGTCGTTCCAGAGCCCGGACGCAGCCCTCGCTGCGGAAGTCGCCAACGCCTATGCCGATGCGTTCATCCGCAACAACCTAAACCGCAAATTCAACAGTTCGTCCTACGCACTCGATTTCCTTCGCGATCAGCTTCGCGAGGCGCAGGAGCGTCTGCAGAAATCCGAGCGCGATGCGCTGGCTTATGGGCGGCAGACGCGGATCATCGACGTGAGCAACGCTGCGGGAAGCAGTGCGAGCGGCAGTTCGCCGCAGCCGCAATCGCTGGTCACCGCGCGATTGGTTCAGCTAAACCAGAGCTATTCCGCCGCGCTCTCCGATCGGATCCAGGCCGAGCAGAAATGGCGTCAGACCAATGCCACCCCGCTGATGAACATTCCCGAGGTGTTGAACAGTTCGGCGATCCAGCAGTTGCTGGACCAGCAGGCGCAGCTCGAGGCGACCTATCGCCAGGAACTGTCGACACGGCAGGCCGATCACCCCGCGGTCCAGCGCGCAGCGGCGCAGCTAGCCGCGATCAAGGGCCAGATCACCGGGATCGCGGGTAACATCCGCCGGTCGGTACAGGCCCCCTACGAGGTGGCGATGGCCCGCGAACGCGAGATCGCCGGCGAACTCGAGCGGCTCAAGAACAACACCCTCACCGAACAGTCGCAGGGCATCCAGCTGTCGATCCTGCGGCGCGAGGCGGACACCAACCGCCAGCAGTATGACTCGCTGCTCCGGCGTTACAACGAACTGAATGCAGAGGCGGGGGTTCAGACCAATAACCTCAACATCGTCGATCGTGCCGATGTGCCGCGTGCGACTGCTTGGCCAAAGCCGCTCCTGAACCTGGCGCTTGCGATCGCGGTGGGTCTCATCCTGTCGATGGGCTTCGTCATTGCGCGCCAGCAGCTGTTCGACGGCATCCGTACCCCGGACGACATTACCGACCGGTTGCGCCTGTCCTTCCTGGGCAGCACACCGGTCGTTGCCGATCCGAAGGGCGAAATCGATCTGCCCAAGTCGACCATCAGCGAGGCATTCGGATCGATCCGCACTAGCTTGATGATGGCCTCCAACCACGGCCTGCCCCGGACGTTGATGGTGACCAGCACCCAGGCTCAGGAAGGCAAGTCGAGCGCGTCCCAAGCCTTGGCTGTCAGTCTCGGCCGGCTCGGGCGCAAGGTGGTCGTGGTGGACGTCGATTTCCGGCGACCCAACGTCCACCGGATGTTTGGCGTGTCGAACAAGCAGGGGCTGAGCGGCGTCGTTGCCGGGCAGCTAAGCCTCGACCAGGCCGTTCAGGAATCGTCGTTCGACAACGTCAGCTTCGTGCCTGCCGGTGCATTGCCGCCCAATCCGGCGGAGATGATCTCCAGCGAGCGGATGAAGGAGCTGACGCGCGAGCTATCGTCGCGTTTTGACTTGGTGCTGTTCGACTCCGCACCGGTTTTGGGTCTCGCCGATGCGGTGATCCTGGCTTCCGAGATTGAGGCGACGCTGTTCATCATCGAAGCTGGCCGCAATTCGGTACGCGGCGTACAGGCAGCGCTTGCTCGTCTCGATCAGGGCGGCGCACGCATCGTCGGCGCGGTGTTGACCAAGTTCGATCCGAGCAGGTTCGGCTATGGGCAGGGCGATGCTTATGGCTACAATTACAGCTATGATTATGCGGAAAAGTGAGGGCCGACGCTGGGGTGTGATTGCCGGCGCCAGCGCGGCGGTAGCGGCTACCGCAGCCCTCGTCGGGATCTATGCGGTCGAGGCGGGAGCGGTACGGGTTGTCACCCAGGGCCGTTCCAGCGACCTGTTGCTGAAGGCCTCGGACGCACCCGCCGAGGTTTCCGCGGCGCCATCGCGGGCGACGATCGAGCGGGCCATACAGGCCGATCCGCTCAACCAAAACATCTTCAATACCGCGATGATGCAGATCGGCCGTCGGGGCGGCACGACCCTTCCGCCCCCGGCATGGTTCGCCGTCCTTGGCCGTTATGGCTGGCGTGGCAGCCTCGCATTGCAGAACCTTATTTACTATCATGCCACCCGTAACGAGATCGGACGGGTACTTGACGTCGCCGACGCGCTGTTTCGCCGCGAAAAGCTGATGGAACAGGCGACGACTGTTTTTTCCTTGGCCGAAACCGATCCGACCTTGCGCAACAGCGTCGTTCGGCGACTACAAGCGCTTCCGGTATGGCGCCGTCCATTTCTGCTCGGTAGCGGCGTCCTTAATGATCCTGCCGCGATAGAGGGTCGCTACCAGACCCTTCGCGCACTTCAGCGCGGTGGTGGACCCCTGGCAGAGCAGGAAATGACCGCGCTCTTGCCGACCCTGGTCCGGGTCGGACGAACCGAGGATGCATTCGCACTCTGGTCCTATCGACGGCAGGGGATCACCCGACCGCTTAACGATCCGCAATTCAGTCGGGCCGCAACGACGATCAACCAGGACGACACCGCGACACCGTTCAACTGGCGCTTCATGTCGGGCGAGAATTTTGACGTCACTAGCGGTGGGCGCGGCTCTACCGGCATCGTCATCAACTGGAACGGACAGGGTGTTCCCGTCTTTGCTTCCCAGCAAACGACAGGGGCGGCCGGATCCTATCGGCTGCGCATTGCTTTCGACCCAGAAACCATGGTCGGCACCAAGGCGCTTGGCTTCCGCATGATGTGTCGGGACACACGGATCGATTTTATTCCCGTGACGGCCCCGGATGCCACTCATAGCGACTGGCGTACCGCCCAGGGCGTGCCATGTGCCTTTTCCCGGCTCGAGATGTTCGGCGCACCGGGCGAGGGACGGCGCGACATCACGGTGACTGTGAATGGGATCGTCCTGCGGCGGGACGGCAGCTAACTGATCTGTGTTGTAGATGGCTCGACTGGCGGGATCCACTCACATTGCGCTATGACCAACATGATCGTGAAACGGGAATTGCGACGAACCCCGATCGTCCGAACTGACGATGAGCGATCCTATGCCAGCAAACCAAGCAGACAGGACCGATAGCTTGGACATGAAGTCGTCGACAAATGGGATCGAGGAAGCACGCTGGCGGCCCAACAGCGCCACGATCAAGCTGCGAACCTTCACCTATCCGATCATCTTCGACACGCTGTGCATCACGTTAAGTATGTCGCTGGTCGCACTGGCGAGGGGCAGGCTGACGACCGAAGCCGGCTGGGCATTCGTCCTAGTGATGATCCTGCCTTTTTACCTGGTGATTGCCCTCAACAGCAAAGTCTATTCCATCAGGTTGCTGGCCGATCCGTTGCAATCCGTCGGGCGTACGGTGAAGGCGTATCTCATCGCGGTGGCGATGATGACGCTCGCCAGCTTCTATCTTCGGACAACGACGGATCTGCCACGTCTCACGATCGCGCTGGGGTCATTGCTGTCGATCGTCTCACTGGCCGTGAGCCGGTATTATTTCGTTCGCTACCGAAAGGCGATCGTCGGTGGGGAACCCTATAGCATCGCCCTGATCTGGGAACCGGGCCAGCCTATTCCGCCTATCGATTTCTCAGTTCGGATTGCAGCGGAAGGGTTCATTGATCCTCAGCGGCACGATCCGTTGATGTACGATCGGCTCGCAGCGGCATTGGGCGGCATTCACAACGTCGTTGTGTCTTGCCATCCCGATCGCCGCAATGCGTGGACCCACGCCCTGAAGGGCGCGTGCATCCAGAGCGAGATCCTGATGCCGGAATTGCAGTCGCTTGCTCCGCTCGGGGTCAGTACGCATGCCTCGATGACGGCATTGGTCGTGTCGCACGGGCCGCTCAACCTGATTGATCGCGCAATCAAGCGGGCGTTCGACTTGGCGATTGCAGTACCGGCGATCGTCCTGCTGTCCCCGTTATTCCTGCTTGTCGCGGGCTGTATCAAGCTGGA
Organism: Sphingomonadaceae bacterium OTU29LAMAA1; assembly: GCA_024072375.1. Lineage (NCBI taxonomy): Bacteria > Pseudomonadati > Pseudomonadota > Alphaproteobacteria > Sphingomonadales > Sphingomonadaceae > Sphingomonadaceae bacterium OTU29LAMAA1. The sequence goes on from CP099616.1 coordinate 21,717, forward strand.
AAGCCGTGGGCCGGTGTTCTTCCGGCAGGATCGTATCGGTCGCTCTAACCGCGTGTTCCGGATCTTCAAATTCCGGAGCATGATCGCTGCGACCGCCGACAAGGAAGGGCAGCGTTCGGCATCGCGGAACGATGATCGGATCACCCGGGTAGGGCAGTTCTTGCGGCGAACGAGCATCGATGAGCTTCCGCAACTGCTCAATGTGTTGTTGGGAACGATGAGCATCGTCGGTCCGCGTCCCCATGCGCTAGGCTCGCGGGCGGCCAACAAGCTGTTTTGGGAGGTTGACGAACGGTACTGGCATCGCCACGCGGCAAAGCCAGGGTTGACCGGCCTCGCGCAGATTCGGGGTTATCGTGGGGCAACGGTGATGGAGGACGATCTGCGTAATCGTCTGCAAGCCGATCTAGAATATCTGGATACTTGGTCCATTTGGCGCGATATCAAGATCATCGTGATGACCTTTCAGGTGATGATCCACAAGAACGCGTTCTGATCCACGGGTCGCTTCAGATATCCTCGACCGGGTGGCCGAACGCCCGCAGGGTCTCGTGGATATCGCCCCGGTCCGCGGCGTGGGCGTTTTTGGTCAGCAGCGAACGCTTCAAGAACGGAAAGCCGGCACGCACCAGCGGCAGTGCCGCGAAGATGCTGGGATCGCCGCAGCGGATACTGTCGGCATACCACAAGGCTCCGACGGACATCGTTCGTGCCGCCACGGTCGCGAAACGGCTTTCCTGCCCATATACTGCGCCACGATAATCGTTGAAGGCGAACCTATGCGGCAGAACGGTACGCAGCGCCCGAACCATGCTGCGATCGACGTTCTTGAGGTGAAAGGCATAGGACTGGATGTGATTTTGCAGCTGCGCCGATGCGGTAAACCCGGTCAACCTCCATTGCATTGCCGGCCACAGCGTATCGACCGGTTCGAACGGTCCGAAGACGGAGTCGTTGAGAATCAACAGGTCGGCACCGGCGCTATGTTGCGCGATCTCATGCAGCGCCAGCGCATAGGCGGAGAAATCGAAGCCCGGCAGAGCCTTCCAGTACAGGGCATCGGCCGTGCGACGAAGTTCGTCCGGAACGTCCGCAGGCGCCGGCGTCGCGCAGATCACGCACAATCCGGCATCGGCCTGCCGCAATCGGGCTAGCGTGAAGCGGTGGGCGGCGGTCAATCTGCCGTTGGGAAGATAGACGAAATAGACGATCCAGCGCAGTTTGGGCGTGATCGGGACAATCGCCGTAGACGTCGGCGCAAGCGTAAGGCCGCGCAGGATGGTCACCCGTACCGCGGCTGTGACCCCGTCGGGCCGTGATGGCTGGAAGGTCCAGTTCCGCTCCAATGCATCGATGCCGGTTCGCAGGACCGGGGCTGGTCGATGACCGAGTAATGTCTTGACGATCGATTTTAGAGTCAAGAGCGTCGTCCTATTCTGCCGGATGCGGCCCGTCCGGAACACCCTGTTGGACCGGGTCGGAGCGGTCGTCCGGTGGTCGGAGTATGGGGAACAATCTGGACAGCGTGAGGGACGATGGCTATGCCCGCCACGTTATTCTGCAATGCACCACGATATCGAGGATGGCAGCCGCTACGCAGGAAACGGCAAGGGTGCAAGGCACGCTCCGCCATATTGGGGCATGTGCTGGCATCTCCTATGCATGGATCGACACTGAAGGCTGCTGATGAACCTCCTCGTCACCATTACCTACAACTCGCTGGCGCATGACATTCTGCCCGCATTCTTCGCGTGCCTTCAGGCTCAGCAGAGTTCCGATTTTGAAATTCTAGTGATCGACAACGCGTCGACCGATGGCACGCCAGACTATCTGCGTCGCCTCAATCTGCCCAACCTCCGGCTACTGTTGAATGACGAGAACGTCGGGTTCGGCCGAGCCTGCAACCAAGGCATAGCCATCGCGCGCGAACGTGGCGCCCGCTACGTCACCTTCATCAACAACGACGTCGAATTCGGTTCCGATCTAATCGGAGGCATGATGACGGCGCTGGACGCAAGTGGTGCGGTGGGACTCTCGCCGCTCATCACGTTGTTCGACGAGCCTGGGCGATTATGGTTCGCGACGGGCTCCTATCGCTGGAACCGGGGGATGATCCCGTTCCACGATGGGATCGGCGATCCGCTCACGGCTTTGCCTACCGCACGCGGCGCCGTTCTGCCTACAGCCTTTGCCCCCGGCTGTTGCCTCATCTTTCGCATGGATGCGTTCGATGTGGTGCCGGGCTTCGATGATCGCTTTTTCGTCTATTGGGAGGATGCCGACCTCTGCATGAACTTGCGCGAACATGGGCTGCGGATCGTCACCGATACCGGTTTGGAATGCCACCACAAGGTCAGCGTCTCGACGGGGGGATCGTTCAGCGATTTTTCGATCTATCATTTCAATCGCGGGCATATGCTCTTCGTGCGCAAGCATTTCGGGACAGCTGCGTTGGGATTTGCATTGCCGATGTCTTTTGCGAAAGCGGTGCTCAACGTCGTACGTGGGCGAATGAAACCGCGCCAACTAGCTATGTGGCGACAAGGTATCGTATCCGGTTTGAAGAACTGATCGACGGATGCAGACAATTTTTAATCCGATGCCCATCCCCATCTCCGTCCCCGTTGCCGGTCAGATGCCTAGCGGATGGACCATGAGGGAAGTCGATGGCATAATCCCATCAAGTTCGATCCTTCGACAGATCGGCCATCCTTCTTTTCAGTACATGACAGCATTCTGATGGCCCAGACATTTTCCCCGCGTCCTCCGGTGAGCGACATCATTCCTCGCGCGGATCAGGCGGCGATGCCGGTATTCCTGGCGGTTGTCGTGTGCGCGTTATCCGGTTTCACCAATATCAAACTGGCCGACATCCAGAGCGTCGAAGTGGTCGTGCTGGCCGCGATGCTCCTGTCGCTGCTGATGCCGCACCGGCAGGTCAATCTGCGCGCACCCGGCCCGATCGATGCGATGAAGATGAAGTTCGTGTGGATGTTCGTTTTAATTTTCATCGGATCGGCACTGTCGCTTCGTCTCACCTTCTATCCGCCTTATGGCATAAGCGCGATCAAGCAGCCGCCCTTCGCCACTTTCGCCCGGATGATCCAGGTGATGTTGTCGGTGAGTTCGCTGTTCATCGTGGCGCTGGCCGCCCGTCAGGGGCCAGATGCGTTTCGCAAGTTGCTGACCGCCTATGTCTGGTGCGCCTATGTCGGCGCCATTTGGGGCATCGTGTCTATGATGGCGCATTTCATCGGCATCGAACTGCCTGGCGTCATCGTTCAAAGTACGGTCCGGATGCGGGGGTTCTTTATCGAAGGCGGACCGTTCGGCATCTATCTGGTCGGAGCGATCATCATACAGATCATCCGCGGTCCCTATCTGGGCTACGTATCGCGTTATTCGTTCTACGCCGGTATTGCTTTGCTTTCCGTTGCCCTGATCGGAGCGCAGTCCAAGGCATCTGCGCTGCTGGTCGTGACGGTGATGATCCCCTATTTCATTCGCGTTCGACGCATAAAGACGATTTTCCTGCTGGCTGTCCTCGCCATGCCCGTCATCATCGCCAGCGGCGTGCTGCAGGGGATCGGCGGCTATTACGACAGCATGTCGAATTTCAATGCGGCAGTCAGCGAACGCCCCGACGACAGCAACCTCATCATGGGACGGATCGCCGCAGCGATTCTACTGCCTCGTATGGTGCTGGCACACCCGATCCTGGGAATTGGCGTCGGCAATTACTCGCTGGTACGCAACGATCCTTCGATCCTGCAGGGGATGCCGCGCGTCGAAGGATGGGATCTGCACGGACTCGGGCTGCTCGGTTATTGTGCTGAGCTCGGCGTACCGCTGACCATCTTCGTCATGTGGGTCTATGCCTATCCGATCGTCGCCGCGTGGCGGACGAGGCCGTGGATCGTTCTTCTCGGCAGCTATCCAATCGTCGCGGCAATCTACGGCGTTCAGCTTAACTTCGCCTATCCCTGGATCGTTGCCGGCCTCGCCCTTGCTGCGGTCGATATCGATCGGGATCATAAATCCAAGCGGGCTTACGATTTGACCAAGAGCAATCGGTCGCCGGTTCCGGCGCGACGTCGATGAAACTGCTCGTCGATGCCCGCGTCGGCTGGGGGCATGGTATCGGTCGCGTCGTCACCAATACCGTGCCGCGTATCGCCGGCATGCATCCCGAGTGGAGCATCGACGTTCTAGTCGGCCCCGATGATGTCGCACAGGCGGAGCAGGTCTTCGCCGGTCATGCGAACCTTGCCGTCCGACCCTGTCCGGTCACGCCTTTCTCCGCCGCGGAACAATGGCGCCTGTCTGCCTATGCCGATGGATATGATCTGACCTGGTTCACCAATTACTGGGTGCCGCTTCGCTGGCGTGGGCGGTTCGTCGCTACCGTGCACGACATGCTGCATCTCATGCCCGAATATCTGCCGTCGTCGCGCCCCAAGCGGATGTTGGCTCGGCAGACCTTCGCCAAGGTGCGCCGCGATGCGCGCGCCGTGATGTTCGTCAGCCGTTTCACCCAGGCCGCGTTCGCCGATATGATTGGGGCGCCACGGTATGGAGAGGCGATACAATTAGGGGGCGACCACCTTAATTACGGTGCGCTCAAACCGATTGCAGCCCGACCTCGTCGCGTGATGGTCGTTGCTGCGTCCAAGAAGCACAAGAACTTCGCACTGTTGCTGGAGGCTTGGCGGCGGGCGAAAGTCGCCGACCACTGGACTCTAACCGTTGTATCGCCAGGCTCCGCCTTGCGATCGTCCATCGACATCGAACGACTGGTCGCGGACGTTCCGCGCACCGAGGTCTTGCGCGACCTGCCCAACGCTGTGCTCGCTGAGCTGTATGCCGACAGCGCGATCCTGGCGATGCCATCGCTTTATGAAGGGTTCGGGCTGCCCTTGATAGAAGGGCTGCGGGCAGGGGCATTATGCCTCAGCTCGAACGCGGGCGCGATGGTCGAGGTGGCCGAGGGCAGTTTGGTGCAATTCGTCAACGGTAACGATCCCCTCGGCTGGACGACCTCAATCGAAGCGGCGTGCGCGACCGTTGACCGGGACGACCCACTTCTCGATGCGATCCAGTGCCACAACATCGTCAAGGCGGATCGGCTGCGCTGGAGTGAAACTGCAGCAAGTATTGCCAGAGTTATCGTTATGGCTGCTGAATAAGCTTTCCCCGAATATTTCAGGTTGGCAAAGCATGAAGGAAGGTGAAGGTCGCTCTCTGCGCCCGCGTGCCGACGGTAAGCCCTATACGGATCAGATCACCTCGGTCGCCGACCGCCCCGGCCACGACAAGCGCTATGCGATCGACGCCGCGCGGATCGGTGACGAACTCGGCTGGACGCCCGCCGAGACGTTCGAGACGGGGATCGAGAAGACGGTGCGCTGGTATCTCGACAACGAGGCGTGGTGGCGTCCGCTGGTCGCCGCCAAGGCGGCCGAACGGCGTGGCATCGTGGCGTAGATGCGTCGACCTGTAGACATGTCGATCACCAGTGATATATGGTTTGGAATTTATCGGATAGCGTAGCTAGTACTCTGAGAAATTTGACTTCCAATATTTTCTAAAAGCGCTGGGATTCCAAATGTCTAATACTATTAGAGTTCTATCTGTTTTTGGGACAAGGCCAGAAGCGGTTAAAATGGCGCGTCTTGTCAAGACACTACAAGCGTCGGAGCGATTTGATGCAAGGGTTTGTGTGACTGCTCAACATCGCGAGATGCTAGATCAAGTTCTTGATCTGTTTTCCGTTGTTCCAGACTATGATCTGAATGTCATGACTGCCGGTCAGACGCTGGACGGCATTGCATCTCGGATCATATCGGGTCTCGGATCCGTGCTATCCGAATTTGCTCCAGATCTAGTTTTGGTACACGGTGATACAACAACTACTTTAGCGACAAGCATAGCGTCTCTTCATGCTCAAATTCCGATAGGTCATGTCGAGGCTGGATTGCGGACCGGTAATATCTTATCGCCTTGGCCGGAAGAGGCTAATCGTCGCGTTACGGGCGTGCTAGCGACACTACATTTCTCGCCGACATCGGCGACCCGTGATAATTTGGTTCGGGAAAACGTTGCAAACGATAGTATATATGTAACAGGCAACACAGTTATCGATTCGCTATTTTATATCGTTGACCTGCTGGAGCGTGGCGAGATCGCGCCGACCTACCCAACGTTGTCGGCAATTGAGGATCGCCGCATAATCCTCGTTACCGGACATCGACGAGAGAGCTTTGGCGGCGGGTTCGATCGGATCTGCGACGCCTTGTCGAAAATCGCACGGCGCCCGGATATCGCCATAGTCTATCCGGTCCACCTCAACCCGAAGGTCAAGGGACCAGTGATGGAGAAGCTGGGTGGACTGAAAAATGTAGTGTTGCTGCCGCCGCAAGATTATCCCAGTTTCGTCGATTTAATGAGGCGAGCGACAATCATCCTAACCGACTCTGGCGGTGTGCAAGAGGAAGGCCCTTCGCTTGGAAAGCCCGTCCTCGTCATGCGGGACAACACGGAGCGACCTGAGGCAGTCGCTGCCGGGACAGTTCGTCTTGTCGGCACGGACGTCAAGACCATCGTCGGGGCTGTCGACGAGCTTCTTGATGACAAAACCGCTTACGATCGTATGAGTTTGGCGCACAATCCTTATGGTGACGGCAAGGCTGTCGGCCGGATAATTCACGCGATCGAGGAATGGGCTGATGCGCGTATGAAAGCAGGGACCGCGTGACCAGCCCAAATTGGCGGTCGGTTGCTAGCCGGCTGCCGGCCTTCGTGCAGGCAGGGGGCGGCAGCAGCATGATCCGCGGAGGTGTTGCGGCCATGATCTTGAAAGCTGGTTACGTTATCGCTCAATTTGGTGTCGGCGTTGTGCTCGCTCGCGCACTCGGCCCAGCGGCACTCGGCACCTATGCATTCATTGTCGCGGTCGTCCAAGTTCTGGTAATTTTAGGCCAGTGGGGAATTCCCACCTTGTTGGTCAGACGGCTGGCGGTCGATCTTCAGACCGGCCATCTCGTTGAAACTAAAGGCCGCATCGCTAGCGCCTTGATCGTGGTGGCGATGACATCGTTCCTGGTAAGCGCGGGATGGGCTTTGATTTCCGGCCTGACCGGATCGAGCCGATCGGACATGGGGGGGCTAGTTATAGTCCTGGTCATAGCAGTGGCGCTCGGCAGCGTGATCGGGGGTGCCCTACGCGGGCTTGGGTCCGTCTCGTTCAGCCTTATGGCGGACGAGACGCTGCGGCCATGGTTTCTGCTCGGCTTTATCGGTGTCTCAATGGCGTTCGGCGCCGCGCTCGATCCACGCGCGGCCTTGGCCATTCATGCCGTCGCCGCGGTTTCGGCGTTGGTCATTTCGGCCATGCTATTGAGGCATAACATGCCCAATTGCGTGGAGCAGGAGGCGATCGTCTGGCAGATCCCGGCTTCTTTACGCTTGGGGCTGCCGTTTCTCCTGTTGGCCGGTGCCCAGACCGTGGGGTACCAGACGGATACGATCCTGTTGGGGATCCTGACACCCGGCACTCCCGTCGGCCTTTATAGAACGGCTGCGCAGGTCGCAGAAAGCGTCAGCGTCCTGTTGTTTGCGATTTCGACCGTGATCGGACCCCATCTAGCCCGCGCGGAGGGCGATCCCGACCGGCTCCGCGCAATCCTGATCGATGCGCACAGGATTGGTCTCGCACTGATGGCACCGATGATGTTGGTCGTGCTGTTCGCTGGCGACTGGGTTGTCACTACGATGTTCGGTTCCGACTATATTTCCGCTATTCCCGCAATGCATATTTTAGTGTTGGGAAAAATGCTGTACGCAACGACTGGTTTTGTCGGACTGGCACTAGGGATGATCGGTCGGGCGTGGCAGGCGGCCGGGATTGCGGCGGCTGTAATCCTACTTAATGTGGTGCTCGATCTCGTCCTTATTCCGCGGCTCGGCATCGAGGGGGCCGCGATCGCCGATACGTCGAGTAACTTCATGGTGAATCTTGCCGGTGCGCTTTATCTGCGTCACCTCTTGGGGGGGCGGGGGGTCTCCGCGATCGCCGTAAAATCGAAGAAGCGAAACGCTTCTTCTGCCTGAAAGTAGAGAACGGACGTGAAAAGATCATTCGACGTTGGGTTGCAGCGAATTGACGATCTTCATGTAGCAATGAAGGGGGGGCTAAAGAGGTTAGCCGATGCTACTTTTGTTACGATTAGTTTTATTATAGCGATGTATCTTCGTCTCGATACCAATACCTTCGCAGAGTATCGTGGCACCTTTTTTCTATTGATAGTCCTTATACCCGTAGCTTTGTTGTCTTTTCATAAGATGGGTCTTTACAGGACGGTATTTCGATATGTAAGTGTCTCGGAAGTTCGTTCCATCGCGATCGCTATATGTATTTCCGCAGTATCCCTGCCAATCTGTGCGTGGTTGCTGACGGTTTCGTTGCCACGGTCAGTGCCATTGATATACGGCCTGACCGCGTTCTTGATCGTTGCGGGCAGTCGATATTTCACGAGGTCGTTGATACTTTGGCAGCAAGCGTCGAACAAGGTGCCGGTCATTATCTATGGTGCGGGCCAATCGGGACGGCAGCTTGCTGGGTCGTTACGCGAAGGACCGGACTATGCCCCCATCGCTTTCGTCGACGATGATCCGCGCATGCACATGCGCACCATCGCCGGCAGCATCGTTTATCCTAGCGACAGGATCGGGGAACTGGCGGCGCGGCGCGGCGCGAAAATTGTTCTGCTGGCGATGCCGAGCATAAGTGCATCGAACAAGGCCGCTATTCTCAAGCGCTTGGAACCACTGCCCCTGCACATCCAGACCATGCCTGGCATGGCTGACATTGTCGCCGGTCGCGCCAAGCTCAATGACATTGCCGAAATATCTACTGAAGACCTGCTGGGTCGCGATGCGGTATCCCCCCTCGACGACCTGTTGGTAGCCAGCCTTGATGGCCATGCGATCATGATAACCGGCGCTGGCGGGTCGATAGGGAGCGAATTATGTCGGCAGATCATCCGATTTTCCCCGTCGGTACTGGTGCTCTTCGATTCCTCAGAATTTGCACTTTATAGCATCGATCAGGATCTCCAACGACTTCTTGACGGAAAGCGGATTAAGATCGTAACCGCACTCGGATCGGTTCGCGATCGCGAACGGATGGAAGCGCTGATGCGGAGCCATGGTGTGACGACCGTATTCCACGCCGCTGCTTATAAGCATGTGCCTCTGGTCGAGCACAATGTTGTTGAAGGAATCCGCAACAATGTCTTCGGGACGATGGCCACATTGCAGGCCGCGATTGCCGCCGGGGTGACCAACTTCACCTTGATCTCGACTGACAAGGCAGTTCGGCCGCCCAATGTGATGGGGGCGTCGAAGCGTTTAGCTGAACTGATCTGCCAGGCCCATGCGGTCAGTTGTCCCGACATCCGGATCGCAATGGTGCGCTTCGGCAACGTCCTCGGCTCGTCTGGCTCGGTCATTCCTGCCTTCCGGCGACAGATCGACACCGGCGGGCCGATCACCGTGACCCATCGAGAAGTGACACGCTATTTCATGACAATCCCCGAGGCCGCGCAGCTGGTGGTCCAGGCCTCGGCTATTGCCGAGGGGGGGGATGTCTTTCTGCTCGATATGGGTGAGCCGGTTCGTATTGCCGAACTCGCCCAACGGCTTGCCAGACTGAGCGGATTTCAGCCGGTCATCGCGGGTGAGGCGGCTGCTCCCGACGATCCGCGCCCACTGATTGAAATCGTGTTTACTAGTCTGAGACCGGGCGAGAAGCTTTACGAAGAACTGCTTATCAGCGCCGACGCCCGTGGTACCGAGCATCCGCGTATTATGCGCGCTACGGAAGAATTTCTTCCGCTTGCGACCCTTGCCGATATCCTAGATCGGCTCGAACAGGCTTGTATCGAGGCGGATGAAACTGCAGTCCGCAACCTGCTGGTTGAAGCCAAGACTGGATATACCGGACTAAACCGTCGAGCTGAGGAAAGGCCGATGCGCTAAAATTCCTTCTCTGCGTCGCTCGCCGGCCGCTTCCTGACGCAATCATGATGTCGTCGATTTGGAGCGTCGACGGGCCGATTTGGCTTCGTCCGGGCAACATGGCGTCGACGGATCAACCGTGCCGGCCTCGATCGCCGGACACCTTCGAGTTCTGCGTACTGGCGGAATTGCGCGACCGGATGTAGGCCTGAGACATGTGGATCGAGGGCAGCCGACGCTACCGCGCAGTCGAGCAGCAGCTCATTCCGCGCCGCTCTTTGCCGCAATGCGTGCGGCGGGACCGTTGCCCGTACCGGTCAGCGATACCGCCGCACCACCGTCACGCCCAGCTCGCGACGCAGCTCGTCCAGCGTGATGTCGCGCCGCGCTTCGTGCAATGCTAGCGCCGTCTCCCAATGCACCTCGATCCGCCGCGACCGCGTGTTCCCGCCCTGCGGCTTGGCGGCATAGCCACAGCCCGGCAACTCATTCCTTCATCAACCGCAGCCATCGTTCGTGATATAAGGTCTATCGATAACGACTGCCCATCCATTCCGGCCTCACTCAGCCAGCACCGTGGATCAGATCAGCGCGTCCGTGTGAATCCCTATTTGGTCCAGGTCGGCCGAAAAATGCTCTATCCGGAAATTTTCACAAAAATAGACCAATCCGAAGGACTCAGGTCAATAGCCCCCGCTTTCGAAGCAGTGCAGCGTCCAGGCGAAGGTCAGAACGCTGGCGAGCATAAGGGCTTCGAAGTTCAGGGCTCCGGCCTTCGCCGGGGCACAAAGTGCGTCAGGCCGGCGGGATCAGATTATCGCTCCGCTTTCGATTGCCGCTGCGCTGTCGACATACTGGACATCGATAACGGTCGAGACATAATTGGCATAATTTCTGTCCCACAGCGCACGTGCGCGTGCTCCCGCGGTGACGATTGCAGCGTGGTCGTCAACGAGATCTCCCAAACAGGCTTCGATTGATGCGGCGCCGTCGTCAACTGCCCAGCCCGTCTCATGCTGTCTTACTCGGTTGCCGGGCGGGGTGCTTCGTGTTGTAAGTAGCGGACGACCGAGAATAAGGTGTTCGTAATATTTGTTCGGTGCGGCATAGCGATGATTTGGAACTGAGAGATAATATAGACCAAGCAGGATGTGGCATCGAGCCATGAGGGCCATGCCGTCATGATGCTCGACAGGCCCGAAGAATACGATGCGATCGCAAGCGTTGGCGGCTTGTCGGACCGTCTGTTCCAGCGCCCCTGTCCCTGCAATCAGCAGGCGATAGCGATCGTCGCCTGCGACCAAGGTTAAAACATCCTCCAATCCGCGATGCCGCGTTTCCAGATTTCCCAGATATCCCAGGACAATTGGCCTTCCTGGAACTAGGTCCGGCATGAGGGTCTGCGACCAGTCAGTTGCGGGCACATTCTCGACAACCATCACATCGACATCGTCGGCGATACCATGCTGTCGCCGACGACCGGCATCGGCGATGATCGTCAGCGCAGCGCGCTTCGCCAGCCATCCCTCTATCCGCCGGGCGGCTGTGGCGACGACGCCATGCATGCTCCGGGAATCGGGATAACTGTCGTAGATGTCGAAAATGAACGGAATACCTAGTAGGAAGCAACAGCAGCCGGCGGTAAGCGCGCAGTCCAAATCGATTGCTTGCACGCTGGTCAGAGAGCGGCGGTATCGCCAGATAGTTCGCGCGATATGGAGGTTCCACATCGCCAGTCCGACGGCATTCCGCCATCGCGCACCGATCGGCGCGGCGTGGCAGAATGGAACGCGGAAAGGATCGTTTGTCGGAGGCTCATCGCGACGATGCCAGTATGTGATAAAATAAGGCCGGCTGCGCTGACGCAGCGCGGAAATGAAGCGACGCAGCCGCGCGTCGGTATCGACGTCGATCGAACGAACAAACAGCCTCATGCGAACACCTGCTTGTCGATGGCGCTAGAGAGCACCTCTCGGGACGACGGGAGAGTGCTCGGCTTTTGTCCCTTGCAGCGACGATTGTCAATCTGTAGGCAACGCGGCATTCGCCTAGGCCTGTTCAGGATCAGGTGTCGCAACGGTATGTTGATCCGATACCGCTAGTTAGAGCAGCGTCGACATGACTTCGTACGTGACTTGGGTATTATTAGGAACGATTTACTGTTCTTTGTCAATTGTATATTTGTTTTTGAAAGGCCCATTTCGACCAACTCAATATATTGTTGTCGTGGCAATGTATAGCTTCTGTGTGCGACCGATCGCCAGCGAATTGTGTGATACGTTTCGGCCGTTCTATCTCTACACCGATGATCTTTACGCGCAGGGTGCCGTCGTCGGAATCGTCTGCCTTTGTCTCTATACGACGGGTCTGATGCTTGGTCTGCGGGCCGTCGCGCGGCCGCGGACCATCGACTTTCCATGGCTGCGCGACGTCGCGACGCTGGCGCTGGTCAGCTGCATCCTGCTCGATGCCGCAGCCCTTGCGATCTACGGTGCGATCTTCCTACCAGGCGAACGCGAGGCGGGGCTTAGCATTACCGCGCCTGGTAGTCAGATTTTTTTCGCGCTGGTCAGTGTGATGACGCTGATTGGGACCGCGATCACCGTGTTCGGAGCGACGTCGGATCGGGTGCAGGTATCGACCGTCAGCACCGGCATAAGGTTCTTCCTATTCTTTTTACTCAGTATGATCTTCATCCAGCGCGGGGCGCTGTTGAGCGGAATCGTGCTGGGGCTTTTCATGTCCAGCATATATTCCAAGACCTTCTATCTTAAAAATATCTGGCGCAGCCTCACGGCGTTGGGCGGCGTGCTCTTCATCGCGTTTCAGGGGCGCGTCTTCATCAGTCACGTCATCGCGCTGATGACGGGGAAGCCAGTGGTGGAAGACGTCGGGGTCTGGCGGGACACGCTAGCGTGTCGGATCGCCAATCAAGGATCGCAAGAGCACGATCAGGTCTGGCCAACCGTGTTTCAGTACCTCTCGATTCACGGGCCGGACTATTACTTCAATCTAGTTGCATCGTTGGCGCGGCCGTTTCTTAGCTCCGCGCAGCGCGCAGGGCTAGGTTTCCTGACCTCGGTCGATAATCTCAACATTTACAATAATGCCAGCGTCTATCTGACCTCAAACTTCGGATTTTCAATTTCACCGTTCCAGTATCATTATTATTCTGCCGGCATTTTTGCGCTGCCGATTGCGCTGGCGCTCGGGTTTTTTTCGTCGCAAACAGAAAATGCAATGGCGAGATATCCGATGACGGCCCATGGATTCGTGTTCTTCGTCTTTCTCTATCAGCTGCTGCTGCTGCTTAACGGTGCCTTCGACGAGCAGTTGCGCTGGTCGGTGCTATCGTGCGTCCTAGTGTTTATGCTGGCGAGGGTGATGCGGCTTATCCGACGGGGGCGGGGATTGCGGGTAGAGGACGAAAGCACAGCTGAGGAGCGGCCAGCATGAAAAAGCGGCGCGATCATGTTCTCATCATTGGCTCGGATGCGATGATGATGTACAAGTTTCACTACGCGCTCATTAGTGAGCTGCTTTCGTCGGGTCGGCGCATCACGATCGCCGCTCCTCCCTCGGTTGAAGGCGATGCCTTCATCCTGCAATTGGTCGCGCGTGGCGCAGCCCATGCTGAACTGCCGCTGTCGCGCAACGGACTCAACCCGATCGGCGATGCCGGCGGATTTCTCGCCATGTTTAGACTGATGCGCATCACGCGCCCCGATGCGGTGCTCGTCTATACGGTAAAGCCGGTGATCTATGGCCTGCTGGCAGCGTGGCTCGCTGGCGTACCGCGGCGCGTGGCGCTGATTACCGGGCTGGGATATGCGTTTACTGGCAAGGCGGCGGGGCGGCGGCGGGCGATCCAGCTGATCGTGTCTAACCTGTACCGTCAAGCCTTGCGGCATGCCTCAATTGTTCTGTTCCAGAATGCCGACGATGAGAAGAAGATGCGCGCCGCTGGGATTCTGCGTGCCTCAACGCCCTCGCAGGTGGTCGATGGGTGCGGCGTTGATGTCGACTATTATGTGCAGGCGCCGCTGCCGCCCTGGCCAATGCGGTTCCTAATGATTGCGCGGGTGATCGCCGACAAGGGTGTGCGCGAGTTCGTCGAGGCGGCGCGGATCGTGCGCGCCCGGCATCCAGACGTGGTATTTCGCTTGGTCGGCGGCTTAGACAGCAATCCTGGAGCGATCACGGCGGCCGAGATCGAGCGCTGGGTTGAGGAGGGCGCGATCGTTTGGAACGGTCCGGTCAATGACGTCGTCGGCGCGTTGGCAGATAGCCATGTCTTCGTCTTGCCCAGCTACCGCGAAGGGCTGCCGCAATCGACCATCGAGGCGTTGGCATCGGGCCGGGCGATTGTCACCACCGACGTGCCCGGCTGCCGCGAGACGGTGATCGATAACGAGACCGGGTTTCTGATCCCTCCGCAGTCGGCAAAGGCGCTGGCCGAGGCATGTCTGCGCTTTGTTGACGCGCCCGAACTCATGACGCAATTTGGACGAGCGGCGCGGCACGTTGCCGAAACCCGGTTCAGCACGCAGCGGATCAACGCAATCGTCATCGGTCTGATCGACGCATGACCGGGGATCTAGTCGTGATCGGCGCTGGTGGCCGGGTTGGGAGATTGCTGCGCTTGGCGGCGGAGCATGTGCCGCCGCGGACTCGGCGCTGGTGGTCGGGGCGAGGGGGCAACGCTGATACACGACCCGACGGGTTCCGTTGGTCGCTCGACGAGGGGGGGGATGCACTGGCGGCGTTAACCAAGCGGATCGATGCCTCTCCTGCCTTGCTAATGCTGGCGGGTGCGACCACCGGATCGGGCGCCGATCTGGCGATGAACGTCACCTTGGCTACCGCTTGTCTAGAGGCTGCCGCGGCTAGCGGGAGCCGGCGGGTTCTGCTGGCGTCTTCATCGGCGGTTTATGGCGATCCCGGCTCTGCACCGATCACCGAGATGACTGCGCCGCGCGATCCGAACCCCTACGGCCTGGCGAAGCTGGCAATGGAGGCCGCGGCCCTGCCCTGGCGGGATCGCGGTATCGAGGTCTGCTGCCTGCGCATCGGCAATGTCCTGGGTGCTGATGCGCTGATGCGGGCCGCGGCAACCGCGACACTCGAAGCGCCGCTCTGCCTCGATCGGTTTGCCGACGGCGATGGACCGCGGCGATCCTATATCGGCCCGGCAACGCTACTGCGCGTGGTCGAGGCGCTGGCGACATGCCCCGAGACGCTGCCGCCGGTGCTCAATATCGCTGCCCCCGTCCCCATCGGTATGGCCGATCTGGCGCGCGCGGCGGACATACCTTGGCGCTGGCAGCCTGCACCTGAAACGGCACGGCAGGATATCGTCTTGTCGTGCACTCTCCTAAAATGCATGTTCGATTTCGGCCCGGCGGATCATGATCCCAGCGAAATTCTCGGACAACTTCGGACTATTTCGGAACCCGCCCATGCCATTTTCTAAGCGATTTTTCGACATCGTAGTCAGCGCCTTACTACTCCTAATTTTGACGCCGGTGATCGCGCTCGTCGCGATCCTGATTCTAGTCCTTGACGGCAAGCCAGTTTTTTATCTGTCGGAGCGGATGCACGCGCCGGGGGTACCGTTCCGGCTCATCAAATTTCGCACGATGACCGTCGTCGAAGGCGACACTGGCGTATCGGGCGGGGACAAATCGCAGCGCGTGACCCGCACCGGCGCGCGGTTGCGTCAGACCCGGCTTGACGAACTGCCGCAACTCGTCAACGTGTTGCTTGGTGATATGAGTCTGGTCGGCCCACGACCGCCGCTGCGGCAATATGCCGATCGATTCCCCGCACTCTATGCCGATGTGCTGCGCTCGTCACCCGGGATTACCGGCCTAGCGTCTCTCCACTATCACCGCCACGAGGAAATGCTGCTCGGCAAATGTCGCGATTCCGCAGAAACTGATCTTGTCTATTGCCGTGACTGCATCCCACGCAAGGCGCGGCTTGACCTCATCTACCAAGCGCATCAATCACTTTGCTTCGACGTCGCGATCATCACGCGCACTGTGCTGCACAAGCTGGCCGGGCGATAGGCCGCGCGGCGTCGTCCGCATCTAAATCGGTATCGAAATGTTTATCAGACAATCCCGTCCCCCGTTTCGACCCAGCCTAGCCTTCGTCACACTGGGGTTGCTAATGGCAGTTTTGTGGCTGGCCGGCGGCGCCTCGCGCGGCAATGCCGCGGGACAGATCGTCGTGCGGGCGGCGGCGTTTCTTGCGTTGATCGTGATGGCGATGTTCGGTCGGCGCGCGCCCACCGTATCGGCTCGCCCGATCTGGGGAGCGCTGGTCGCCTCGATCGCACTTGCCGTGCTTCAGTTGCTGCCGTTACCGGCGGGGTTGGCGCACCTGCTGCCCGGGCGGGTCGCCATTGGTACCCCGATCGGCGTAGAGGTGCGAAGCTGGTCAATCGTGCCCGGAGCGACCCTCAACGCGCTCTTCGCGCTCGTTGTGCCTGTCGCCGTCCTGGTCCTTGTGACTCGGTTGGACGAACGAGAGAGGGGATGGCTGCCGTGGATCGTCCTAGTGATGACCGTCGCATCGATTTTCGTCGGCCTGCTGCAATTTTCAGGCGTGGCGTTCGATAATCCCCTCATCAACGACAGTCCGGGTGCGGTTAGCGGGACATTCTCGAACCGCAACCACTTTGCGCTGTTCTTGGCGCTCGGGTGCTTGGCAGTGCCGGTTTGCTTATTCACGCAGCGACACTCGCTGCGTTGGCGAGGCCCGGTCGGGCTTGGTCTGCTGCTGCTGTTCACACTGACGATCCTAGCCAGTGGGTCACGCGCGGGCCTGATCGCGGGTGGACTGGCCATCGGGATTGTCGCCTTGCTATCGTGGCATGGGGTGCGGCGCAATCTGCGGGGCAGACCACGCTGGGTGTTTCCTGCTGTCGTCGCTGCCGCCGCTTCGGTCTTCGCGCTATTCATCGTTATCAGCCTCGCGGCGGGTCGGGCGGTTTCGATCGACCGCAGCCTGTCGGTCGATATCGAACAGGACATGCGTAGTCGCGCCTTACCGACCGTATGGACGATGGTCCGCGACACGTTTCCGGCTGGCAACGGATTGGGAAGCTTCGATTCGATGTTTCGTAGGCATGAACCCGAGACGCTGCTGAAGCCGAGCTGGTTTAACCAGGCTCATAACGACATTATGGACGTGGCGCTGAGTGCGGGCCTTCCCGGGCTGCTACTCCTGGCGACGGCGCTAATCTGGTGGGTGTGGGCTAGTATCGGGGTATGGCGCAACTTGGCGGACCGCCAGTATCAGCAGGCGCGGCTCGGGTCGGCGATGGTGTTGCTTGTTGTCATATCTAGTGTGTTTGACTATCCCGCTCGAACCCCGATGATGATGGCGATGATAGTGTTTGCCGGTTTCTGGCTCTCAAGCCGGGTGAAGGGGAACAATGTGTCGACTTTACCTGCACCGTGTCTATAGGTGGCTCCTCACAGTTTCCCGGAAATATTCTGAGCGCATGCGAACTATCGTCACCGTCCTTCTGGCTGTCGCTGCCCTGTCGGCATGCGCACGGCGCGAGCCACTCGTCTCCACCAGTCGGCTGACTGTCGTCCAGGACACCACAGTGCTGCCTGCCCCTGTCCGTCAGGATCTGATCGTGCCGGATCGGCCGACGCTAATTGGGCCGCTCGACACGATCCAAGTCGATGTCTTCAACGTACCCGACCTCAGCCGCGAGATGCAGGTTGATGCCAGCGGCCGCATTGCCATGCCGCTGGTCGGGACGATTGATGCGCGCGGCAAGACGGCACAGGAACTGGCGAAGGCAATCGAGGCGACGCTACGCGCGCGTTATATTCGTAATCCCGAAGTCACAATCAACATCAAAAATTCGGTCAGCCAAGTTGTGACAATCGATGGCCAAGTCGTTGAACCTGGACTCTATCCCGTCACCAACCAGATGACGTTGATGCGAGCAATAGCATCGGCCAAGGGATTAAGCGAATTTGCCCGCCTTGACGATGTCGTCATCCTGCGCACCGTTGAAGGGCATAACATGGCCGGACTGTACAATGTCGGTGCTATCAGACGGGGCACCTACGACGATCCCCCCATCTATGCCAACGACGTGATCGTCGTCGGTGATTCCCCGCAGCGGCGCCTGTTTCGTGACTTCGTCTCGGTGGCTCCTTTGCTTGCCGCGCCGCTCGTTGCGATCCTGCAGTAAGGCTAAGACCGCACATGAATCTGATTTCGCCCAATCTGACAGGCGGCGCAACGCTGGGAGCGTCTGCGGCTGCGAGCACGCCCGACCGCCCATCGATCATCCGGCAGTATTTGCGGATCGCTATGCGCCGGAAATACCTCATCCTCGGTGTCGCGGGCGTTTGCTTGTTGCTCGGTCTTATCTCGACGCTGCTGATGACGCCGCAATATACGGCGACGGCGACGGTCGAGATCGCGCGTGAAGCAAGCAAGGTTGCCGATTTTCAGGGCGTCGAACGAGAATCAAGCGCACTGGATCAGGAGTTCTATCAGACCCAATATGGCCTGCTGAAATCTCGCGCCCTGTCTGAACGGGTTGCGACCCGGTTGCAACTAGTTGACGATCCAAAATTCTTTAAACTGTTCAAGTACAAGGGAAAGCAGCCGGCGTTTCGAGTCGTCGACGGGCGATACCCGGCTTCTGAACGTACCGAACGGCAACGAGTTGCAGGTGAGATCTTGTTACGCGGCATTGTGGTTAACCCGATGCGTTTCTCGCGGCTGGTAGAAATCGCTTTCACCAGCGCGGAGCCGAGCTTTTCCACGCGCGTCGCCAACGCTTGGGCCGACAATTTCATCACCACCAACTTGGAGCGCAAGCTCCAGGCAACTTCCTATGGCCGCAATCTCCTGCAGCGTCAGCTAGCGCAGCAGAAGGACCGGCTTGACCAAAGTCAGCGCCAGCTCGTCGCCTATGCCTCGCAGCAACAGATTATTAACCTGCCGGCACAGGGTGGTGGATCGACCGGTACGACAACGGTCGAGCGGTCGATTGTCGCCGACGATCTCGCGGCGCTGAATGCAGCGCTGGCGCAGGCGACGACCGAACGGATCCAGGCAGAAGCTCGCTTCCAAGCTGCCGGTGCCTCGGGCGTTTCGACCGAAGCACTGCGGAATCAGGCGATCAATACTCTGCGCCAGCGTCGGGCGGAGGTGGCCGCCGAATATCAGCGGCTGATGGTGCAATTTGAGCCGCAATATCCCGCAGCTAAAGCGATACAGTCGCAGATCGATCAGCTCGACCGTTCTATCTCGCGCGAAGAAAGCCGGGTTTCGGGATCGATCCAGGCCGACTATCGTGAGGCGCAGCAGCGCGAGCGAGCGCTGCAGACACGCGTCAACGAACTTAAGGCGAGTTATCTCGATAACCGCCGACGTAGTATTCAATATAATATTTTCCAGCAAGAGGTCGATACCAATCGCGCGCTGTATGATGGCCTGTTGCAACGGTATAAGGAGATCGGCATTGCGGGCGGTATCGGTGTGAACAACATATCGGTTGTCGATATGGCGGATACACCCGTCCGCCCGTCGAGTCCGCGTCTGATGCTTAATCTGCTTGTCTCGTTTCTTGTCGGTCTTGGCCTCGGGGCGGTCGCCGCCTTCATACTCGAACAGATGGATGAGGCGATTGCCGATCCAGCAGAGGTCGAGCGCCGCCTTGGTCTCTCGCTTCTCGGTTCGGTGCCGAAGGTCATCGATGGGATCACGCCGCGCGACGAACTGCTCGACCGCAAATCGGACTTGGTTGATGCATATCTCGCGATCAGCACCAACCTCGGTTTTACAACCCAACACGGTGTGCCGCGGTCGTTCTCGGTCACCTCGACGCGACCATCCGAAGGTAAGTCGACGACCGCACTGGCGCTGGGCACAATGCTGGCTCGTGCTGGTAAGAGCGTAATTCTGATCGATGGTGACATGCGCTCGCCGTCCATCCATCATCTAGGCGGGGTCAACCACGACAAGGGGCTGAGCAATTTCTTGGTCGGTGACGACAATATCGATGCGCTGACATTCCCGATGAGCGATCTGGGGTTCATCGCTATGTCGGCCGGGCCAATCCCGCCGAACGCTGCCGAGCTGCTGACTGGCAATCGCCTCGATATTCTGATCGACCGTTTGTTTGAACGCTATGATCATATCGTGATCGACAGCCCGCCGGTAATGGGTCTCGCCGACGCACCTTTGATCGCGAGCCGAGTCGAGGGAGTTGTCTATGTGGTAGAATCGCACGGCATCCGCTCTAGTCTGGTCAAGACCGCTCTTGGCCGTCTTGCCGCAGCGAACGCGCGCATCTTTGGCGGCGTGCTTACCAAGTTTGAGGTGCGTAAGGCGGACTATGGCTACGGCTACGAATATGGCTACGGTTATGGTCGTCAGTACACTAAAAAGGCGTAAGTAGCAGCTTCGATGTCCCTTAGTCGTGATCTATCGTGTCGCTCACGAGCGGAATGGCTAGGGCGCCTCGCGCTGGTAGTGCTGGTGGCGGGTCTTGGCTATTGTGGTGTGACCTTCTCGATCGCGCAGGTGGTGGTTGAGGCCGATCCGGTGTTAGCCTATCGTCTCGTACCTTATGACGGTCGAATCACGGCGGCCTATGCGTCATCATTGGCTGCGAGGGAGGAGGTAGCGCCGCAGGGCCGTGCGCTGGCCGACGACTTGGCCAAGCGAGCGCTTTGGCAGGATCCGGTCGCGGTGGCGGCGGCTGTGACGCTTGGCATGAATGCCGATGCCCGTGGGGATACGGCCGCGGCGCGGCGGTATTTCGCTTATGCCCAGACGCTGTCGCGGCGTGACCTGTGGACCCAGCTGTTTATGATCGAGGATGCGGTGCAACGTGGGGACGTACCTGCCGCCCTACATCAGTATGACATCACGTTGCGGGTCTTCCCGAAAATGGGTGACCTTCTCTTCCCGGTGCTCGCATCAGCGAGTGGCAATCCTGAAATTCGCAACTCTCTGGTTAAGACGCTTGCTCGAAAGCCGCTTTGGAGTGACGGTTTCATCAGCTTCGCGGCTTGGAACAGCCCCGATCCTAAAGTCATGGCGGCGCTATTTGTTGATCTGGGCCGCAGTGATGTTGCTATTCCCGAGGCGGCTGCGGCGGGTGCGGTGAACACGCTGATTGCAGCCGGACAGCTGAGCGCTGCTTGGTCCCTTTATGCTGTAACACGGCCTGGTGCCGATCACCGCCGATCGCGTGATCCCAAGTTCGCAATAACAAATCAGCATCCCTCTCAACTCGACTGGACTCCGATCAACGACGGCGGCGTGACGACCGGTATTCGGGGCGGGGTGTTCGACTTTGCTGCACCAGCGAGTATCGGCGGAGCGCTGCTCCAGCAACTCCAGCTATTGCCCGCCGGAAGCTATCGCCTGATTGGCCACAGCACCGGGATTGAGCAAGCTCCAGAAGCTAGCCCCTACTGGACGTTGCGCTGTAAGGATGGACGCGAACTCGGGCGGATCGAAATCCCGAATTCCAAAGTTACCAAGGGCCGCTTTTTAGGAAACTTCAATGTTCCGACGGGATGCCCAATACAAATGCTGGTGCTGATGGCACGATCGTCGGACACTGTGACCGGTTTATCCGGCCAGATCGACCGGGTCGAGCTGGTGCCGGTGGATTAACAAACTGGCGATGCGTGTTCTGATCGTGAGCTTCGTCCTTGTACTAACCGCGGTGGAACCAGTGATGGCGCAGAAGCGGTCGCCAGTGTTGTTGGCCCCCTAAAGGCCTCACGGGACCTCGCGAGTTTGTGCGATGTACTCGCGGGGCAGATGATAACCCAGGGCGCGATGCGGATACAACTCGTTGTAGTGCGCCAGCCATCCTGGAAGTTGCTCAATGGCTGTCTGAGCGTCCGGCCTAGGGTTCACGCGGACATAGGCCCGCTTAAGGGTTTGGACGAACGCCTCGGCCATGCCGTTCGACTGCGGGCTGCTGACCGGAGTTGTCTGCGGCAGCAGGCCGATGTCACGGGCGAAGATGCGGATGTTGCGGGCGTTGTAGCAACTGCCGTTGTCGGTCAGCTACTCAATAGGTTTGGGGAGGCAATTCACGGGTCCGTAGCGGTGCTCGACGGTGGCAACCATCAGGTCCTGGACGTGCTCGGCGGTGATGCCGCCGCACGGACGATCATCAATTCACTGACTGCGACGAAACCCCCCGTGTCCGATAACAATGATTCTCGGACATAGCGCTGGTTCTATGAAAACGGGCATGGCACACATCCGTCATGGCCGTTGATCCATCTTCTCCTGCGCTCACGATCCAGTCTGACGACACCACCGGTGTAACGTCACTGCCGACCGTCTCCGCGCAGCCAACGCTTCCCGCAATCCTCAACGACAAGACCGAGAGAGCCGCCGCCTACGCCAAATTGGCGCGGTCGGGGGCTACGCGGCGGGCGTATGGTTCTGACTGGGCTATTTTTACGGCGTGGTGTGCCGCGCATGGGCTGGGGGCGCTGCCGGCGACACCCGAAGTCGTCGCGGTGTTCGCGAGCGATCAGGCGACCGCCGGGCTCAACCCCTCGACGATCAACCGGCGGATCGCGGCGATCGGGCATCATCATCGCAGCAATGGCCATCCGGCACCGACGGCGATGCCGAGTGCCGGGCGGTTGGCCGAGGTGCTCGCCGGCATTCGGGCGGAGCATGGCGGCGCCAGGCGACAGAAGCGGCCCGCCGATGCCGCGGCGCTTCGCAACATGCTGGCGGCGATCGAGGGGGACGGCCTGCGCGCGATACGGGATCGGGCCATCCTGGCGATCGGCATGGCCGCCGCGCTGCGCCGGTCGGAGATCGTCGCGCTCGAGGTCGGCCATGTCGGCATCGTGCCCGAGGGACTGAGGCTGACGATCGCGCGATCGAAGACCGATCAGGTGCGACAAGGCGCGGTCATCGCCATTCCCGAAGGATCGCGGATCCGCCCCAAGGCGCTGCTTCTGGCGTGGATGGCAGCGGCCGGACATGCCGAAGGGCCGTTGTTCCGCCGACTGACGCGGACCGATCTGCTGACGCCCGCAGCGATGTCGGACCGGGCGATCGCGCGGCTGGTACAGCATCATGCCGGCGCGGCGGGGTACGACCCGGCCGAGTTCGCCGGACATTCGCTGCGGGCGGGCTTCCTGACCGAGGGCGCCGCGCAGGGGGCGACCATCTTCAAGCTGCAGGAAGTCAGCCGCCATAAATCGGTGCAGGTGCTGTCGGATTACGTCCGCAATGCCGAGCTGTTCAAGGACCACGCCGGCGAGCGCTTTTTGTGAGGTGATGCCGCCGGTGCCGGCATCCGCTACGGCGTCGATGGCGAAGTCGCCGGTCGACGTGTCGCACATCCCAACAGTCATACACGTAGATACGTCGACATGTAGGATTGTATGGGTATCGGCGTGTTGCCAACGCCGACGCCGCCCGTAAACGCAAATTTAGCTATGTTTCTGCATGCCGGGGCGATGAGACTGGCCCTCGTCCGTATGCCGTTCCGACCCAGGCGATCGGCCCTGGCCGTCGAGCCGCGGGCGTTCGGGGTGTACCTGCTGCTGGTCGCCGGCATCGCGGCGATCGGCGTGAGCGTCGTCGCGGGGCGCTTCGCCTGGTCGGGGGAGCTGCTGGATGGCGCGGGGCTGAAGCTCGGCGGGTTCGTGCTGCTGGCCTGGGTGCTGCGCGGCTATCGCTGGTCCGGACCCGCCGCGGCGCTGGAGGCGACATGCCTGATGCTGGCGATCTCGCTGGTCAGCCCGCTCTGCGCCGTCGTCGCCGCGACCGCGGCATGGCCGATCGCGGACCGGGCGCTGGCGGCAGCCGATGCCGCGCTGTTCTTCGGGTTCGACCGGCGGTCGTTCGTGACCGGTTTCGATCGCTGGCCGCTGCCGTTCGCCGCGACCAACTGGATCTACAACAGCATCATCGTCCAGCCGTTCGCGGTGATCCTGCTGCTGGTGGGGATCGACGACCAGCGACGCCTGTGGCGGTTCGTGCTGGCGTGGATCATCGCCGTCGCCGTCGCGATCGGCGTATCGGCACTGGTCCCGGCCTATGGCACACCGCCCTACGCATTAAAATTCATGGACATCCTGACCGGCGCGCGGGACGGGAGCCTGACCACGCTGGGCGTCGATGCGATTTCGGGGATCATCACCTTCCCCAGCTTCCATGCCGCGGGCGCGGTGATGCTGGCATGGGGCTGGTGGGGTGTTCCACGGCTACGGGTAGCGGGGCTGGTACTGAATGCGCTTATGATGGCATCGGCGCTGATCGTCGGCGGACATTATCTGGTGGATCTGGTCGCCGGGTCGCTCGTCGCGCTGGCGGCGATCGGCCTGTCCTGCCGGCTGGTCCGATGAGCGTCCGGCCGGGCCGCGATGCAGAGGCGTCGCCCCTGATGCGGCGCGCGCTGGTGACGGCGACGATGCTGCTGTGCCTCGCGTGGTTCTTTCGCGATGCGCTGGCGACCGGCCTGCACGTCCTGTACGGCGACAGCTACGACGGCGTGATCGAGGTCGCGATCCTCAACCACTGGTATCGCGTATTCGTCGAGGGGGCGGCGTGGGATGTCATGGGGTATTTCCACCCCTATCCGGCGACGCTCGGCTATAACGACACCTATATCCTGCCGGGCATCCCCTTCACGATCGCGCGGATCCTGGGGGCCGATCCATTCCTTGCCGCCTTTGCGTCGCATGTCGCGATGAAGGCGCTGGGGTTCGCCGGGATGTACGTGCTGCTGCGCCGCGGGATCGCCATCCGCCTGCCCCTCGCGCTCGCCGGCGCGGCGCTGTTCGCGACCGCCAACGTCTCGCTGCTCCACATGTACCATGGGCAATTGCTCAGCGTCGGGCTGCTGCCGTGGCTCGGCTTCCTCGCGCTGCGGGCCGTCGCCGCCTTGCGCGAGAATCGCCCGCGCGCGCTGGTCGCCTGCGGATGCGGCTTTGCATTGCTGTACGGTGCGACGGCCTTCAATGCCTTTTACGGACTGTGGTTCTTCTCGCTGTTCCTCGTCGTCTATGCGCCCGTCGCGCTGCTGCTGATGACGGCGGATGCCCGGCGCGCGCTGTTCGCGGGGATCGTGCGGCACTGGCGATCGCTGCTGATCTGCGCGCTGGCCGGCGTCGTCGCGCTGATCCCGGTGCTGCTGCTCTATCTGCCCAAGGTCGGCGCCGGTGCGCGGCATGCGTGGGAGGACGGCCCCCACCTCTATCTGCCGGGCATCATGACGCTGTTCAACGTCGGATCGGGCAATCTGGTCTGGGGTTCCCTGCCGGCCTGGCTGGGCAACGACATGCCGTTCCCGGGCGGCGAGACGCGCTTCGGTTTCCCGATCGGCATGATGGCGGTGACGCTGTTCGCGATGCTGTGGGCGGGGCGGGAGCGCCTGCGGAGCGGCATCGTGCTGCCGGTCGGGATCGCCATCGCGGTCATCGTCGCGCTCGCGCTGCGCTGGCCGGGCGATCATTCGGCGTGGTGGTACGTCTATTCCTGGGTGCCGGGTGCGTCCGCGATACGGGTGGTGCAGCGCTTGCTGCTGTTCGCATCGGTGGGCATCGTCGTCATCGTCGTCGTCTTCCTCGATCGTGCCCCGCGGCGCGGGTGGGTGACCGCGCTGATCCTCGCCGGGCTGTTCGTCGAGCAGGTGCAGCTCGCCGCGCCGCTGGCGCTCGATCGCGACGCGCAGATGCGGATGCTCGCCGATGTCGGCCCCCCGCCCCGCGCCTGCACCGCGTTCTTCGTCGTGGCGGCGCGGCCGGCGGACTATCCGCTGCTGGCCGAGGCGCGGGCGATCGACCTCGCCTGGGGCGGCGACGGCGGCGATCGCGGCGCGATGTTCTATCGCCACAATGTCGATGCGATGCTGCTGGCGAGCTATTACGGCCGGCCGACGATCAACGGCTATTCGTCGTTCAACCCGCCCGACTGGCGGCTGTCCTACCCGGATGCCCCCGATTACCTGCACCGCGTCCGGACCTATGCCGGCCGGCACCGGCTGACCGGCCTGTGCGGGCTGGATGTCCGCCGGCAGCAGCGGTGGTTCGCGCCGTAGCGCGCGATCCGTCCCGGGACCTGGGCGCGGGTGCGATCGACCGCGTAGCCAAATGTTAGAAATTACAGTCTATTTTCGCTAGATGACAGGCGGTCCAGCGAGCATCGGTATGCCTGTATCCGGCGGTGCCGAATGCGGTGTCGGATGCAGCATCGGTACGCCGTCGCGAAGGATGACCAGCCTCGACGGATTGCGTGGCATCGCGGCGATCGCGGTGGTGATGCATCATGCGAAGGTCGCGCCGCTCGATTGTCCCAATGCCTATCTGGCGGTGGATTTCTTTTTTCTGCTGAGCGGCTTCGTCATGGGCCGGTCGTATGATGCGACATTGCGATCCGGGGTTGCGGCCACCGGTTTCACCTGGCTGCGCATCCAGCGCCTCTATCCGATGCTGTTCATCGGCGGCTGCCTTGGCTGGTATATGTTTCCGAGCACCGGTGCGGATGGCTATTTCGGGCCGGTGGTGCCGTTCAGCCTGTCAAAGGCGCTGATATCGCAGTTCCTGCTGGTCCCGTTCCTGGTGACCCAGACACAATATCCCTTCAACGGGCCGCAATGGTCGATCCTGTTCGAGATCATCGCCAACCATATCCACGCGCTGTTCGGACCGGTGCTGACCGACATGGTGCTGATGGGCATAGTCCTGACCAGCCTGGGTATCCTCGTTTTCACCTGCCAGCGTTTCGGCACGATCGATTTCGGCTGGGGCCTGGACAACGTCCTGCGCGGGTTGCCGCGGGTGACATTCGGCTATTTCGCCGGCGTGCTGCTGTTTCGATACGAAGGCGCGTGGGCGGCGAGGACGGGGCGCTACCCATTCTGGTTCGTGGCGGGCGCGGTCGCCCTCGCGCTGGCAATGCCGCATCTATCGGGATTTCGGTATCAGGACATCGCCTGTCTGGTGATCGTATTTCCGGTGGTGCTGGGACTGGGGCGCAACGCTTATGGCTGCGACCGGATCGCTGCGAAGCTGGGCACGATATCCTACCCGCTATACGCGCTGCACATGCCGCTGCTGGCCGGCTTCGAGCTGTTCTACAGCCTGAAACAGGAGGGCCCGGCACTGGGACTCGTCACGCTCGCGCTGGCTCTGGCCGGGTGCGTCTGTGTGGCCTGGGCTGCCGGTCACTGGATAGACGAACCGTTGAACGCCCTTCGCCGTCGCAAGGTCGTGCGATCGTCCCTGCGCTGAGCCGCCCGGGACAGCAATACGGTTCAGGGTGTCAGGTTCAGGGCGTCAGGATCAGGCCGGGTGGCATCGTCGTGTGGCTCGCCGCCAGCATCACGATGGCGCAGGCGGCGAAGAGGATCAGGCTGTTGGGATCGCGCATCGTGAAGATCACCGGATCGTCGTGCATCGCCCCGCGATGCGTCAGCAGCAGCATCCGCCCCAGCCAGTAGAGCAGCAGCGGCACTATCAACCAGAGCAGGGCGGGGTTCGAATACAGCCCCCGGACGTCGGCTTGCGTCACGTAGAGCGCGAAGATGATGACCGCGGCGAAGCTGGACGACGAGGCGAGCGTGCGGATCACCGGCAGATCGTCGCGGCGATAGCCACGACCGGCGATCGGACCATCGCCGGCGATGCGGCGATCGCCCAGTTCGGCGCAGCGCTTGATCGCGGCGAGTGCGAGGAAGACGAACATCGAAAAGCCGAGCATCCACGGCGACAGCGGGATGCCGGTCGCGACCCCGCCGGCGATGATCCGCATCGAATAGAGCGTCGCGAGCACGAACAGGTCGGCCAGCGCGACGCGCTTCCAGTAGAAGGAATAGGTCACCGTCAGCAGCGTATAGCCGCCCAGCGCGACGGCGAATCCGGCCGGCAGCGCCATCGTGGTGATCGCCGCGCCGGCAAGCAGCAGCGCGAACGCCGCCAGCCCCTGCGTCACCGACAGGTCGCCCGCCGCGAACGGCCGCCGACACTTGCGCGGATGGGCGCGATCGGCCGCGATATCGAGCATGTCGTTGAGCAGATAGGTCGCCGAGGCCAGCAGCGAGAAGCCGACCATCGCCAGGATCGTCGCGAGCAGCGCGCCGGGTTCGGTCACGCGGTGCGCGGCGACGAGCGGGGCGAAGACCAGCAGGTTCTTGAGCCATTGATGCGGCCGCATCGCGCGCGACAGGCTGGCGGCGAAGCGGCCGGTATCGGGGAAATCCCCGGCCGAGACGCGGTCGTCGTCGAGCGCGATGCGCGTGCCGCGTCCCGCGCGCAGGGCGTGGCGCGCCTGCCGCCAGACGGTCCGATCGACGCGGGCATCGCCGACGTAGTCGTAACCGTCCGGGTGGAGGCCGGCGAGCAGTGCGGCCTTGTCCGCGCCCTTGAGGTTGACGGGACCGGAGGCGTGGACGGCATCGAACAGGCCGAGGTGCTGCGCGACTGCCTCCGCCCACGGCCGCGGCGAGGCGGTGACGAGATGGACCGGCCGCCCCGCGGCGCGTTCGCGGGCGATATGGTCGACGAGGTCGGCGCGATAGGGCAGTGCCGCCGCGTCGAACGTCGCATGGCGGGCGACATAGTCCTTCAGCGCCAGCCGGCCGCGCGTCAGCGTCGCCGCCATCGCGAACAGCCGCAGCGGTGCGGCCTTGGCGACCTGAAGCATGGCTTCGTGCAGCAGGTCGCAGCGGACCAGCGTATGGTCGAGATCGACGCATAACGGGACGCGGTGCGCGCGCAGGATATCGCTGTGGATCATGCACCCGTCCTCACGGGATACGCCTTTGCCGGACCGGCTGCGTCATCCGGTCGCATCCCCTGCCCCTGCCCCTCCGCCTGCCGGATCGCGATGGCGATCAGCAGCAGCAGCGTCGGGAACAGCATGCTGAGATTGCGCGCCTCGCCCGCGGCGCAGAACAGCAGGAACAGCGGCAGGTTGACCGCCGCGGCGATCCGGGCGTGCGCGCGCCAGACGGCGGGGAGCGGCGCCCAGCCGGTGTAGACGAGGCCGGCGATCGCGCCGAGGCTGACGATGCCCAGCGCATGCGGCAGCGGCAGTCCATAGGTCCAGTCGGGCAGCAACCAGTCGACCGGCCGCGTGAAGAAGCGCCACTGGTCCCAGAGGTGGAATTCGGTCGCGCCCCCGCCCCGCCCGGCGAAGCGGACCCGCTGCCATGCATAGACGATCCCCGCGACGGTTGCGGCCGCACCGATGGACAGCGTCGCGAACCGGCGCGACCGCTCCTCCCGGAGCAGCGGCCATGCGGTCAGCGTGAAGAAGAGGACGCTTTCCTTGTTCCAGGCGCCGATCGCGGCGATCAGCAGCATCGCCGGCCACGATCCCCGCCGCGCGGCGACGAGGAACAGGCAGAAGAAGGCGGTTTCGGCGAAATCGTACCAATAGCCGCCCTGCGCCTGGATCATCGGGAACAGCAGCACGATCGCGGCGCTGGCGGCGTAGGCGACGAGGGCGGAAAAGCCGCTGCCCCGCAACAGGTGATAGCCCGATCCGAGCAGCAGCAGCAGGCTTGCGAAGGTCAGGGCGTAGACGATCCGGAAGCGGTCGGCATAATACGGGTCGGTTGCGGGGGGCTGCGTCGTCGACGGTTTGGAAGCGGATGGCAACGGCGCGACCGCATCGGCGATATCGACGAACAGGCGGCGATAGGCGAAGGGTCGTTCGGCGGTCCCATCGAAATGTCCTTGCAACGACAGCCAGGCGTCGTCGCGGAATCCCCATTTCTGCATGTAGCCGCTGAAGCTGGCGCCCGCGATCGCGCAGGAGAGCAGGAGCAGTGCGACCAGACGGATCGCCTTCAGCGTCGAGCCGCTCACCATCTGTTCCCCGGGGCGTCCTCTGGCCGATCCTGATCGCCACGACGTAGGACGGCAGCGACTTATAAATCGTAAACGGCGCGGTAATCGTGTTTTCCGGATGGGTGCGGCCTTTAGAATCCCATCCGGGCGAGGACGCGGTTGAGCCGGAACGGCGAACCCTGCGTCGCGGTGCAGCCCCCGGGGCGGGCGTAGAGGCACATGCCGATGACGTCGCTCGCCGGTTCGCAGCGGATCGTGCGATAGCCCGGCGGGGGCGAGCCGGTTCGGGGGACCGAGCTGACGATGCGGTTGAAGCCCGCCTGATGGCGCGTCACGCTCTGCCACGGGGTGGCGCCCGGTGCGGCGGGATCGGCGAACCAGAACAGCCCTATCGGAATGCCCGGCCGCAGCGCGGCGGTGCCCGGGATATCGGCGTAGCTGGTGCCGTAGACGAGCGCGACGCCGCAGGTCCGGGGATCGTCGCGGAGCAGGGCGAAGACGCGCGATCCCGGCCCGCCCTGCCGGCGATGCGCCTGCGCAAGCGGACCGAACGCGAGTAGCAGCGAGGCGATGCCCCACGCCGCGACGACCGCCAGGCGCAGGCGCGGCCGGGTCCCCTCTCCCCAGCGGGCGACGGCGGAATCGACGATGTCGCTCCAGCCGATCGCCGACAGGATGACGATCGTCACCACCGCCAGATAGATGAAGCGATATTCCTTGTGCCCGATCAGCATGTGCACGGCGATCGTCACCGCCGCGGCCGCGAGCAGCGGCGGGCAGGCGCGCCAGCCGAAGCGCAGGCCGATGACGAGCGGGATCGCCCAGACGATCCAGATCTGCAGCAGCCAGGTGAGATAGGTGAGTGGCGGCGAGACGCCATATCGCGCCGCGACGCCGCTGACGATGTTCTGGCGGACGTTCTCGACGATCCAGGCGAAGGGGCGCGCGCCGTTCGCGATGTCGATACCGGCGCCGATGGCGGCCATCACCAGCGCTCCGCCGATCAATGCGCCCCAGTTGCGCCATGCCACCCGTTCCGCGCGCCACGGCCACCAGCCGGCGAGGACGAGCGTGGCGGCGGCCGGTGCGTAATGCGGGCGCATCAGCACCGCGAACGTCAGCAGCGCCCCCGCGATCGCCGCGCCGCGCCGGGTCGGCCGGGCGGCGGTGACCAGCACCGCGGCGGGCAGGAAGGCGGCGGTCGCAGCCGGCTCGGCGAGCGTCTGCACCCCGAAATAGACGCATTCGAACCAGCTCGCCGCGACGAAGCCGGCGAGCAGCCCGGCATAGGGCGACCGGCGACAGCCTAGCCGCCACGCCGACCAGACGATCGACAGCGACGCGGCGCCCATCGCCAGCCGTGGCAGGGCGACCGGCCACGGCCCCGCCGGCCCCAGCGCCTCGCCCAGCGCCATCGGCGGCACCAGCAGCATCGGCAGCAGCCAGCTGCGCATGCCGACGCGCCATTCCCACGTCACCGCACCGTCGCCGGTCAGGATCCGGTGCGCGGGCTCGAGATATTGGTAGATCGCGTCCGGATGATGAAAGCCCGGCTGGAACGCCGCGATCGTCCGCAGCAATGCCGCGAGCAGCAACAGCCACGGCAAGGGTTGTGCGACGAGGGGCTGCGCGGTGAAGCGCCGCCATGCGCGGGCGGGCGATGCGGGTCGCACGGGGCTGGAAGTCATGCGGCGGGCATACCGGGACAGGGGACGGGAGATGCGTCTTACATCAGCGCCGCCCGGAAGCCCGGCGGAAATCGCACGGCGTCGCCAGCGATCATCCTGTATGCAGGTCTAGATGTTGATGTGTATACACGTCGACGGCGGTTTCCGGTCAGAACCCGGTGCGGATCACCCGCCACCAGCGCCTGATCCGCTGCCACACACTCTCCCGCGCCGACCGCTCGCCGCGGGGACGATCGATCGGGCGGCGCACACGCTTGCTGTTCGGACGCCTGGCCATGGCGCGGGTATAGGACAGTAGCGTTCACACAGGCTGAACCGGACGAATGATCCGTCCCCGTACGCCGTTCGTGCTATCGCATATCCGGATCGGTGCCCGAACGCGTGGTGGCCTGCGGTTTCGGTCGGGGCGTCGGGGCCTTGTTCGTACGGGAAGCGGGCGATGGCGCGATGGCACCGCCCTCCCCCTTTGCCGCTGCACGCTGACCGGCGCCATCCGGCGAGGATACAAGCGCGTCGTCGTCGCCCCTGCTTTCACGGCTCGCATCCGCCAGGGCGTTTTGCGTCGTGGACAGCTGCTGGCGAAGCAGGTCGGTTTCCACCGTGGCGGGATCGGCTTTCAATTCGGCGACTTCGCGTTCCAGAACGGCGATGCGCTTCAATGCGACATCCAGCCGGACGTCCGCGTCGATGCGGGCGACATCGCGGGCGGCTTCGGTATTGCCCCTGGCGACGGACGGATCGGACGATCGCGGCGCGTCGTTGCAGGCCAATGCCAGCATCGGCAACATCAGCACAGCCCGGGTGCGGTATCGGATCGTCATGATGCGGGGGAAAACGGCGGATTAACGCTGATCGTCTTCGGCCTGCGGAACCGGCTCGATCGTCCGTGGGGCGCTTCTCGACCCGTCGTCGGTCGGCGCCACCAGCGCCTGCGTCGCATCGACATTGGGAACGCGATAGCGCTCGATCCGCGTCGACAGCCGGCCGTTCACCCGATTATCGATCCGGGTGCCGAGCCGCCGGTTCGTCTCTGCGGCATCCTCGACGGCCTTTCCGGTCAAACGGGCGCCATAGGCCTCCCGAACGCTCGATCGCGTCGTCGCCGTCTGTGCCGAGGCGGATGCGGACAGGGCGAGGCATGCCATGCCGAGGATAAGACGCTTCATCTGTCCCCTATAGCGGATCGCGCGCCGCTTGCCACAACATGGCCGCCCGTTACGCGAAATCCCCCAGCTTGGCCGCCTCGTCCTCGACCTCGGCGTCGGGGGTGTCGTCGTCCATTGGGGGCTGTTCGGGATGGGTGACGGCGTCGGCCGGCGTGGCGGGCAGATCGGTGTCGGGGCTGGTGCCGGGATCGTCGGACATGAAGCACTCCTGTGGATTTCGCGGTCTGCAATTCCATGGCGGTGAACGCGTGTGCGGGCGGATCGGGTGCCGATCTGCCGGGAGAGCCGTTGAGGGCGTTCCAGCGAGAGGACGCGACATGCCCGACCCCACACATCCGAGCGACGCCGACGACGATGACGCCGACGAGGGCACGCCGCAGGAGGATCTCGAGGCGGAAGATCTGGAGGGGTTCGTCAAGGACCCGCACGAGCAATGACAGGAGCGCATATGGCCGACCCGGACAATCCCGAACCCGTCGAAAGCCCCGACAGCGCGCCGCTGGGACCCGAGACCGAGGCGGACGTGCACGAGCGGACCACCCACGATGTCGATCCGGACGACATGTTCGATCCGCTCGGTACGTAATGCGCAGGCGTCGTGCGTGGATCGTTGCGGCACTCTGCCTCGCCGGATGCAGCGCACCGCAGGCGATCGAGGGACCGGTGAGGATCGGCCAGATGGCCTATGTCGGCGGGCCGCGGGTGATGCCCGAGCGGGTGATCGAGGACAGCCGCTGCCCGGTGCGCACCACCTGCGTCTGGGCGGGCCGCGTCGTGCTGCGCGCGACGATATATGGCGGCGCGTGGTCGAAGCCGATGGACCTGATCCTCGGCGTCCCGGTCGATGTCGCCGATGGCAAGCTGACGCTCGTCGCGGTGACGCCCGCGCGTGACGCCGGCCGGTCGGCGCGCGACGCATCGTCGCGCTTCGCCTTCGCGTTCCAGGGCGGCTATTAGTGGACAGCGGTGTGCGTCGCCGGCCCGAGCGGATGCGTAGGCTTCGTCCTGACGCGGGCGTGGCCATGACGCGGGTCGGCGGTTAGGGACGCCGCTATGGAAAATCGTCCCATCGTGCGCCGGATCATCCTGGTCATGATCGTCTTTCTCGGCGTGGCGATGGCGGGGATGCTCGCGCTCGGCATCGCGCTTTATCGCACCTGACCGGCCGTCGTCGGGCGGCCGGACCGCTCGACCGGATTGCGGGCGGGTCGGCGCTGCGCCACAGGGTGCCGGGCCAAAGGGTGCCGGGCCACAGGGTGCCGGACGGGAGACGTGACGTGGCGAAGGATCCTGCATGGCTGCGCGCCGCCCGCGGGCGACTGGGCACGCGCGAGGCGGCGGGGACGGCGAACAACGCCACCATCCTCGGCTGGGCGAAGCGGCTCGGCACCCGCGTGCTCGGCATGATCTACAATGCCGACAGCGTGCCGTGGTGCGGCGTGTTCGTCGCGTCCTGTCTGGCGGAGGACGGGATCGCGGCCGCGCCGATCGCGGTGCGGGCGATGTCCTGGGCGGACTGGGGGCTGGCGCTGCGCCCCGAGCGGCTCGCGCCGGGCGCGGTGCTGGTGTTCGAGCGGCCGGGCGGCGGCCATGTCGGTTTCTATGTCGGCGAGGATGCCGCGGCCTATCACGTCCTCGGCGGCAATCAGGGCGATGCGGTCACCATCGCGCGCATCGCCAAGGGCCGCTGTATCGCGCGACGCTGGCCCGCGGACCGTCCGGTGATCGGCAAGCCGGTGCAGATCGCCGCCAAGGGCAAGCCGATATCGCGGGATGAGGCGTGAGCGAGCGTGCGAAGTACCAGATGAGGCTTATTTCAGGTTCATCTGGGACGGAGGTACGTCATGGCGACGCACATGGCATCGATCGAGACGCTGCTGGGTGTCGCCGCGGGGCAGCTGGCATCGCGGCTGGCGCTGGCCTATTCGATCGAGGGCGGGTTGCCGGTGGCGGCGCTCGACCGGCTGGCCGACAGCGTCGCCCCCGATGATCCGCGCTTCAAGTTCCGGCTGATCCCCAAGGCGACGCTGGAGCGCCGGCGCAAGTCGACCTCGCAGCGGCTGACCAGCGAGGAAGGCGACCGGCTGGCGCGGCTCGCCAAGGTGTTCAACTTCGCGCTCGATATCTATCGAGCGCCCGAAAAGGCGCGCGAATTCCTCGGCCGCCCGCACCCGATGCTCGACGGCAAGCCGCCGCTCGACGTGGCGCTGGCGACGGGGCCGGGTGCGGACCTCGTCATCAATCTGTTGGGACGGGCGGCCTACGGCGGGGGCGCATGACGGCGCGCGCGACCGGTCGCAAGACCGACCGCGTTCTCACCTGTTTCCGCATCGCCGATCCCGAGGGCGCACACCCGATCTACGACAGCGAGGGCGCACGCCTCTATCCCGGCCGCTGGAACACGCCGGCGAGCCCGGTGATCTACACGTCCGAACATTATTCGACCGCGATGCTGGAGAAACTGGACCACGCCAACAGCGTGCTGCCGCCCAACCAGCATTACATCCGCATCACCATTCCCAACGGCACCAGCTACGAGATATTCCGCACGGCCGCGCACCCCGGCTGGGACGGCAAGGACGAAGGCATCTGCAAGGCGTTCGGCGCCGCATGGCACGAGGAGGAACGCAGCGCGCTGCTGCTGGTGCCGTCGATCCCGGCGCGGCTGGAGCGCAACATCCTGATCAACCCGCGCCACCCGGACGCGGCACCGATCACTTGGGATCTGCCCGAACTGGTGTGGTGGGACGAGCGGCTTTACGGCTAAGGGATCGTGCTCACCCGCACCTGCAAATGCTTACGTGAGCTGCTGCCGGTTTGGCTGCTGCCGTAGGTGTTTGGTCCCGTTGATTGGTGGTGCGGGTTGACGGTGAAGCGCTGGGGATCGTCGGCCCAGGCTTTGCAGATGAACTCGTATGGTGTGAGGCCGCGCAGCGTCCCGAGCCGTCTGCTCCGCCGCCTTTGCCTGTTCGTCCAGATGAGCGAGTTCCGCTTTTAGAGCTTCCCGCCGAGCCTCGATTGTTGCGAGATCGACGACGTTTCTTGATCGGGCCATTCCTCGAATCCGGTTCCAATAGAGAGCGACTACCACGGTGCAGGCAGTGCAGGAGATGGCAGGGCGGTATGACTGATCGTGCAAATGCATTGCGCCGGGACCACAAGACCGAAGGCTACTTGTGGCAAGCACACAGTCAATCATTTATCACCTCCGCGTTTGGAGTGATTTAGCTCCAAAGGGGTCGTTGTTTCATGAGGATAGGCAATTACTAGGGATGGCAGGATATGCCTCACGGCACCAATGTTTAACATTGGCTTGTGGGGCGCCGCTGCACGGGGCTTGTGAGATGAATGTAGGCCTGCGGTTGAAGGACGAGTTGGTCGCCGAGATCGATCGCGTTGCTGCGGCGAATGGGCAGACCCGAAGTCGCTGGATGGCGACCGCCTTGGCCAATGCCGTGCTGGCTCCAGAGAACGATGACATTCCGGTGATGCCTGTTCAGGGGAGGGGGAATCCTGACGACAACATCCGGGTGACCGTGCGGCTCGGGAGGAGCGAGATCGAAGGTATCGACACCGTGTCTGCGCCAATGAGGATGACGCGAAACGAGTGGGTCAAACGCACGCTTCGCTGGCAGCTCTGGGACAAGGCGGGCGTGCTGAGGCTGGCTCCGGCCACCCAGGCTGAGATCATCAAATTGCGCAAGCAGGTGCTTCTGATCGGCCGGAACATCAACCAGGCGGTTCATGCGATGAACGCAGCGAACCAGCCCGAAAGCTCGCTCGACATCGACCGCATCGCCGATCCCTTCATCGAGAAATGTGAGGAACTGAAGACGCTGCTGTTTACGACCCGGCTCGCGCTCTCGGCCGCGATCGGGGCAGAGGTCGGGTACTGGACCGAAACCTACCGAGGTTCAGCAGCGTGAGCTTCCGCTTCTCTTCCGGAACGATGGACTCGATGGCGGGCGTCTTCGCACCGCCCAAGAAATATCGCCTTGGGACTGGAGGTGGCAACGCGAAGGGCCCGAAAATCGGGGGCACGATGCTCGGCCTTGCCGTCGCGTCGATGTTTCCGAAGGCCGCATCCTCGCCGACCACGTCGCGTCCCAGTGCGCAGGCGAAACATGCTTTCGGGGGCGGATCGCAGGCCCGTATGAGCGGCCGGGCGATCATGGCTACGGATCGCACATCGCGTCGCGTCCCCGAGGTCATGGTGCGGATCACGGGGCGCCAGCATGGCGGCGGACACGTCATGGCCAACTTCGCCTACATCAGCCGCCTGGGTCACGGTTCCGACGAGGAACTCGGGCTTGAAACCAGCGAGGGCGTCGTGCTGCATGACGGACGCGACATGCAGATTCTCGCTAAGGATTGGCATGACTTCGAGATGGACGGGGACGCGAGACGCAAGGGTGCGACGTCCATTTCGATGATCCTCTCGATGCCGACGGGGACCGATCCGGAGCGTTTGAAAGCGGCGGCCCTGGACTTCGCACGCGAGGAGTTTGCGAACCGGTCGTGGGTTGCCGGTCTTCATGTCGATCGCGATCATCCCCACGTTCACATCACGATCGCGCGTCGTGATCTCGACGGGCGCCGCTTCCATCCGGACCGGGATGATCTATTTCGATGGCGGCAGCGCTTCGCCGAGAAGCTCCGCGAGCGAGGCATTGAGGCCAACGCCACGCCGACCAGAGCGCGCGGGATCGACCCCGCGCATGAGCACATCGCGGTACGCAAGATGCGCGACAAAGGGCAGGTTCCGCGGATTGATGCGAGCCGCGCCGAACGTGCCCGGCGCCTTCGCGACCAGGGTATTCCCGACCCGGTCGAGGCCGCTCTTGCAAGTCGGCAGGCAACAGTTCGTGCGACCTATATGCGATCCGTCGCGGAGCTATCGGCTTCGCCCTCCCTTGCCGATCAGGTGGTCGCACAGAGCCTCGAACGTTTCGTCGCAGCATTGCCGCCGCCCGAGCCCAACTCCGCTCGGGCAATGCGTGCTGCTTCACCGTCCCGCACGCGCGGCGCGATTGTCGATGCTCGAACGCGCCCCGCTGTTGCGGATCCCGGGCCCGATCCGATCGCCGCAGCATTGGAACGTTCTCGCGTCATGCGGGGCAAGCTCGAGGCCAAACGATTTCTCCAGGAGAGTCCCGACCGGACCGAAGACACACCGCATGAACGCCGCCCTTCGAGGGTATCCGAGCGCCTTCGCTCGCTTATGGACAAGGCCGAACGGCAGGCCACAGTACCTTCGTTAAGCAAGCCGGAGGAGGTCCTTCGCGAGATAATGGATCGCGATCGCTCAACTCGCGACCACGCGCGTTCGCCGGACAGGAGTGGGCCAGAACGATGAGCACGGACCAGGTAAGTGCTGCCCTCGCCGGCGTTCTGGACGCGTTGACGCTCGTGCAGGAGCAGCTCGATGCGCTGGCCGCGAGCAGCCAGCGCATCGAGGCGACGCACAAAGAGATCGTCAACAGGCTCGACACGATCGATGCGGGCCACGCTGCGGTGACGGATTTGACGCCGATCCTCGAGATGATTCTATTATGCGTCTTAGCTATGGCGGGAGGCGTGCATGGTTGGTCGTCAGGCGGACGTGCTGATATTGAGTGCGGCTGATCGCGCGTTCCTGGAATCGCAGGTGCGGCGTCACAAGGCGCCGCGCTCGTTATCGGACCGCTGCCGGATGGTATTGCTGTGCGCGGATGGGCTGCAGAGCAAGGAGGTTGCCGAGCGCCTCGGGGTTCACGAGCATACGGTGGGCAAGTGGCGGCGTCGCTTTGCCCAAGCCGCCGACGACATCCTCGCATCAGTCAAACGCTTCTGCCAAAAAACAATGAGCCGAACTTCAGATTCAGGTGACTAGCGCGGCGGCCGTGCTTTTGGTGCTCCACAGCCTCCAACAGTTTTCCGTGTCAAAGCACGAATTATCGGAAGCCGCTTGGCGACCGATGCAAATCCGAGCCCGTTTTCCGCGTCAAAGCAGGTACAATGTGAGGAGCAGCGACCCAAAAGCACCAGGACTCGCCATGTTCGGGCAACAGCGCCAGGGTCCGTGTTAATTCTCGTGCTTTCACACGGATAACCCCATCGCGAACGCGCAATGGCTGGACAACCCCGCATCGTTCTTCACAATCTGGTGCTCCGCTCGGATGCAAGATGGGCATGTCCAGAATCTCGATCAAACAAGACGACCTCTTTCCGTTGGACAGCCCCTTGTACGGGGATGTCCAGGGCGAGCGCACGGTTGCCGAATTTCCCTTCTTCTCGCTGTCGAAGAAGGCGCAGATGACGCCGATGGTCTTCGAGAGCGGCGATGCCCGTATCGAGATCAATCCCAGCAAGACCGGCGTGGCGACGATCTACGACAAGGAGATCCTGCTCTATATCGCCAGCCTGATGGCGGATCGCATGGAGGCGGGCGATGTCGTCGATCGCGTCTGGAGCTTTACCGCCAACGATCTGTTCCGCGTCACCGGCACCAATGCGTCGGCGCGCTCCTATAGTTCTTTGAAGGCGTCGCTGAACCGGCTGCAGGGCACGCAGATCATCACCAACATCGAAACGGGTGGCGAGGGATCGGACAGCGCCTTTTCGTGGCTGCTGAAGGCCGACATCAAATATGTGAAGCTTCCCAACGGCGAACGCCGGGTCAAGCGGATCGAGGTGATGGTGTGCGACTGGCTGCACCGTGCCATCCTGACCGATCGTCGCATCGCCGCCTATCATCTCGACTTCTTCAAGCTCGCACCGATCGAACGCCGGCTGTACGAGCTCGCCAAGTTCAACTGTGGTGACAGCGGCGGTTTCGAGGTCGATCTCAACGTGTTGGCCGAACGCGTCGGCTGCGCTTCGGACAAGCGCGGACTCGAATATTTCAAGAAGCAGCTGAGGGATGTCGCCGAGCAGGATTCGCTGCCCGAATATGTCGTCACGCTGGCTGAAGAGAAGATCCCCTCACCGCGCGGGGGGCGTCCGCGGATCAAGACCGTCGTCTCGCTCAGGGCGCGGCAGGATGCACCGGAACAGACGATACTCCCCAGTCCTCAGTGACCTAGGGTTTTCCGTGTGAAAGCACGAGAAACATCCTTTTGCGTGTTGTACCACTACCAACCGGGTGACAGGCGTCCGTCTATAGGTCGGCATCAGGCAGATCGCACCGCGATCTCGACCGACGAGCGAGCACGCCGGAGGTTTTCCGTGTGATCACACGAATCTGTGTCGGGTTTTCCCGGTGAACACACGATTCACATCGCTTGAGGGAATTCTAACGGTCGGCAATCGTGGCCTGCCCGAATCGGGAACCGGTGCGCCCTCGCCCGCAGCTGCGGACGGAAGCGATCGATGGTGGTTCGGGCTCGCCCTATGGCGCGGAAAGAATTCGGATCGATGTCGCTCCCCCGACCGGGTCGACGCCGGCACGGCCATTCATTTCCGCCCGCGG
Source organism: Sphingomonadaceae bacterium OTU29LAMAA1 (assembly GCA_024072375.1). Lineage (NCBI taxonomy): Bacteria > Pseudomonadati > Pseudomonadota > Alphaproteobacteria > Sphingomonadales > Sphingomonadaceae > Sphingomonadaceae bacterium OTU29LAMAA1. The sequence continues at coordinate 61,879 of CP099616.1, forward strand.
TCGCAGGCCGGGGGTGATGGAGGTGCAAACGGGGACGGTCATGATCGGATAAAGAAAACCCGGCTCGAAAGCCGGGCATTCAGTTAGCTGTACTCTGGCACACGCCTGCAAGCGTGCGCGATCGCCCACAACGGTCCGTCAGATAGTCGTTTTCGGCAGCTTCCGCAAGAATGCGCGTTTCGCGCCACGGATAGTCTTTGCCCGTTCGGTGACCCTAAAATCGGGGACGAATGATGGCGGCGATAACGGTTGGGGCGGCCTCGCTCCAGGCGCTGGGAGCTTTGCGCCCAGGACGAAAGGCACGATCCGGAGCGACGCATCGCACCGGCGCGCCCGTGCTGCGCGACAGTGTCGAGGCGGGAACGTTCGAGGAGGTCTTCTTCGCGACCCCGGCCAAGGGGGAAACCGACATCATCCTGCGTGCCGCTCGTCGCGCGCTCGACGCCGGCAGACGGTTGCGGCGCGACGCGCGGGTCGAGAAACGATCCCTGACAGGTTTGGAAAAGCAGCTGGCCGCCCTGACGAGCGGCGCGGTCCGCGTTCTGGAGGAGATCCTGACGCTCGCCCGGCTGAATGCCGGGCGCGTCTACCCGACCTACGACTATCTCGCCGAGGCGACGAGCCTGGGGCGTGCAACCATCGCGCGCGCGCTGCATGTCCTGGATGCGATCGGCTTTATCGTCCGGCAACGCCGGTTTAAGCGTGTCGAGGCGCAGGGCCCCGGGCCGCGCTACGAGCAGACGTCGAACGTCTATCGTGCGTACCTCCCCGCCGGCCTTCTACGCTATCTGCCGCGCTGGATGCGCCCGGCGCCGGTACCCGACGACATGATGCAGCGCGAGGCAGACCGGGTCGAGGACACCCGGACGATGCTGGCAGGCCTTGGATGCCGCGACCTTGCCCGTGCTGTGATCGCGAATGGCCCACTCGCCAAGATCCTTGCTAAGCTCGGGGCTGCCATAGATGATCGTGAGCGCGAGTATCATGATGATCCGCAACCGCTCATGGATTCACATAATCCGAACTCAAAAGAGTTGGCTTAACCAGCCAACGCACTCCCGCCTGACGGCGAAAAAAGAACAAACGTACCGAAACACACAGCCGATAAAGCCAAAACAAAAGTCAGGAGTGCCGGCTACGCCGTCACATGCTTCCGAAAGAAGCAGGCGGTTTTCGTTGGGTGAAAATACGCCTTTTGCCGTCGTGGATCGGTCGGAATTAGGGTGAGGTCAGCGCCGATTTCTGTCCCTGCCGGGCTCGCAACGCTGGAATATAGCAATAGAGGACCGTGTTGATCTCTATGCCGCCCTAACGTGGCTATCGCGGCGTCAGTGCTACCAAGGCGCCGCCATCGCCGTCGCGTAGCGCCCAGAGCGAACCGTTCGGGCCCTCCTCCACCTCGCGGATGCGATTGCCGAGGCCGATGCGTGCGACCTCGCTGGCGCCGTTGCCGGTCACGCGGACGCGGACGATGCCCTGCTGCGTCAGGCCGGCGAGCAGGAAGTCGCCGGTCCAGCCCGCAAAGGCGGTGCCGCGATACTGGATCATGCCGCCCGGCGCGATCACCGGCGTCCAGCTGACCAGCGGTGCGGTGAAGGCGGTGTTGGTGGCGTGGCGCGGGATGCGCGATCCGTCGTAATTGTCGCCCTCCGACACGCGCGGCCAGCCATAGTTGCGGCCCGCCTCGATCAGGTTGAATTCGTCGCCCCCCGCCGGTCCCATCTCCGAGGCGAACAGCCGGCCATCGCTGGCGAAGACGAGGCCATAGGGATTGCGGTGGCCGAGCGACCAGATCTCCGGTCTGGCATTGGCGGTGATGGCGAAGGGATTACCCGCCGCGGCGCTGCCGTCGAGATTGATGCGGACGATCTTGCCCAGCGTTCCCGACAGGTCCTGCGCGGGCGTCCCCTGCTGCCGCTCGCCGCTGCTGACGAACAGCGTCCGTCCGTCGGGCGCGAAGGCGAGCCGTGCGCCGAGCTGACCGCCGGTCGTCGCCGGCGTCGCGCGCCAGATGACCGTTACGTCGTCGAGCCGCGGCGTCGCGCTCGTATTCAGCGTCGCGCGGGCGACCGCGAGCTGCTGTCCGCCGGTCGCCGGCTCGGCATAGCTGATCCAGATGCGCGCATTGGTCGCGAAACCGGGATCGAGCACGACGTCCTGCAATCCCAATTGCCCCGAATAGGTGACGCGCGGCACGTTCGCGACCGGCGTCTTCACGCCCGCCTGCGTCACCAGCTGCAACCGGCCCGGCTTTTCGGTAACGAGCAGGCGGCCGTCGGGCAGGAATACCATCGCCCAGGGATTGTCGAAGCTCGCGACGACGCGCTGGTCGACGGCGGTGACCGGCGGGGTCGGCGATGCGGTGGCGGTCGGCGACGGCGTGGGTGTCGGTGCCGGACCCGTCGATCCGCCGCCATCGTCGTCGCCGCAACCGGCCAGGGCGATCGCCGCGGCAAGGGGCAGGATCAGGGCAGTCCGCATGACGCTACGCTCCCACATTCCCGGCATGCACATCGCAGGGTCACGGGATCAACGCGCGATCGGAACGGAGGATGCGGTGAAACGGGGTAAACGCGGCGTCGAGGACGTGGGCGATCGTCAGTCGGCGACGGACACCTCGTAGCTCGTCCCCGTCGTGCCGACCGGATAGACCGATGCGGACGCCGGACCGCCGACGTAGAGCACCTTGCCGCCGGGCATTCGCTCGACGAACGTGCGATCGGCATCCTCCAGCCGTTCCCACCGGCCCAGCTGCTCCAGTTCGCGGCGATCCATCATCTTCGCGGTGACCCCGGCGCAGGGTTCCTCCCAGAAGATGCTCTCGGGCTCGCGGCCGCCGTAGACGAAGCTCACCTCGCACACCTTGCCGTCGCTCAGCGTCCTGTCCTTCGTGCCGATCACGCGCGAGGCGGTCTGCGCGGCGTCGGCTATGGGTGCCGGTGCCGGTGCCGGTGCCGGTGCGCCGGTCGGCTGCCGGGCGACGACCGGCGCTTCCACCGGTGCGACGGCGTTCGCGGAGGGGCTCACGACGTCGGTCGTGGCGGCTGCATTGTCCTCCGGCACCGAAGCCGCGCCCGAACAGGCCGACAAGGAACCGAGGCACAGGGCCGCCGCGACGCAGGCGCCGCGCCAGCCGATACGGCGATCGATATGGCGACCGGCGTCAGTCCGGGTCATATTCGACGTGCAGGTGATTGTTGCTCGCATTGGGAAACACCTCGAACTCGACATCATATCGCGACCCCAGCCCGGCGCGGACCGCATCGCGTAACGCCCGACCTTGCACAACGGTGATGTTGTTGCCGCGAAAATCGAGCGCCTTGTCCGCATAATGCAACGATCCGCGCTTGTGACGGCTGTCGTTGCCCGACGTGATCACCGGTGGCGGCAGGTCCTGCTGGCGGGCGACCGTCGCGACCGTGCGGATCGCCGCTTCCATCGCGGGATCGAGCTGGCCCAGCTTCACGCTCTGGTTCTTGACCGAGACGCCGTTGGCCGCCGCGATCGCATTGCCGTCGACGCGCCGCCCGTTCATCGGGACGGGCGCGCTCGTCGGTGCGATGTCGGGGAGATCGACCAGGAAATGTCCGGGGCGATGACGCTGGAGTTCGGGCACGGTGCCATGATGATGGATGGCGTTGCCCCGCCCCAGCCGGGGTCCGTCCAGCGCATTGATCCACGCCAGGTTCTTCGCGTCGGAATATTGCGGGTTGGCGTAGTTGAGGTGCGATCCGACGCTCGATCCGCGTCCTGCCGCCCGTTCGGCCAGATAGGCATCGACCAGCTGGTCGACCCGCCGGCTGATCGAACTCACCGGCAATTGCGCGACCGAGCGGCGCCCCTTGCGGCGGGAGATCGGCCCGTTGATGTCGGAGAACTGGTTGGTGGCGTTGACCACGTCGGCGACGGTGCGGCCCCACCGTTGCGAGGCGGTGCGGTTGAGGATCGTGTCGATGATCCCGTAGGCCTGATCCGCGCCGGCCGACTGCACCCATTCGGTCTGGAGCGTCTTCTTGATGTTGAGCACATCCGTCGCGGTCAGCGACAGGCGCCCGCCGCTCAGCCGCGTCACGGCCGCGCCCGGCGTTCCCGGGACGGTGGCCGGTGCGATCCGGGCAGCCGGCCGCGCGCGCGCGGTGGAGGCGATGGCCAACCGCTGACCGACATGGATCAGGTTGATGTTACGGATGCCATTGTTCTGCGCGAGGGTACGGATGCTGACGCCATAGCGGTGCGCGATGCGCGACAGCGTTTCGTTCGGTCGAACGATATGGATGCACCGAGACTGGGTCATGCCACGGCTTCCGGCAAGCACTGCGTAACGTCGGACATCTGCACGACTCCACTTTGCGTGGGTGACGATAACCGTTTGAACGACCGGCACAACCTTCCGTTCATGCACCGCGAGGTAAGTCATGCCGGTGCCTGCAACTTTTTGGTAAAACGCCGAAGCGCCGTCAAAGATAGGCGCCGTTATCAGGCGCCCTTCATCGCCTCGATCAGCTTCTTTACCTCCTGGCTGCGCCCCCGCGGCAGGATCAGCACGTCGTTGCCGCTCGCGACGACGATCAGGTCGCTGACCCCCACCGCTGCGACACGGATGCCATCCGATCGGATCAGGCAGTCGCGCACGTCGATCGCCAGTACCTCGCCGCGGTTCGCGTTGCCGTCGCCATCCCGGTCGCTGATCGTGTGCAGCGCGTCCCAGCTGCCGACGTCGCTCCAGCCCATGTCGACCGGCACCACCGCGACGCGCTCCGCTTTCTCCATCACCGCATAGTCGATCGAATCCGACGGCGACGTGCGGAAGGCTTCGGCATCTGGATAGATTCTTGCACCCTCACGTCGGGCCTTCGCCATCGCGTCTTGCGCCGCGGTCAGGATGCCCGGCGCGTGGGCGGCCAACTCACCGAGAAAGATGTCGGCGCGGAACAGGAAGATGCCTCCGTTCCAAGCGTAATCGCCAGATGCCAGCATCTCCTCGGCGCGTTCGCGGGTCGGCTTTTCGACGAAGCGAACGACGCGGTGCACGCCAGAGGACAGCGGCTCGCCGATCTTGATCCAGCCATAGCCCGTCTCCGGCGCATCCGGTGCGATCCCGAACGTCACCAGCCAGCCTTCCGCCACCAGCGGCATCGCGGCTTCGATCGCCGCATGGAAGGCGGCGACATCGGCGATGACGTGGTCCGACGGCATCACCAGCAGCGCATCCTCGCTCTGGGCGGCAAGCGCGGCGAGGGCGATGGCGGGTGCGGTATTGCGAGCAACGGGTTCCAGGATCACTGCCTGTGGTGCCGATCTGACCGCCTTCAGCTGATCGTCGATATGATCCGCATGTCGGGCATTGGCCACCACGATCGGCGTCGCGAAGGCCTCGCCGTGCGCCCGCTTCGCCGTCAATTGCAGCATCGTCTCTTCAGCAGTCAGCGCGAGCAATTGCTTTGGCATTTCCGGGCGGGACATCGGCCACAGGCGGGTACCTGACCCTCCGGAAAGGATCACAGGAACAATCGTCATAAGCGGTGGAGAACTCCTTCAAATAACCGCCTAAGCAAATTAACGCTCAAGTAAATACTTGAGCGGCTCTTATCCATTGTACCTGTCATTAGACCGTAACCGCGATCGCATGCGCCCGTAACAAACTCCCGCCACGGGGGCGGTGAACGACCGGTGCCGGACAGGCGCCGGCGTCCCACGCTCAGGGGGGAGCATCATGCACGCCATTCGTTCCGGCATCCGCGGCTTCGCGGGTGTCTCGCTCATCGCACTCGCCGTTTCCGCCGCGCCGGCCCTCGCCGCGCCTCGCATGGCGGACGACGTCCCTGCCCCCGCCTCTGCCGCGCTGCCGGCACCGGGCGCGATCGTATCGGGCCGCGTCTACGATGCGACCGGTGTCGCCCTGCCCGGCGCGCGCATCGTCGTTGAGGGGACGGGCGCGCAGGCGACCACCAATCTGCAGGGCGAATTCACCATCGCTACGCCGGATGCGGTGGGCGAAGTGACGCTGCTGATCGACTATCTCGGTCGCCCGGCGGTCACCCGCACCGTCACCACGGCCGAGCGCGGCAGCGCGGTGTCGTTCACCCTGCCCGCGGCCGGCACGAATGCCGATGGCTCGGGGACCGACATCGTCGTCACCGGCGCGTCGCTGCTCGACAACACCGCGCGCGCGCTCAACCAGCAGCGGTCCGCCGACAACACGATCACCGTCATCTCGGCGGATGCGATCGGCCGCTTCCCCGATCCCAACATCGCCGAGGCGCTGCAACGCGCACCCGGCGTCGGCATCGAGCGCGATCAGGGCGAGGGCCGCTACATCAACGTCCGCGGTGCGCCGTCCGAATTCAGCGCGATCTCGGTCGATGGCATCCAGATCCCCTCGGTCGATCCGACGACGCGTGCGGTCGATCTCGACACGCTGCCGTCGGACATCGTCGCCAATCTGGAAGTGACCAAGTCGCTGCTCCCCTATCAGGATGCGGATTCGATCGCCGGCGCGGTCAACATCACGACGCGGTCGGCGTTCGATCGCAAGGGCTTCGCGCTGACCGGCATGGCGGGTGCGAGCTACAACCAGTTCGGCAAGGGCAGCGACTATCGCGGATCGGGCGCGGTCAGCGATACCTTCGGCGCCGACCGCCAGTTCGGCCTGCTGCTGTCGGGCAGCTATTCGCGCACGCACCGCCGCCCCGACAATGTCGAAAATACGTGGTCGCAGACGCCCGCCGGGCTGCGCGTGACGGAAACGCTGTTCAAGGACTACGACACCAAGCGCACGCGCATGGCGGGCACCGGCGCGTTCGAATGGCGTCCGTCCGATGCGACGCGGATGTGGGTGCGCGGCACCTATGCCCGGTTCGAGGACGACGAGTTCCGCGACCGCATCGGCATCCTGTGGAGCGAGGGCACGTTGCAGGCCGGATCGACCGATCGCGCCGCGACCTGGGCCAACACGCGGATCGAGAAGCAGGTGCGCCACCGCAAGCAGATCAACCAGATCTGGTCGGCGACCGGCGGGTTCGAACAGCGGCTGGGCGAAGGCACGATCCGCGGCGACGTCGCCTATAGCGAGACGTCGCAGACCTATCCGCGCCGCGACGAACTGCTGTTCCGCTCGACGTTGCGGCCGACCCTGTCCTACGATTTCGCGAATGCGAACCTGCCGTCCTATTCGCTGTTCACCGGCAACCAGCATCTGCAGACCGGCACCTATGCGTTCCGCGAGAACACCTATCGGTCGAACACGACGAAGAACGACGAACTGACCGTCGCGGTCCGGATGGACCTGCCGGTCGGCGACCTGACCTTCTCGAGCGGCGGCAAGTATCGCGAACGCCACATCAACGCCGACGAGGAACGCTTCCGCGATCGCCGCGCATCGGCCGCGCCGAGCCAGACGCTTGCCGGCTTCCTGTCGGACGAGGATTCGCGCAACTTCGACTACGACCTCGGCAAGCGCATCGATACCGGTCTTGCGGATGCCTATTTCGATGCGACCAAGGCCGCATCGGAACGCCGCCTGCCGCAGTCGCTGACCGCCGATTACACTGCCGAGGAACAGATCCTTGGCATGTTCGGCATGGGCAAGTTCGTGTCGGGCGGCACGACGCTGATCGCCGGCCTGCGCGTCGAGACGACCAACTTCCAGAGCCAGGCACCAATCTTCTCGCGCACCGGCGTGGTCGGCACCGCATCGGGCAAGAGCGGCTATGTCGACTTCTTCCCCAATCTGACGCTGCGTCAGGCGTTCACGCCCAACCTGATCCTGCGCGCCGCATTGAGCCGGGCGATCAACCGCCCGAACTTTCCGCAGCTTGCGCCGCGGGTGCTCGAGACGACCGAGGGCAACACCGTGCGTGTTGAATTCGGCGCGCCGGGCCTCGATCCGACGATGTCCAACAATGCCGACGCCGGCCTCGAATATTACATCCGGCCATTGGGCCTGATCGCGGTCAACGGCTTCTACAAGGACCTGACCGACTATCGCTACACGGTGAACAGCACCGGCGTGTATCAGGGCCTGCCGGCGATCTTCAGCCGTCCGGTCAACGCGCGCGAGGGCAAGCTGTACGGCGTCGAGGTCAACTGGCAGCAGCAGTTGAGTTTCCTGCCCGGCCTGCTCGGCGGCTTCGGCGTGTTCGCCAATTACACCTATACCAAGGGCGATGCGCAGTTCGACGTCGCCTATGCCGGCCGCAGCCGCTTCGCACTGCCCGGCCAGTCGAAGCATATGTGGAACGCCAGCGTCTTCTACGAACGCGGTCCGGTGAACCTGCGCGTCGCCTATACCAAGCGCAGCGATTACCTCGACGAGATCAACGCCGATAACCCCGCGCTCGACCTGTATTGGGAGGGTCGCGGCCAGCTCGACGTCACCGGCAGCGTCCAGCTGACCAAGGGCATCAACCTGTTCGCCGAGGGCAAGAACCTGACCAATTCCGCCGGGGTGCGCTATTTCGGCGAGCGTTACCGGACGTACGAATATGAGAAGTTCGGCTACACGCTGTTCGGCGGTGTGCGGGTGAAGCTGTGAGGCGCACCCTCCCCTTCCTTCTGCTGGCGGGCTGTACGACGGTGGCATCGGTGCCATCGCAGGTGGCGCCGAACGTCGCTGCCGTCGCGGAGACCGATCCGGTCGACACCGCGGCGGATGCGGCGGACGATCCCGCGATCTGGCGCAACCGCGCCGATCCGGCACGCAGTCTCGTCATCGGCACCGATAAGAAGGCCGGCATCCACGTCTACGACCTGACGGGCAAGCGCGTGTCCTTCACCCCCGCCGCGCGGCTCAACAATGTCGATCTGCGGGAATCCGGCGGTCGCGTCATCGCCGCAGCGAGCGACCGCGCCGACGTGGCGCAGGCCCATGTGTCGCTGTTCACGCTCGACACGTCGACACGTCGACTGGTGCCGATGGGACGCTATCCGGTCGGCCCCGGCGAAGCATACGGCATGTGCCTGTGGACACGCGCCAGGGACAAGGCGCTGTTCGGCTTCGTCGTGCTGAAGGACGGTCGTATCGACCAGGTCGCGATCGACGTGTCGGGCTCCTCTCCGCGCGTGACGACGGTGCGTAGCATGACGGTGGCCACGCAGGCGGAGGGCTGCGTCGTCGACGACCGCACCGGGCTGCTCTACGTCGCCGAGGAGGACGTCGGCCTGTGGCGCTTCGCCGCAGACCCGGCTGCACCCACCACCGCCACCCCGATCGCGCAGGTCGACGGCAAGACGCTGGTCGCGGACGCCGAGGGCCTCGCGCTGGCGCCGTCCGGTCGCACCGGTGGCTACCTCGTCGCCTCGAGCCAGGGCGACAACGCCTACACGCTCTACCGCCTGCCGGGGGTAACCTACGCCGGCCGCTTCCGCATCGATGGCGGCGCCATCGACGGCACCAGCGACACCGACGGTATCGAGCTGGCGCTGGGCGATTTCGGCCCGGATTACCCCAAAGGGTTGTTCGTGGCGCAGGATGGCGACAACGCGCCGGACACGCAGAACTTCAAATATGCGAGCTGGGCGCAGGTGCTGAAGGCGCTCGGCCTGTAGGCATGTCGACACCTCGACGCGTCGGATTGATGGGGCGATAGCCCACCCCGATCCGGCGCGTCGCGCTCCCCCGCCGCACCAGCAGCGCCCGGACGTAACGCAACGCGTCGCCCTCGTCGGCGAAGCTGCGCACCAGCTCCCTCCCCTGCCCGCCGATCCGCCCCCAGCCGGTTTCGATCATCACTTGCCCGAACAGATCGCGATACGCCGCGATCCGCCAGCGCCGGCGGATGTTGCGGGCGGCATCGATCGCGACGAGTTCGACAGGGGTGAACGGCAGCGTGTCCATGCCGCGATCCTAGGCGCGTGGAGGCGAGCTGTCCGACGCATTTCCTGAATCAGTCCGGCGGTGCTGAGTCAGAGCGTGAATCGATGAGTGGGATGTGATGGCAGGATAGCATTGGCGAGGCGCATTGTATTGCATCGGCTCAGGACCGCCTTCGCCAACGTCGGCCCCCTGCCCGGGCCGGGCGGCGTCTACCGGTTGAAGCCCGGCATCGACGTTACGAACGGCGAATGCTGCCGCGCACCGATGCGGGTGCCGACCCCGCGCCGCGTTCGACGAGCGACAACGGTGATTGCGCAATACCTGACCGTCATACAGGCCACTCACGTGGCGAGTGCGACCTATCGATATGTCCGGTCGACCAGCTGCCTGCCAGACTACGTAGCGTGGTGCGATTGCGTCATCAGGCGTTTTTTGCGATCCATCAGGCCTTGCACTGATGTCCATATATCGACATGTCGACATTCATACAAGTCAACACTCCACCACGTTCACTGCGAGCCCGCCGAGGCTCGTTTCCTTATACTGCGAGCGCATGTCCTCGCCCGTCTGGCGCATCGTCTCGATCACTGCATCGAGGCTGACGACGTGGCTGCCGTCGCCGCGCAGCGCGAGATAGGCGGCGTTGATTGCCTTCACCGCGCCCATCGTATTGCGTTCGATGCAGGGGATCTGCACCAGCCCGCCGATCGGATCGCAGGTGAGGCCGAGGTTGTGCTCCATACCGATCTCCGCGGCATTCTCGATCTGGCGGTTGCTGCCGCCGAGCACTGCGGCGAGCGCACCAGCCGCCATCGAACAGGCGACGCCGACCTCGCCCTGACACCCCATCTCCGCGGCCGAGATCGATGCGCGCTTCTTGTACAGCATACCGATCGCCGCGGCGGTCAGCAGGAAGGTGCGGGCGCCCTCCCCCCTCGCCTCGACCGAAACATCCTTGGCGACCAGTGTCTCGTAGAAGCGCAATACCGCGGGCAGCACGCCTGCCGCTCCGTTGGTGGGCGCGGTCACCACACGGCCGCCGGCGGCATTCTCTTCGTTCACCGCCAGGGCCCACAGGCTGACCCATTCGAATACCTCGGCGGGGTTGCTGCCGGGCACGTCACCGGTCAGCCCCTGCGCGATGGCGTGCGCGCGGCGTCGAACCTTGAGGCCGCCGGGCAATATGCCTTCCTGCGCAATACCGCGGTCGATGCAGGCGCTCATCGCGACGCGGACCGCGTCGAGGAAGGCGTCGGTCTCCGCCGGCGCGCGCCACGCCTCTTCGTTGGCGCGGACCATATCGGCGATCGACAGGCCGCTTGCATCGCCGATCGTGAGCAGGTCGGCGCCGGAGGCGAAGGGATAACGGACCGCGACGTTGGTCGCCGCGACCGGCGCGCCCTTGCGCAGGATCGCGCCGCCCCCGATCGAGAAATAGGTTTCGCCATGCGCCGACCCGTCGGTGAACGTCGCGGTGAAGGTCATGCCGTTGGGGTGTTCGGGCAGGAACTGCCGCGGATGAAAGACGATGTCGGTCTCGGTGAAGGCGATATCGTGACTGCCGGCGAGGGGCAGCTGCCGGCGTTCGCGGATACCCGCCAGAATGCCGGTTGCAGCGTCGGGATCGAGCCGCTCGGGCTCCCAGCCCGCCAGACCGAGGATCGTGGCGGTGTCGGTCGCATGACCGCGCCCGGTCAGTGCCAGGCTACCATAGAGGTCGCAGGTGACGCGTTGCGGATGTGCCCCCTGCCCCAGCGTACGCTGCGCGAAGTCGAACGCGGCCCGCATCGGCCCGACGGTGTGCGAGCTCGACGGGCCGATGCCGATCGTGAACAGTTCGGCAACGCTGATCGGACGATCGACATTGCGGTCGAGCGGCGTGGTGACGGGTTGGCTGCGCATGCGGTCCTTCCGCCGGTGTCACCGGCCTGCATGCCCCATCTGTCCCTTGCGCCTGAGATCGTTATCCCGTCGGCGGACGCCGGATGGCGTCACTCTCAAGATGTCAAGCCAGTGTCCTGGCGTCGACATGGTCCTTTGGCCTGAGAGTTTCCGGGGCGGTTGCTCCTTCGGCGCCGGGTGTCGCCCGGTCTCTCCCATATCGATGCACAGACCTATCCGTCGGCGGCAGGCCATGGGTCAAGGGCGTCGATGCGTGTTTATGACGGAGCGCCGCCTCTCCC
>CP099617.1:0-100000 GCA_024072375.1 Sphingomonadaceae bacterium OTU29LAMAA1
TTGAACCATCAGCAGGCCATGGCGGTGACGGAGAGCGAGGCGCAGCGCGCCTGGGCCCGCGTCCGCAGCAACCTGCGTGAATCGGCCGGCGCGCGACTGTTCGAGCAATGGCTGAAGCCGATGGAACTGATCGAGGACGGCGATGCCGACACGATCCGCCTCGGCCTGCCGTCCGCGTTCATGACCAACTGGGTCCGCAATCACTACGCCGACCGGCTGATGCTGGAATTCCGGGCGCTGCTGCCGAACGTGCGCGGCGTGTCGATCGAGACGCGGGTCGCGGCACCGGTCGCGGTCAAGCTGGTGGCTGAGACGTCTGCTCCCGTGGCGCCTGCGCCGCCGCCATCGTTCCAGGCGGCACTGCCGCTCTCCGTCAGCGTTGCCGCCAAGCCCGCCGCCGAACGGCCCACCCTCGATGCGCGCTTCATCTTCGACCGGTTCGTCGTCGATGCCGCCAACCGCGTTGCGTTCAATGCCGCCCGGGCGCTCGCCGAACCCGGTGTGCCGCGGTTCAGCCCGCTGTTTCTCCATTCGGGAACGGGGCAGGGCAAGACGCATCTGATGCACGCGATCGGCCATGCCTTTCTGGCGCAGCACCCCGACGCCACCGTCATCTGCATGTCGGCGGAGCGCTTCATGTTCGATTTCGTCGCGGCGATGCGGGCACGCGACACGCACAGCTTCAAGCAGCGGCTGCGGGGTGCCGACCTGTTGCTGATCGATGACCTGCAATTCATCGCCGGCAAGGACGCGACGCAGGAAGAGTTCTTCCACACCGTCAACGAGATCATGAGCGCGGGCAAGCGGCTGGTGATCTCCGCCGATCGCTGCCCGCAGGCGCTGGACGGTGTCGAGGCACGGATCGTCAGCCGCATGTCGGTAGGGCTGGTGGCGGACATCAAGGCGCCCGACCTCACGTTGCGGCGCACGATACTGGACAGGAAGCTCGCAGACCTGCCGGAGGCGAAGGTCCCGGTGGAGGTGCTGGACCTGCTGGCGGCGCGTATCCACGCCAACATCCGCGAACTGGAAGGCGCGCTGAACCGGGTGGTCGCCTATGCGCAGTTGACCGGGGACAGCATCGATATGGATTTCGCGGTGGCGACACTGGGCGACGTCCTGCGCGGCGCTCAGCGGCGGGTGACGATCGACGAGATCCAGAAGCTGGTCAGCCAGCACTTCGAGCTGAAGCCGCTCGATCTGGTGTCTGCGCGACGGAGCCGTGCGGTGGCACGGCCGCGCCAGATCGCGATGTATCTGGCCAAGCGCCTGACGACGCGGTCGCTGCCCGAGATCGGGCGCAAGTTCGGCGGGCGGGATCATTCGACCGTAATTCACGCGGTGCGCAAGATCGAGGAATTGCGCGATCAGGATCGCGATATCGATGCGGCGGTGCGGACGTTGATGCGGGAGCTGGAGGCCTGACCTTCTAGCTCCCCTCCCTGAAAGGGAGGGGTTGGGGGTGGGTCGCCGCATGCGAGACGGCGTCAATGATCTCCCGATAGACGCCATCGAGATTCGCCATCACGTCGCTGTTCCAGAAGCGCAGGATCGTCCAGCCTTGCCATGCTAGATATGCGGTGCGGTCGGCATCCTTTTCCATCATGTCGCCGTGATGGCCGCCGTCGAGTTCTATGCCGATATTGAGCGAGCGGCAGGCGATATCCAGAATGTAATGGCTGACGACCAGTTGCCTCGTGAAGCGGGGCCTATGGTCGCGGAGGACGCTCCACAGGCGGCGTTCGGCTGGGGTTGCTTCATTGCGGAGGCGTCTTGCCGCTGACGTCAGTTCCGGGGGCGTGCGCTGCATGTCGTCACGCTACGCGGCGGTTTCCGCGGGGCTACCCACCCCCGGCCCCTCCCTTGCAGGGAGGGGAGCAGTTAGAGAACCAGTCCCATCGCTTGCTGTGCCTGACGCAAGACCGGAGCCGCCAAGTCGCGGGCCTTTTCCGCGCCCTTGTTCAGGATGGCGTCGATCGCGGCGCGATCGTCGAGCAGGCGAGTCATTTCGTTGCGGATCGGGCCGAGCTTCGTCACGGCGAGGTCGGCGAGATCGGGTTTGAACGCGCCGAAGCCCTTGCCGGCATAGTCCGCCAGCACGTCCGTCGGCGTGCGATCCGCCAGTGCGGCAAAGATCGTCAGCAGGTTCTTCGCTTCGGGGCGGTCGGCCAGCTCGTCGATCGAGTCGGGCAGCATGCCGGGGTCGGTCTTCGCCTTCTTGAACTTCTCGGCGATCGTTTCGTCCGAATCGATCAGCTTGACCACGGATTGTTCGGACGGGTTCGACTTGGACATCTTGGCCGAGGCATCGCGCAGGCTCATGATCCGCGGGGCGGCGGCGCTGACCAAAGGCTCTGGCAGGGTGAACAGCTCCGTCGCGTAATCGCCGTTGAACTTGGTCGCGATGTCGCGGGCGAGTTCGAGGTGCTGTTTCTGGTCGTCACCGACCGGTACGTGCGTCGCATTGTAGAGCAGGACGTCGGCCGCCATCAGGACGGGGTAGTCGTACAGGCCGACGCTGGCGCCTTCGCGGTTCTTGCCTGCCTTGTCCTTGAACTGCGTCATGCGGTTGAGCCATCCGACGCGGGCGACGTTGTTGAGCAGCCATGATAGCTCGCTGTGCGCCGGCACGCGCGCCTGGTTGAACAGGATCGAACTGTCGGGATCGATGCCGGCCGCGACCAGCGTCGCGGTCATCTCGATCGTCTGCGCGCGCAGGTCGGCGGGGGGGATGAATTCGGTCAGCCCGTGCAGGTCGGCGATGAAGTACAGCGTCTCGCCGCCCTCCGCCTGGATCGCGTCCTGCATCGCGACCCATTGCTTCACCGCGCCGAGGTAATTGCCGAGGTGGAGGTTACCGGTCGGTTTGATACCGGAGACGACGCGTTTAGCGGGCATGGACGGGCCTTCAGGACTTGGAACGGAGAAGCTGGCGGATGTCCGCCGGGCGTAATGCCCCGGTCACGAACACCGCAGCGGCATAGACGAGCATGCCGGTGCCGACCAGCACGACCATCGCGCCCCAGCGGGCGAGGTTCGCGCCGGTGGTGTAGGGCTGGAACAGGTCGTTGAGGAAGAACATGACGCCGCCCATCAGCAGTGCGGCGACCAACAGGCGCGGCGCGCGGCGCTTCAGTTGGGCGTCGGGGACGAACTGGCCGCGCTTGGCGAGCGTGCGGTAGAGGAGGGCGACGTTGACCGTGCTGGCGATCGCGGTGGCGAGTGGTGGCCCCATGTGCTTCAGGGGTACGATCAGCGCGAGGTTGAGCGCGAGGTTCACGCCCATCGATATGGTGGCGTAGCGGACCGGCGTCTTGGTGTCCGAGCGGGCATAATAGCCCGGCGTCAGCACCTTCACGAGGATGTACGACGGCAGGCCGATCGAGAAGGCGGCGAGCGCTTGGGCGGTGAACAACGTGTCGGTGGCGTCGAACTTGCCATGCTGGAACAGCGCGGCTGCGATCGGGGTGCCGCAGATCACCAGCGCGACCGTGGCGGGCAGGGTGAGCAGCAGTGCCAGCTCCATACCGCGGTTCTGTGTCGCCATGGCGGCGGCTTCCTCGCCGCGGCCGAGCAGGCGCGAGATGGTCGGCAGCAGGACGGTGCCGAGGCCGATGCCGATCAGCCCGAGCGGCAGCTGGTTGAGGCGATCGGCGGCGTAGATGTACGACACGGAGCCGGACGGCAGCAGGCGCGCAGCGAGCGCGGTCGATACGACGAGGTTGATCTGCACGGCACCCGCGCCCGCTGCGGCGGGGCCGATCAGTGCCAGTAGCCGCTTCACGTCCGGCCCGAGCCGCGGCAGCTTGAGCCGCAGCGTTACCCCGGCGCGGCGGCAGGCGTACCAGAGCCACAGCAACTGGAGCGCGCCCGAGACGGTGACGGCGATCGCCTGGTTGCGCGCGGTGAGCAGCGGCACGTCGTCGTGGAAGAACAGCAATGCCGCGATCAGCGTGGCGTTCAGCAGGATCGGCGCAGCTGCGTTGACCCAGAACTTGTGCAGCGAATTGAGGATGCCGCCGAGCAGCGAGACGAGGCTGATGAACAGCAGGTAGGGAAAGGTCAGCCGTGCAAGCTGGACCGCAAAGTCGAACTGCTTCGGATCGACGCCGTTGAACCCGCCCGACAAAGCGTAGGTGACGGGCCATGCGGCAAGTTCCATCACCGCGGTCATCACGATCAGGATCGGCAGCAGGATCGACAGCGCGTCTTCGGCAAAGGCGATGCCGTTCGCGATGCCGGTCCCTTCCGCCGCCTTGTCACCCTCTGCCACCTTGCGGTTGAACATCGGGATGAAGGCGGCGGAGAAGGCGCCCTCCGCGAACAAGGCGCGAAACAGGTTGGGCAGGCGGAACGCGATCATGAACGCGTCCGAGGCGAAGCCCGCTCCGACGAAGCGGAAGAACAGCGAATCGCGCAGTAAGCCCAGTATCCGGCTGGCGAGCGTCAGCCCGCCGACCGAGCCGAGCGCCTTCGTCAGGTTCACGCGTGTTCGCCCCCCGCCTTATGGATCAGGCGTGACCGATGTCGCCGACCTGAAACGCGCCACCGCCGCCGTTCTGGTCGGCCTGCTGCAGGTAGAGCTGCGCGAAGTCGATCGGCTCGAGCAGCAGCGGCGGGAAGCCGCCGTCGCGAACGCAATCGGCGAGGACACGGCGTGCGAAGGGGAACAGCAGGCGCGGCGCTTCGCCGAGCAGGAACGGCTGGATCGCGTCGGCGGGCACGTTGCGCAGGCCGAACAGACCCGCATAGGTCAGGTCAACGATGAAGGCGGTCTGGCCATCGGCCTCTGCCTTGACATCGATCTTCAGCAGGACCTCGTGCACCTCCTCGCCGACCTGCGCAGTGCCGATGTTGAACTGCACGTCGATCGCGGGCGGGTTCGGGTTCTGGAAGATCGCCGGTGCGTTCGGGTTCTCGAATGACAGGTCCTTGACGTATTGGGAGATCAGGCCGGCCGCCGGCGCGGTGTCTTCGCCGTTGGTCATCGGCTGCGTGTCGATCGTGGTGCCGTTGTCCTGGTCGGCCATGGTATGATCCTTGAGATGAAGCGGAAAGGTGGGGGAATGAAACGGAAAGATGGGGACCGAAGCAGCCCGTCGGGCGTTCGATGCCGATGGCGCCCGCGCCTAGCAGCGCCTGCCCGGAGTTTCAACGGCGGGTGAAACAGGTGTGGTTTGAATAAAAGGGGCATTCGGCCTATGTATCGGTCAGGATCGGAGGCACGGTGTTCTACGTAGTTCTTCTTGCGATGGTGGCGGCCTTTCTGGCGCTGCGTCTTTACAGCGTGCTCGGCAAGCGTACCGGCCACGAACAACAGCCGTTGCCGCGCGCGGCGGAGGATCGCCCCTCGGCCGTTCCGGTCGCCCCGCGTCCGATCGATGCGGCGCCCGAGGCACGCGATCCGGTCAGCCGCAACATCGAACCGCGCGCCGAAGCCGGCCTGCGCGCGATCATCGCGGGCGAGCAGGGCTTCGACGTCAGCCAGTTCATCGGCGGCGCACAGGCTGCATATCGCATGACTCTCGAGGCCTTCTGGGCAGGCGACGAGGCGGCGCTGGCCGATCTTGCCGAACCGGATGTCGTGCAGGCGTTCGGCGAAGCCATCGCGGCGCGCCGCGAGGCGGGCGAGACGCTCGAGAACCGGCTGGTGTCGATCGAGCGCGCGGTGATATCGGATGCTTCGCTCGACGGACGCGAGGCCCGGATCACGATGCGGTTCGACGCCGACATCGCTGCGGTGACGCGGGACGCCGAGGGGAACGTGATCGCCGGGTCGCTGACCGATGCGGTCGAGACGCACGACGTATGGACGTTCGCCCGGACGCTGAAGAGTCGCGATCCGAACTGGAAGCTGGCAGACACCGACGAGGAGTAGGCTGAGGTCGTTCCTCCTTCGCGTTAGCGCAGGAGGGGCACCTTGCCGAAGGGGCGGTTCAGACGGCGTCTTCCCAGGCGACCAATTTTAAAGCTTACCTTTTCCCGGTTGCCGCATTGCGGTGCCGCTCTGCCCGCGAGGGGAGACGAGTGGCAAACAAGTCCTTGTCCCCACGGGCATGCTTGGGCAGAGCCTTGTACGAGGCCATCCGCCGTTCGGTGGACACACGGGGACTTCGATGACCGGTAATCGCATATTCGCCAGCATCGCGCTGGCCCTTGTCCTCAGCGCTTGCGGCGGGCGCGTCGTGCCACTCGCCACCGGCAACGCATCCATCGGGCAGCCGTCTCGCGATGCTGCCACTCCGCCGGGCCGTCCGGCCCCTCGCCCCAGCGCCCCCGGTCAGCAGATTGCCAGCGGGCGCGGGTTCGATGGGCGGATCCAAGCTGCGGTGCCGATGCTGGCGGCGCCCGTGATCGCACATGCAGGTGCGACCACCGCAGCGAGTGCCGGCATCGTTCCCGGCCCGTCGGTCGATGCGCTGCCGATCACCGATGCGCAGGCGGAATCGGCACGACTGGCGTTCCTGTCGAGCTGCCCCGGCCTGATGCGACGCACCGATGCCTCCGGCCTGACGCGCGGTGCCGACTGGCAGCAAGCCTGCGCCGCGGCGGCGAGCGTGCCGCGCGGCAGTGCGCGCGACTTCTTCATCCGCTATTTCGAGGCGGTGCAGGTCGGCGATGGCAAGGCCTTCGCCACCGGCTATTACGAACCCGAAATCGCCGCCTCGCGGGAGCGTCGTGCAGGATACGAGGTGCCGATCTACGCACGACCCAACGATCTGGTCGACGTCGATCTCGGCCAGTTCAGCGACGCGCTGAAAGGCAAGAAGATCCGCGGACGCGTATCGGGCACCAACCTCGTCCCTTATTACGATCGCGCGGCGATCGACACCGGTGTGCTGGATGGCAAGGCACCTGTGCTTGCCTGGGGCGCGGACGAGGCGGCGGTGTTCTTCCTCCAGATCCAGGGATCGGGGCGCCTGCGGCTGCCGAACGGCGAGATCATGCGCGTCGGTTACGACACGCAGAACGGCCGCGATTATACCGGGATCGGTGCGCTGATGAAGGCGCGCGGACTGTTGCAGCCCGGCCAGACGTCGATGCAGGGGATCGTCGCCTGGCTGCATGCGCATCCGGCCGAGGGGCGGGCGATCATGCAGGAGAACAAGAGCTTCGTGTTCTTCCGCGAGCTGAACACGCCCCCGGTGGGTGCGATGGGCTATGTCGTCAACGGCGGGGTGAGCGCGGCCGCGGACGTGAAATACGTGCCGCTCGGTGCGCCGGTGTTCCTGTCGATGGACCGGCAGGACGCCAGCGGATTGTGGGTGGCGCAGGATACCGGCGGTGCGATCAAGGGCAGCAACCGGTTCGATACCTTCTGGGGCGCCGGCGCCACCGCGGAGGCCACGGCAGGCGGCATGGCGGCGCGGGGCACGGCATTCCTGCTGCTGCCGACGGGAACGCTCGCCCGCACGCAGGGCGTTCAATATGGCGCGGGGCAATATGGAGCGGGGGCCGGTGCGCCAGCTCAACGCTGACGAGGCCGACCTGTGGGCGCGGGTGATGGCGACGGTGAAGCCGTTGCGACCGGTGCCGGTCGTGCGGCCCAAGCCCGTTGCCGCTCCGACCGTGCCGGTAAAAGCGACCAAACCATCGAAGGCGCTTACTCGCGCAATCGCGGCGGCGCGACCGGTCCCATCGAAGCCGGTCGCGGCCGTGCCCTCAGCGCGACAGAATACGCTCGATGGCAGTTGGGACAAGAAGCTGACACGCGGGATCGTCAGCCCGGATAGCTCGATCGATCTGCACGGGCATAACCTGTCATCGGCGCATGCCTTGCTGGACGAGGGATTGTCACGGGCGATCGCGCGAGGGGATCGCGTGTTGCTGCTGGTGACGGGCAAGCCGCCGCGGCCGGAGAGCGAACGGCCGCACGCGCGTGGTGCGATCCGCGCTGCAATCGCCGACTGGCTGGCAGCGTCACGGCATGCCGATGCGATCGCCGCGGTGCGCGGTGCGCATCCGCGGCATGGCGGGCAGGGAGCCTTGTACATCGTGCTGCGGCGCGGGCGGTGACCCTCCCCGATCTCCGCGAGAGGAGGAAGACCGCTCGGTGCGGCCGAATGGTGGAGGGGGAGGAATGCCCTGATAACGAGGTTCGAAGCCAACCTCCCCGTCCGTCGCGCGTTCGACGTGCCTCCTCCGGGCGGTGGAGGGCCGTTCAGGTCGTCAGTCGCGCGATGACATCGGCGTAGATCGCCGTCAGCGTTTCCAGATCGGCGACGGCGACCGCCTCGTCCACCTGATGCATCGTCGCGTTGATCAGGCCGAATTCCACCGTCGGGCAGAGCTTCGACAGGAACCGCGCATCGGAGGTGCCGCCCGAGGTGGACAGTTCGGGCACCAGCCCGGTCTGCGCCTCGATCGCTGCGCTCATCAGCGCGGTGAATGCGCCGGGTTCGGTCAGGAACGCCTCACCCGAAACCTTACCCTCGACGACTGCGGCGGGGGCGTGTTCGTGGACGATCGCACGGACCCGGTCGATCAGGTCCGCGCCGCGCTGTTCGTCGTTGAAGCGGATGTTGAGGCGGGCGCTGGCACGTGCCGGAATAACGTTGTGCGCGGGATTGCCGACGGTGATGTCGGTAATCTCCAGGTTCGAAGGCTGGAACCACGCATTGCCGTGATCGAGACCCATAGCCTGCAATGCCGCCAGCGCCTGCGCCAGCTTGCCCGCCGGATTGTCGGCGAGGTGCGGGTAGGCGACATGACCTTGCCGGCCGGGTACGTCGATCCAGACGTTCACCGATCCGCGCCGGCCGATCTTCGCCATGTCGCCGAGACGTGCCACCGACGTGGGTTCGCCGACGAGGCACAGGTCGGGCGCGATGCCGCGCGCCGCCATCCGTTCGATCAATACCGGCGTGCCATAGGTCGCCGGACCCTCTTCGTCGCCGGTGATGAGCATACTGAGCGTCGGGCCCGTCGCACGCGAGGCGGCTGCGGCAAAAGCGGCGACGGCGCCTTTCATATCGACCGCGCCGCGCCCGTGGAGCAGGCCGCCGTGCACGTCGCCGGACCAGGGCGAACCGGTCCAGCCATCGCCGGGGGGCACGACGTCGACATGACCGGCAAAGGCCAGATGCCGGTCCCCGCCCGGGCGCAGCGCGATCATGTTCTCGACAGGGCCATCGGGCGCTTCGCCGACGACGAAGCGATCCACCGTAAAGCCGATCGGCACCAGTGCGGATTCGAGCACGTCGAATACGCGCCCGCGGGCCGGTGTCACACTGTCCGCCCGCAGCAGGGCCTGCGTCAGCGCGAGAACGTCGATCAACGGGACGACCTCATGCCGACGGCGGCTCGTATTGCTGGATCACCCAATCCTCCTCCTGCGCGCCGGCGACCCAGTCCTGCATCCACGGGTGCTGGATGACGGCGTCGATATAGGCCGCAGCGAAGCGGGCGATCGGCAATTGATAGGAGATGATGCGGGTGCACACCGGCGCGAACATGATGTCCGCCGCGCCGAACTGGCCGAACAGGAATGCTCCGTCTCCACCCCAGCGCGCGCGCGCCTGTGCCCAGAGCTCCATGATCCGGCCGAGGTCGGCGAGCACATCGTCGTCGGGGCGGCTGGCCGGAAACACCTGCCGGATGTTCATGGCGTGCTTTCGACGGAGCGCCGTGAAGCTGGAGTGCATTTCCGCTGCCATCGATCGCGCCATCGCACGTGCGGGTTCGTCCTTCGGCCAGAAGCGGTCGCGCCCGACCTTGTCGGCAAGGTAGTCGACGATCGCGAGACTGTCCCACACCACTGCCTCGCCGTCCCACAGGATCGGCACCTTGCCCGACGAGGGTGCGAATTCCGCGCCCTCGCGACGGCGATCCCATTCGGCATCGTAGAGCGGAACGACGACCTCGTCGAACGGCAGGCCGGATTGCTTGCAGGCCAGCCAGCCACGCAGCGACCAGGAGGAATAGGCCTTGTTACCGATGATCAGCTTCATGCCGCGGGTCTAGTGGATCGTCCCGCGGCACGTAAGTCATCTTCGTAACGATCAGCCTTGCCGCTGCCCGAATTCAGCCCAGCGCAGCGCCGATTCCGCAAGGTAGGCCCGTACGAAGCTGGTGCCTGCGGTCGGCGGAAACGCTCCGGACGTCGAACAGCCGGGTGCGGAGGCGACAAGCGTCTTCACCGCCTGCCGCTCGGCCGTCGATCCGTGATCGCTGAGCAGGACGGAGCGGGCGGCGCCGGGGGCCCGTACGACGAGGCAGTTCGCGATCGCGGTATAGGCACGGTCGTCGGGCAGGCGTGCCTTGCTTCGCGCCCATTCCGATGCCTGAAACGCGTCCAGGTCCGACTGGGTGGTGCCGGCGCTGTGCAACGCCCGGCCGACCGGCTGTCGCTTGTACATCGCCTCCGCCAGGCTACCCCGCAGGAACACGACCGGCGGACGATAGGCGTAGGGCAGGCATCCCTTCGAAACACCGACGAGCTGGCGCAATTCGGTCAGCTCGGTCCGGGTGTTGGGCGATGTTTGCAACAGCGAACGGACCCGCGTCGGACTGACGTTCGTCGCGCATCGGCCATATTGCTGCGCGAGTTCGTAGGTCTGCTGGTAATATTTGCTTTGCGCGAACGTACCCGAGCCGGGAAAGCCGTTCAGCGGCAGGAACGTGCGCGGCACGATCGGCGAACGCATCGGTACCGTGCCGGGGAAGATGTTCGGGGTCGCAGGAACGGCGGATGGCGGCGCGGTCGGTGCCGTCTGCGCAAGGGCTACAGGTATGCCGGCGGCCAATGCCCCGACAGAGGCGAGACAGAGCAATGCCGTGTTCATCGACGTTCTCCCGGTATCCGCCGCCCGTACGCGGCGAGATGATCATCCACGCAGCGGATGTACGATGACTGAACCGGAAGGTTGCGCGGGTTAGCCGATCGCTTCGAGCACCGCTGCGCGGAGTTCCGGAATGCCCATGCCGCCTTCGCTCGACGTCGCGAGGATGTCGGGGTGGGCGGCGGGGCGCTTGCGCGCCTCGGCAGCGACGCTTTCCATGACGTCGGCGAGTTCGGTCGCCTTCACCTTGTCCGCCTTGGTCAGGACGAGGCGATAGCTGACCGCTGCCTTGTCGAGCATTTCGAGGATATCGCGATCGACCTCCTTGATGCCGTGGCGTGAATCGATCAGCACCAGCGCGCGCTTCAGCGTGTCGCGACCGCGCAGGAAGTCGTTGACTAGGAACCGCCACTTCTTGACGACGTCCTTGGGGGCCTTGGCGAAGCCGTAGCCGGGCATGTCGACCAGCCGGAACGACAGCGGCAGGCCGACGTCGAAGAAGTTCAGCTCCTGCGTCCGGCCTGGCGTGTTCGACGTGCGCGCCAGCCCGTTGCGCCCGGTCAGCGCGTTGAGCAGCGACGATTTGCCGACGTTGGAACGCCCGGCGAACGCAACCTCCGGCACGATCGGCGCGGGCAGATGCTCCAGCGCCGGTGCCGACTTCAGGAAGCTGATCGGCCCAGCGAACGTCTTGCGCGCGTGTTCGATCAACTCCGGCGTGAAGCCTTCGTCATCCGGGGTGACGATGTCCTCGCTCACTTCGCGGGCGCCGTCTTGAGGTCGGGGTGGCGGGCGTACAGCACCCGCTGTTGCAGGATCGCGAGGAAGTTCGACGCGATCCAGTAGACCTGCAGGCCGACCGGGTAGCTCGCCATGACGAACATCAGCACCCACGGGATGATCGCGAACACCTGCTTCTGGGTGTCGTCCATCGGCGCCGGGTTCATCTTGAACTGGAAGTACATCGAGATGCCGAGGATGATCGGCACGACGCCGATCGCGATCATGTGCGGCGGGGTGAAGTGCAGATAGCCGAACAGGTTGAGCGGCGTCAGCGGATCGGGCGCGGACAGATCCTTGATCCACGCGACGAACGGCTGGTGCCGCATTTCGATCGTCAGCATCAGCACCTTGTACAGCGCATAGAAGATCGGGATCTGAAGCAGGGTGGGCAGACAGCCGGCGACGGGATTGACCTTTTCGGTCTTGTAGAGGCCCATCACCTCCTGCTGCATGCGCGGCTTGTCGTCCTTGAAGCGCTCCTGGATCGCCTTCATCTTCGGCTGGATCGCCCGCATCTTGGCCATGCTGGCGAACTGGCGCTGTGCGATCGGGAACATGAGGCCTCGGATCGTCACCGTCAGCAGGATGATCGCGACGCCGAAGTTGCCGACCATGCGGAACAGCCAGTCGAGATAGGTGAAGATCGGCTTTTCGACGATTTCGAACCAGCCCCAGTCGATCGCCTTGTCGAGCTTGGCGACGCCGGCGTCGTTCTCATAATGCTGAAGCGCCTTCACTTCCTTCGCGCCCGCGAAGAAGCGACTGGTCTGGGTCAATGCCCGACCGGCCGGCAGCAGCTTTGGAGCGAAGGCATAATCGGCCTGATACGCCTTGTTGGCGCCGCTGCGGAACTGGCCGTCGAACTGCGCCGACTGGTCGGGGACGAGTGCGGTCAGCCAGTATTTGTCGGTGAAGCCGAGCCAGCCTGCCGTCGTCGTGAACTTGACGGGCGCCTCGTCCAGCTCGTCGAACTTGACGCCGTAATCGGCACCGCCGCCATGGACCGACATCGGGCCGGTGTGGATCTGCCACGTGCCGGGGTCCTTCGACACGCCGACGCGATTGACGTAGCCATAGGGTGCGACCGGCACCGGTGCGCCGCCGCCGTTCTGCACCGTCTGCTTGACGGTGAACATATACTGGTCGTCGACCGTCAGTTCGATCGCGAACCGCTGTCCGGTCGCGTTGGCGGCGGTCAGCGTCATCGGGCGACCGGGGGCGAGCAGCTGCGACGAGGCGGTCCAGACGGCATCGGCGGCGGGCGGCTTCAGGCCGTCGTCGCGCCAGCCGAACCCCGCGAAATACGCCTCGGGCGCGCCGGCCGGCGACAGCAGGCGTATCGGCGGCGAATCCTTGGCGATCGTTTCCTTGTACTTGACCAGCACGAGGTCGTCGATGCGCGCGCCCTTGAGGTTGATCGAGCCTTGCAGCGTCGGCGTGCTGATGCGGACACGTGGCGATTCACCGAGCACGACCTGACGGTTGCGTACCGCACCCGGCGCGTCGGCGGTCGGATCGGCGGAAGTCCGCGCCGGAATCGGCTGCGACTTGCCGTTGACGATCTTCGTCACCGGCGGGTTCGCGACGGGGAAGAACTTGCCCTGGATCAGCGGCCACGCGAACAGGATCAGCGCGGCGATGACCGCGAACAGGACGAAATTCTGGCGTTCTTTGTTCAAGGTCTTGCCCCGTCGTAGCTCAAGGGACGGGATCGGGTCCGTACCCGCCCCAGGGATGACAGCGCGCAATCCGCTTCGCCGCCAACCATCCGCCCTTTGCCGCGCCATAGCGGCGAAGGGCGGTGATTGCATAGGCGGAACAGGATGGCTGATAGCGGCAGGTGGGCGGCATCACCGCCGATGGCCCCAATTGCCAGCCGCGCGCGATCAGGATCAGCAGCTTCGCGATCACCGTTTCGGCTTTCGCGGTGGACGCGGACGGGCGGGAGCGCTTTCGCCGCGGGTGATCTTGGCCAACGCCTTGCCGAGTTCGGCCTTCAGCGCCGCATGATCGCGCTCGATGCCACCGTCGCGGCCGATCAGCACGTGATCCGCACCGCGAATGCCGCCGACCGGCAACAGCTCACGCGCCAACGCCCGCAACCGCCGTTTCATGCGGTTCCGGACGACGGCGTTGCCCACTTTCTTGGTGACGGTGAAACCGACGCGCATCGCGGGGTCACCATCGTCGCGGTCGCGCACCAGCAGGACGAATCCCGGCATCGGCGCCCGCTTGCCCGCATTCGCCGCGAGGAAATCGCGACGAAGCGAGAGCGTCGAGACGGTTACGCCGACAGCTTCTTGCGGCCGCGGGCGCGACGAGCGCGGATCACCGCACGGCCGCCGACCGTCGCCATCCGCGAGCGGAAGCCGTGGCGACGTGCACGCACCAGGTTGCTCGGCTGAAAGGTCCGCTTCATGATTCATTCCCTGATCGTCTAAATAGCAAATGGCCGCCACGCAGGACGGCCTTGATGGGGCGCGCATACCGGGAGGCGGCACGCAAGTCAACGCGAGCCGATCCGTTCTGCAGGGGGACCAGATCGGCCATGTCCTGACGTGCTGTCCATCATGATGGCTGTTTGCATCATCCCGTGGAAGTGGGACGGGTGTATTACATCTGCAAGACGGTTGCAGAAAGATGTTTTGGTCCATTCCAGACCTACGTAAAGCCGCTATGGGTCGTGCCAGCGGAGGAAAGACATGGCGGCGATCGTCCAGACGGTGGCGTATCTGGGACTGGAGGCGCGGGGTGTCGAGGTGCAGGTGCAGCTCATCCCCGGTCTGCCGGCATTTCACGTCGTCGGCCTCGGCGACAAGGCGGTTGCGGAAAGTCGCGAACGCGTTCGCAGCGCCGTGTCCGCGATGGGACTGGCGCTGCCACCCAAGCGAATCGTTGTCAATCTGTCGCCCGCCGACCTGCCCAAGGAGGGATCGCATTTCGACCTGCCGATCGCGCTGGCCTTGCTGGGCGCGATGGGCGTGATCGATGTCGAGGCGCTGGCGGACTATGTCGTTGTCGGTGAACTGGGGCTCGATGGCCGGATCGCATCGTCACCCGGCGTGTTGCTTGCCGCCTTGCACGCAGGCGCGGGGGGCAGGGGGTTGATCTGTCCTGCGGCGCAAGGGTCGGAAGCGGCCTGGGCGGGGTCGGTAGAAGTGCTTGCCGCGCCGGACCTCCTCGCGCTCATCAACCATTTCAAGGGGCATGGCCTGCTCTCCGCGCCGATCGCGGGCAAGGTCGAGAATGTCGTGCAGGGCCCGGACCTGCGTCAGGTGAAAGGACAGGAGGTCGCCAAGCGTGCCCTCGAGATTGCGGCGGCGGGCGGTCACAACCTGCTGATGATCGGCCCGCCCGGCGCGGGTAAATCGCTGATGGCGTCGTGCCTGCCGGGCATCCTGCCGCCGCTCGATCCGGCCGAGGCGCTGGAGGTCTCGATGGTCCAGTCGGTCGCAGGCACGCTGGCGAACGGCCGCATGACACGCAGCCGTCCATTCCGCAGCCCGCATCACAGCGCGTCGATGGCGGCGCTGACGGGTGGCGGTGTGAAGGGTGAGCGTTTAATTGCATCGGGGATCGTTGCATTGCACCGGCGGTGAGGGCTGCGCGATGAGCCAGTCTGTCGATCACCACCGTTGCGACAAGGTGCGTCATTCTTCCTCTGGAGCAATCCGATCCCTGGGGGCTCTACCCAAGCGGTGGTCCATTATGACGCGATAGATCGTTGGTTGGCTAGTTCCAAACCGCTGACTGATCTCGGCCACTGGGGTACCATTTTCCAGATATAGCTCTGCGGCTTCCTGCGCTTGTTGAACAGTTAAAGCCCGTTTGCGACCTTTCCGAAATGTGCGAAAGTCTTGCTTACGTCGACGACTCTCGATCAGCAGATCCTCCTCTTCACCAGACTCTTTTTCAAGGTCGGTTTCCAAGTTATCGTATATAGTAGAAGCTATCCTTAGTAGAGATAGATTATGACCGTTTGACAATAAAATATCTTCTTTTGAAAACTCTAAGTGTATATCACGAGAAAGGCATCTTTCAAAAAGATCTGATAAATCATTTGCTGAGTAAGCGAGCGTAGAAAGATCGTAAAATACAAAAGTTGTTCCAGGTTCTGCACGAAATATCTCAGCTCGAGCTAGTTCGCGCTGAATGTTATTGTATTTTCTTGGCTTGGGCGGACGCAGGATTACGCGCTCGCATTCATCTAGGTTGATCGATTCTAGCATCAAAGATATTTTGCGATGAGAAGTCCCCCATACGTACCCCACCCGTACTCTCTTGGGTCCGCCTACAGCATTTGATTGATCAGATCGCTGCGAGTCGCCGAGCTGTTCGAGTGCTTGCATTGAAAGACCGGTCAGAGTTGAAAGACGCCGAAGTAAATCCGGGGGGCATGAGAAATCTAGTATCAAAGAGCTTACGGGCGTAAGGCCGAATGCACGTAGCAATGATTGCGCGCTAGGTAGCCCGAACTCAAATGCGATCTGGCGAAGCCAGCCGGAAAGCTTTTCATCAGGCCGGGGCTTGGATATATATGGCAAGCGCATCATGGCTTATTTACATTCCGCTGAAGAGCGAATGGTAGTCTTCACCCGTTAGTGAAAATGCACATCTCTCGCTCGCTTCGACTGATTTCAAGCGTAAATTGGTATCGTGTCCGCAGGGTATACTCTGAATGGGCATAGGCTTTGGTACGCAAAACCCGTTCAAACAGTCGGTAGCAGCGAAATCGGACACCTCATTATGAGGGTTTAGAGTCTGCCTGAACACATTAGGGTTGCGCGTTTGACATTGCTGCATCAGCCTCTGCCTGTCGACGGCGATCACGAGCAATCTTGGCGAGCAGCGTTCGACTGCACCCAGTCGCATCCATTATATCGCGCCAGCTTCGGCCATCGCGAAGAAGGCTCGAGATCGCAGCGTTGCGGGTCTTGTTCTCGGGACGCCCCTTATAAAGGCCCGCTGCCTTGGCTTTTGCAGTGCCTTCGGCTTGTCGACGACGGCGATCCTCATAGTCCTTACGGGCAACCGCGGCGAGTACGTCCAACATCATGGCGTTGACCGCTGCGAACATTCGGCCGGTGAACTCATCCGTCGGTGCCGTCAGGATCCACGACGTCGGCAGGTCGAGTGCAACAACCCGGACCTGCTTGGCGTCGATTAGATTACGCAGCTTGATCCAGTCGGGTGAGGTGAGGCGGGAAAGCCGATCAACCTGCTCGACCAGGAGCACGTCTCCCGGCTCGCAATCTGACAGCAGGCGGAACAGCTCTGGCCGGTGAAGCTTGGCTCCACTTTCGTTTTCGACATAGCGGGCCGCAATCCGAAGCCCGTGCTTGGCCGCAAACACGTCGAGGGCGCTCTTCGCGCGCGACGCATCCTGTTCGGAGGTAGAAGCGCGCAGATAGGCTCGAATGAACATCCCGTAGTCTTCTATATGTGGTGCTTATTAGTCTAGTCCTTTTTACGTCGTCAGGACGATATTAAAATACCAGCTATTGAAAGGTCTGCGAAAGGCATACGTTAAAAGCACCGGAGATTATGCACGTGGGGCAGCTTCACGTCGATGAGCCATAATCCAAACGGTGTGGTACAAACGAGGCTCGCTGGCATACCGTGGGGACGGTTGCTGCTAAGCCGGGATATCCCTAGAAGATGATGACGATGCTGATCAGAGGTACAGAGGCCGTCATGACGCTACAGATCAACATAACGCCAAACGGGCGCATGAGCCTGCCCGCTGACGTTCGCAAGCGGTTGGGCCTGACGGGTGGCGGTGCGGTATATCTCGACGAAACCGAAGATGGCGTTGTTCTGCGAACCGCCAGCCAAGCGGTGGCAAGGGCGCAGGCGCTGGCCGAGCAATATACCGGCGGTAATCCCGACGCCTCTGTTGACGCATTCCTCAATCGGCGTCGCGAAGATAGCGGCGAATGAGCGTGGTTCTCGACGCCTCGGCTCTCATCGCAATGATCAAGGGTGAAAAGGGATCTACCAAGGTTGCAGCCGGTATCGCCGGTGCGCGAGTGAGCAGCGTGAACTACGCTGAGGTGGTGACCCACTTCATTCATACCGGAATGCCCGAGCGAGAAGTTGATGCCATGCTTGATCCGCTGCCACTGACGGTAGTGCCGGCCGACAAGGCCTTGGCGAAAATCGCCGGGCGGCTGCGCGCCGCGACGGCCGAGGCGGGCCTTAGCCTTGGAGATCGCTTTTGTCTGGCTCTAGCCCGACGGGATGGATTGCCCGCTTGGACAAGCGACCAGAACTGGAAGAAGATCGCGGATGCAGTCGAGGTCAAGGTCGTGACGATCCGCTAGAACTTGGCGGGAAGGGCAGGGGGCAACCACCTGTCGATCCTCTGGAAGCGGAAGGTCTGCATCCTGGTGGAAAACCGCCTGTCCGCTGTTGGGCGGCGTTTCGGCGAAAGCTGCCGGGCGACTTCCGACCCATAGTAAGTCATTCAGGACAACTTTTCTGCTCCCTGAAAGCCGCCGTCCGGCCGCGCGGTTGGCTGCGGCTCAGCTGAACGAGCCGGGCACCGGCTCCTGCGTAGCGACACCGTTAACGCACAGGTTAGCGTGTCGCAGATGTGCGTTGAAAGTCGCGTAATTCCGCGACTGACATTCGCGACAGCTACGCCGTCAGCCGACCACGCTTGAGCTGGTGTAGCGAAACTCAGGATATTCGCGACAATCCTCCCACTAACCCATGACGATCATCTCGGTCGCGATCAGCGCGAGCAGGACCATGACGAGCTGGCGGAAGCGCTCAACGGGCAGACGCTTGATGAGCAAGCACCCCGCCCAGGTGCCAACGATCATCGCCAGCCCCATCGCGATCGCCAGCGGCCAGAAGGTTGGTCCAAGGTCGATCGTCGCGCCGTAAACAATTGTCTTGGAACTGTGCATCACGATCGAGGCGACCGCGTCACTCGCGACATAGGCAAGCGGTGGCAAACCGAGGCTCAGGAACACCGCTGCGCCGAGCGGCCCGGCGCTCCCGACTAGCCCGGACAACAGGCCGGTCACACCGCCCCCGATCACCAGCACGCGGCGCGAGGGTTTAAACGCGATCATGCCCGTGGCCTTCAGGATGACGAACAGCAGGATCGCCACGCCCACGATCCGCGCAACGAGCGCCGTCGGTAGCGACGCGAACGACAATGCGCCCAGCATCGAGAACGGTATGGCAGCGGAGAGGAACAGCAACACGGGCCGCCAACGGATTGGCGCCAGCCCAGCCCATCCCGGCCGGCGCACCGTTGCCGATGATCTGGACGATCGTCAGCAGCGTCACAGCTTCGGTCACGCCGACGACTTAAATCAGCAGCGGCAGCAACAGCAGTGCCCCGCCAAACCCGGCCGAACCCGAGATTGCAGCAGCCGCAAATGCACCGACGATCAGCAGCCCATATTCGATCATTGGTGTCATCGGTCGAACCGCGGCATGACCGACCAGTGTTCCAGCTGCTTGTAGACGATCACCTTGTCGCCGAGCAGGTCGCCATGTCGCCGGCAGAACCGGTCGAGCTGGTCGCGTTCGCCGACGAGTTCGACGCAGATCGTCAGATGGGGATCGGCCGCCTCCGATCCGTTCTCGCGGATCTGGCCGTGGTTGCTGAACCCATAGTGCGTGTGTTGCGCGACGGCATTGATGATGCCGTCTGGATTAGCTCGCGATAGAGCGGCTTGGCAGCCCACAGCGTACGCAGGCTGCGCTCACCAATTCGGTCGGACGGTTTCATGTAGATACGCAGCATGCCGATTTCGCGATGCTGGACGGTGAAACGATTGGGCATGGACAAACCCTCGATTGGTGGGGGGATCAGGAGCGTGGGCTTCGCGAGGCGCGGTGTGCCCGCGCCTCGCGAAGCGTCGCGTTCGGGGTGAGGCCGGTCGCCGGCACCTTCGGCACCGCGACGCGCTGCGACAGGTAGATGCCGTTATGACCGGAGCAGAGGTAGGCGACGAAGCAGGCCACCGCGATCGGCACCGCATAGGCAGCGCCGAACAGTTCGATGCCCATGAAGGTGCAGGCGAGCGGGGTGTTGGCCGCGCCCGCGAACAGCGCGACGAAGCCGAGCGCGGCGAATACGCTGGTGGGCACGCCGAACATGGGGGCGAGTGCGTTGCCGAGCGCCGCGCCGATGAAGAACAGCGGTGTCACCTCGCCACCCTTGAAGCCGGCGCTGAGCGTGACGACGGTGAACAGCAGCTTGATCGCCCAGCTCCACGGATGCGTGTCCGGTCCGAAGAAGCTGGCGATGGTGAGGCTGTCGGGCGTCGCTGCCAACGTGCCGAGTCCGAGATAGTCGCGCGTTCCGAACAGGTAGACGAGCGCGATGACCGCGATGCCGCCAATGGCGGGGCGTAACGGGCCATAGGAGACGATGCGCTTGAGCCACCCGCCGAGCGTGTGATTGGCTTCGGCGAAGGCGAGACCGACCAGCCCGAACGCAACCCCGGCGACGCCCGCCTTGGTGACGAGCAGCGCATCGACCGGCACCAGCGCATCGATCCGGTAGACGCCGTGATGGATGCCCCAGGCAAGGCACGTCCAGTCGCCGACCAGTGCCGCGACCAGGCACGGCACCAGCGCGCGATATTCGACACGCCCGATCGCCAACACCTCCAGTGCGAACACCGCCCCTGCGATGGGCGTGCCGAACACCGCGCCGAACCCGGCCGCAATGCCCCCCATCAGCAGGATGCGGGTGCCGTCAGCATCGAGCTTGAGCGCGCGACCGAAACCGCTGGCGAGACTGCCGCCCAACTGGACGGCGGTGCCTTCGCGCCCGGCCGAACCGCCAAACAGATGGGTCACCACCGTGCCGAAGAAGATCAGCGGTGCCATCCGCAGTGGCACCCCCCCGCCCGGTTCGTGGATCTGCTCGACAATAAGGTTGTTGCCGCCCTCCACCGAGCGGCCGGTCAGATGGTAAAGCAGTCCGACCACGAACCCGCCGATCGGCAGCAGGTAGAGCAGCCAGGGAAAGGCAAAGCGAAGCCGGGTCACGGCATCGAGGCTCCACAAGAAAGCCGCGCAGAGCGTTCCCACCATTGCGGCCATCGGGACCAGGATCAAGGCCCATCGCAGCACCGACATGGCATGGGTGCGGCGATCGCGAATGAACGCTGCCATGTTGAACTGGTCGTAGAGATTGCGAAATGTCGCGCGCACGATTCCTCCTTGCTGCCTTGCGGCGCCTGGTAGGAATCATCGACCCTTGCGAGGGCGGTTCGGCCGAATGGCCCGGCGGAAATCCATCGCCGTGCCGAGCATATGCTGTCCGACGGCGACCTGGTCAACCATCGGCAGGGTCACGATGAGACCATTGTTTTGCTGAGGATCAATAATTGGCTCAACCATGGAATAAATCTCGACGGGCGTCGTCTACGCTTTCGAGACTGATGCGCCGGAGGCTTATGCGTAGACGAAATTGGATGCTGGGTCTGACTGCTTCGGCCATGCTCACCGGCGCAGTCGCGGCCGCCCCCGCCGATGGCTACGCCAGCATGGTATCTGCCGCGATGGACCGGATGATGGCGGGCATGATGGTCAAGCCGTCCGGCGACGTCGACCGCGACTTCGTCGCAATGATGCTTCCGCATCACCAGGGCGCCATTGATATGGCGGTGGCAGAGCTGCGCTACGGTCATAACGAGCAGCTCAAGCGCATTGCGCAGGAGATCATCATCGATCAGCAGCAGGAGATCGCCGCCATGAAGTTGGCGATTGGTCAGCCGCTACCCCCTTCGACGCCAGCCCCGACGCAGGGCGGCGACTACCACAGCCATATGGAGCACTGACATGATCCGGACCTTCCTGCGCTCGGCCGCCTTGCTGATGAGCGCCGCACCGGGCATTGCCATGGCCCAGCAGGCGCCGTGGAACGCCAAGGACGTGCCTGTCAGCCACCGCGACCGCGTCTATGCATCCGAACAATTCTCCAACACGGTGTCGGTGACGGACCCGGCCGACAACAGGTTGCTCGGCGTCATCAAGCTCGGCGATCCGCAGCCGATGAATTTTTCCCCGCTCTACAAGGGGCAGGTGCTGGTTCACGGCCTCGGCTTCTCGCCGGACGGGAAAACACTGGCGGTCGTGTCGATCGGATCCAACGCCGTGTCGTGGATCGACACCGCCACCAACACCGTCAAGCACACGACCTATGTCGGGCGCAGCCCGCATGAGGCGTTCTTCACGCCGGACGGCAAGGAGGTGTGGGTTACGGTACGCGGCGAGGATTACATCGCCGTGCTCGACCCCAAGACGTACAAGGAGACCGGTCGCATCAAGACGCCCGGTGGTCCGGGCATGACGATCTTCTCTCCCGATGGCCGATACGGCTATGTCTGTTCCTCGTTCAATCCGGTGCTGGCCGTGTTCGATGTCTCGACCCACGCGCAGGTCGGACAGGTGGCGCAGCCGAGTCCGTTCTGTCCCAACATCGCCGCGACGCCGGACGGCAAGCAGGTGTGGTTCACGCTGAAGGACATCGGCAAGACGGTCGCATTCGATGCCAAGCCGCCTTTCGCGATCCTCAAGGTGCTGGATACCGGACCGATCACCAATCACGTCAACTTCGCCCGCACGGTCAGGGGACAGTTCGCCTATGTCACGGTAGGCGGGGAAAACGCGGTGAAGGTGTTCCGCACGTCCGACTTCGCGCTTGTCGCCACCATCCCGGTCGGCAAGATGCCGCACGGTGTCTGGCCATCGGGCGACGGCCGGCGCATCTATGTCGGGCTGGAGAATGCTGATGAACTTGCCGCGATCGACACCGCCGGCAACAAGGTCGTTGCCACCGTGCCGGTCGGACAGGCACCGCAGGCGATCGCCTATGTGCCGAACGCTATTCCGACAGGCCTCGGCACCGACAATCTTCAACCGCTCGGTACGGCAGGCAAGGCGGTGCATCTGAACATGGGGCCGGTTCGCGGCAATGGTGCTGCAAGCAGCATTACCCTCTTCGACCAGGGCATCATTCAGGTCGTGCAGAGTGCCGTTACCGGTTTGCAGCCCAAGAAGCCTTACATGCTCGTGCTCACCGCCAACGCGGACGGCAGCGGTGCGGTAGAGCCGCTTGCGAACTTCATGAGCAATCCGGCAGGTGCGGCGATCGTCAACGCGTCGGGTCCGATCCGGCAGATCGTTCAAGGCAGCACCGCGGCACCCCGGCGTTTTCTGGCGGTCGCCGAGGTGGTGAACGGCGCTCCGGGCCGCATCGTGCAGGTGCAGCGCGACTGAGATGGACCCGCTTGCCGCCGCGATCGAGCCACTGATCCCCGGTCTGCGCCGCTATGCCCGGTCGTGGTTGCGCGATCCGGCGATGGCGGATGACGTGGTGCAGGATTGCCTTGAGCGCGCGGTCGGGCGCTGGCGCCAGCGACGGGGTGCGGAGGTTCGCCCATGGGTCTACGCGATCCTGCACAATCTGTTGGTCGACCATCAGCGGCAGCACAGTCGGCGAGGTACGGCGGTTCCGCTCCACCTCGTCGACGACGCTGCGCTCGGCCGCCCGGCCGATCAGGACGTAGGCCTGCACCACCGAGACCTGTTGCGCGCACTTGATGCGTTGCCCGAGGAGCAGCGGACGGTGCTGCTCCTCATTTCCGTCGAAGGTCTGTCATATGGGGAAGTCGCTGCCGTCGTCGGCGTGCCGCTGGGAACGGTGATGTCGCGCATATCGCGGGCGCGCGACCGTCTGGCGACGCTCCTCCGCGAGGGTGAACGGCCACGATTAAGGAGTATTCGATGACCAGCCCGATCGGAGAGGACGATCTGGCCGCGTGGATCGATGGAAGGCTGTCGCCCGAGCGGCAGCGTCTGGTCGACGCTTACCTTGAAGGCCAGCCGGACGTGCATGCCCGTTTGCGGGAGCAGGCGGAGCAGGCGCGAGCCCTTGCGTCCCTGTTCGCTCCCATCGCGGAGGAACCGATCCCGGCGACGATGCGCGTCGCAGCCATCAGGGGACGGCAACGCCAACCGCCTTGGCAACTCGCCATCGCCGCGTCGCTTCTGCTGGCGGTCGGATTTGGCGGTGGTTGGTCGAGCGCGCGGTGGAGCGGCGAACCCCACGCGGGCATCGCGGCGCTGGCCAATGAGGCGAGCGACAATTTCCGTGTCTATGCCGCCGACCGGATTCGACCGGCGGAAATCGGCCCCGACCAGCGCGCCATGCTGATCCGATGGACCTCCAGCCGATTGGGTGAGCGCGTGACCATCCCGGACCTCAGCACAGCGGGTTACCGCTATGGCGGGGGGCGATTGGTCGCGACGCCCCACGGCCCTGCAGCGCTGCTCCTCTATGATGGACCGCAAGCGTCGAAGCTTGCGGTGCTGACGAGGCCCATGCAAATCGACAAGAGCGCAAGCATGACCAGCACGTCCAGCGGGACCATGGGCCGGGTCACATGGGCGGTCGACGGGATCGGCTATAGTGTGGTGGGGGAGCGCCCCGCTGCCGAGCTGCATCCGATCGCCAACGAGGTCCAGCGCCAGGCCGATGCGGCGCTTGTGTCCTGATAGCACCTGGCCAGTTCTCAGCGCCGACAGGCACTGGGCGGACCAGCGGGATCACGGCTTGCGCGCGGCATCGTTCCGGTCGGCCTCTGCCGGAGTCAGCCTGGCCCGTTCGCGAATGCGACGTTCGAGTGGAGCGCCGACGAACAGTACGAGCATCGCAAGGCTCAACCCGCCGATGATGAGCGGCCACACCGCCAACCCTGCTGCCGCGCCGATCGTGGCTGTTACCCAGATGCATGCGGCAGTCGCCAATCCATGCACTTCCTGACCCTGGCCGACCCGCAGCACAGCGCCGGCACCGATGAAGCCGACGCCGGACAGAATGCCCTGCATCGCCCGTCCTGCGGCATCGGCGTTCACATTCGGCAAGCCACTGTGTACGATCGCCTGCACGGCGATGCAGCTCGCCAGACCGACGAGGCCCAGCGTCCGCAAGCCCATGATCTGCCGGTTCTCGCGCGAGCGTTCCCAGCCGAGCACCATCCCAGCCGCGGTCGCCACCACCAGCCGCCCGATCGCATCGATCCAAAAGCCGAGATCCGGTGCCGCTGACGCTTCGATCATTCGACCAGCACGTGCACATGATGCCAGGCGGTGCACAGATAGCCAGCGAAGTTCCACATCGTATCCGGCCGCTCGGGCTGACCCTGTCCAGTGTCGTCGAAGGCGCGCACGACAAGGTGCTGGCGCCCCTTGTCGAGCGTGGCGTCGAGGGTCCAGCGCCGCCAACCCCAGTGCGCCTCCGGATCATCGGTGAACGTCGCCTGTTGCCAGTCGCGACCACCGTTTACCGACACTTCGACCCGAGAGACGCGGC
Source organism: Sphingomonadaceae bacterium OTU29LAMAA1 (assembly GCA_024072375.1). Classification (NCBI taxonomy): domain Bacteria; kingdom Pseudomonadati; phylum Pseudomonadota; class Alphaproteobacteria; order Sphingomonadales; family Sphingomonadaceae; species Sphingomonadaceae bacterium OTU29LAMAA1. Next base: position 24,916 of record CP099617.1, read on the forward strand.
GATCATAGGCGATGGCATAGCCCTCGATCCGCACCTCCCCGGCCGGCAAGCTTTCGCCAGAGCCGGGCACGCAGATCGCGGCGTTGAGCGGCATGGCATTGATGGTCAGACCCTGGCTCCAGTCGACGGTGTCGCTCGTCACATCGGCAGGAAAGAGCTTGTAGTCGTGCGCCTGGATCGGTGCGTCGGATGGCGTCTCGCGCACCTCGATCCGTGTCAGCCATTTGGCGCTCCGCACCCCGGCATAGCCCGGCACCACCATGCGGATCGGTGCGCCGTGTTCGGGCGTCAGCGGCTCGCCGTTCATCGCCCAGGCAATGAGGACGTCGGGTTGCCGCGCCTTATCCATGGCGATCGAGACCCCGAACAATGCTTCCTCGCCTTCGACGTCCACCTCGTCCGCTCCGGTGAACGCCACGAACAGGTCGGACGCATCCGGCGCACCGACGGCATCCAGTACGTCGGACAGTCGTACGCCGGTCCACTCCGCATTGCCGATCGCGCCCACGTCCCACGGGTCGCCGGACGTTTTTGCGAACTGCTGAAGATCCGTGCGCCGGTTGCCGGCGCACTGGAGAACTGCCGTCACCGTCCGCGTGGCCAACGCGCTCTTCAACTCCTCCACCGAGAAGGAGCGTCTTTCCATGCTCATCCCGCTGACCTCGATCCGGTGATCGGCAGGCAGATCAGGCACCGCACCATGGCTGCGCACGTAGAACAGCGCCTGCGGCGTCAGGAACCGCTCGATCAGCGCGCCGGGCGTCGGCTCGGCGTTGTAGGGCTCGGATTTGCGCTCGATCATATCAGTCATGGACGAACCAACGCCGCAAGCGCGCGGATCGCTTCAAATCTTCAAGACTATCGCAGACGAAGGATTACCGATCGTTCCGATATCCAGATTGAAATAAACGGATCAAACGGTTGGTCGTATCGATAAGATTGCGCGATATAAGCTGCATGACCCTGGAGCAACTCAGAATATTCGTCGGTGTCGCCGAGCGCGAACACGTCACCAAGGCAGCGGAGGTGCTGAACGTCACGCAGTCCGCTGCCTCCGGCGCGGTCGCGGCCCTCGAAGCGCGCTACGGGGTTCCTCTGTTTCACCGTGTCGGGCGTGGCATCCAGCTGACCGAAGCAGGCCGCGGCTTTCTGGAGGAAGCGCGCGCAGTGCTGGGGCGGGCAGCGCATGCCGAGACGATGCTGGCGGACTATGCCGGGCTTGCCCGTGGTTCGTTGCGGATCGTCGCAAGCCAGACGATCGCGAGCTACTGGTTGCCGGCAAAGCTCGCCTCCTTCTACGAACGCCACCCGCAGATCGCGGTCGAACTGGCGATCGACAACACCGAAGGTGCAGCAGCGCAGATCCTGAGCGGCGCGGCGGAGCTCGGTTTCGTCGAGGGCGAGGTGGACGAACCGGCGCTCGCCCTCTGGAATGTCGGGCGTGACCCGATGGTGCTGGTCGGCCATGAGGACGCCGGGCGCGTCGACGAGGACTGGCTTCGCGCTGCACGCTGGATCGTCCGCGAGCAGGGTTCGGGCACGCGCTCGACCTTCGAGGACGTGCTGCGAACGCGCGGGTTTGATCCGGCCCAGCTGACAGTAGCGATGACGCTGCCGTCCAACGAGGCGGTGCGTACCGCGGTCGAGGCCGGTGCCGGCGTCGCTGTGTTGTCGCGATTGGTCGTCGCACGCGCGCTCAAGGCCGGCGATCTGGTCGAGTTGCCGCTTGGGTTACCCGATCGCGCCTTCCACGCGCTGCGCCACAAGGAACGCTATCGCACCCGCGCGGCCGACGCGCTGACGGACCTCATCAAGGAGCAGGTCGCATGACTGCCGACGCACCTTCGGCCCTGACCGGCCTCAAGCCGCTAAGCAGGCTCGATCACCCGCGCGAGATGATCCGCCAGTTCACACCCAACTGGTTCGCCGCGACGATGGGCACCGGCATCCTCGCTCTCGCGCTGCCGCAGGTGCCCAATATCGGCCCCGCGCTCAAACCGATTGGCGAGGTGTTGTGGTTCTTCAACATCGCGCTCTTCATCCTGTTCGCCGGTCTCTATGGCGCGCGCTGGGCGATGTTCGGGCATGAGGCACGGCGCATCTTCGGCCACAACACCGTGTCAATGTTCATCGGGACCATTCCGATGGGCTTGGCGACGATCATCAACGGATGCCTCGCCTTCGGGATCGCGCGGTTCGGTAACGGCATCGTGCCGGTCGCACACGTCCTGTGGTGGATCGACGTCGCCATGTCGCTCGCCTGCGGCGTGTTGATCCCCTACCTGATGTTTACCCGCCACGAGCACAGCCTGGACGGCATGACTGCGGTATGGCTGCTGCCGGTCGTCGCAGCGGAAGTGGCGGGTGCCAGCGGCGGGCTGCTCGCGCCGCATCTGACCGATCCTCACGCGCAGATCGTGACGCTCGCCACTTCCTACGTGCTGTGGGCCTATTCGGTGCCGGTCGCGTTTGGCATCCTCGCTATCCTGATCCTGCGCATGGCGCTCCACAAGCTCCCGCACGAGAGCATGGCGGCATCCTCTTGGCTTGCGCTGGGGCCGATCGGCACCGGGGCGCTGGGTATGCTGGTGCTTGGGGCGGATGCGCCGGCGATCCTCGCGGCGCATGGGCTGGTCGGTGTCGGTACCGTCGCGCAAGGGATCGGCGTCGTCGCCGGGCTCTGTCTGTGGGGTTTCGGCCTGTGGTGGCTGGCGCTCGCGACGCTCATCACCATCCGCTACTGGCGCGCCGGCGTCCCATTCAACCTTGGCTGGTGGGGCTATACCTTCCCGCTCGGCGTCTACACCGTCGCCACCTTCCGCCTCGGTACGACGCTGAACCTAGGCTTCTTCGGTATTGTCGGCACAGTGCTGACGGTCGCGCTCGCGGCGATGTGGCTGCTGGTCGGTGCCAAGACACTCGCCGGAGCATGGCGCGGCAACCTGTTCGTCTCGCCCTGCATCGCTACCCCGAACTGATCCACCCTGATGATCGGATCAATCGGTCCGATCACTTGCAGAACGCCGCTTCGAACCGCCAGCGTGGCTGGCCACAGGAGAGCCTTGTCATGGACAATTTTGACGCCGCGCTGGCGAGTGAAACCAGCCGTCGCCGCTTTCTCAGGCGTACGGCGCTCGGCACCGCCGGCCTTGCCGCAGCACCTGCGCTGGCGCAGCAGCTCGTCGACCTGAAGCTGCCTGGCGGCAATGCCGAGCGGCCGATGACCAACGCCTTTCCTGGCAAGGGCAGCATGATCCTCCAACGCATCCATCCTCCGCTGTTGGAGACGCCGATGGACGTGTTCGACAAGTCGGTGTTCACGCCCAACGACCAGTTCTTCGTTCGCTGGCACTGGGCCGACATTCCAACCTCGATCGACGTCGAGAGCTTCCGCCTCAACGTCTTCGGCCACGTCAACCGACCGCTGTCGATTAGCCTCGCCCAACTGCTGCGCCTGCCGCGGGTCGAGATGGCGGCGGTCAACCAGTGTTCGGGCAACAGCCGTGGGCTGTTCCAGCCCCGGGTCGCCGGCGCGCAATGGGGCAACGGCGCGATGGGCAATGCCAAATGGCTCGGCGTGCGCCTGCGCGACGTGCTGGACCTCGCGGGGGTCAAGGCAGGCGCGGTACAGGTGCGCTTTGGCGCGCTCGATCAGCCGGTTGTGGCGGACGCCCCTGACTTCGAGAAGGCGCTCGACATCGACCATGCCCGCGACGGCGAAGTGATGATCGCCTTCGGCATGAACGGCGAGCAGCTGCCGCTCCTCAACGGCTTTCCCTGCCGGCTGATCGTCCCGGGCTGGTATTCGACCTACTGGGTCAAGATGCTGAACGCGATCGAGGTACTGCCCGGCCTTGACGACCAGTATTGGATGGCCAAGGCCTACAAGATACCGGCGACACCCGGCGCGAATGTCGCGCCCGGTGCCAAGGACTTCCCGACCGTGCCGATCAATCGCATGATCCCGCGCAGCTGGATGACCAGCCTGCCCGATGGCCAGGCGATCGCCTATGAGGCGTCGATCCCGGTCGGCGGCATCGCGATGGGCGGCGATTGCGGCGTCGCCAAGGTCGATGTCTCGCCGGATGGTGGGCGCACTTGGTACAAGACGACGCTCGGAGTGGACGAGGGCAGGTACAGCTTCCGTCGGTGGGATGGTCGCGTGCCGCTGAGACGCGGTCCCAACCCGATCATGGTGCGCTGCTGGAACACCAATGGGGTCGCCCAGCCGATGAAGCCGATCTGGAACCCGGGCGGGTTCATGCGCGGCAACATCGAAACCACCACCATCATCGCGGCCTGAGGAGCGAGTAGCATGAAGACCCCGTCTACCGGCATCATGGCCGCTGGCCTGATCGGCCTGACCGGTATTATCCTCGTCTCGATCGGGGCGCCGAGCAGCCGCAAGGCGCCTGCCCCGATCTCCGAGACATCCGAGCCGGCACCGCCCACCAGCGTCTCAGCCCGCGGCTTTTCGCTCGCCTCGACCAGCGTCGACCTGCCGGTCGATGACGTTACCTACCCCGATGGTCCGCACGCCGACGTCATCAACGCCAACTGCACTTCGTGCCACTCGGCCAGCATGGCGCTGACCCAGCCTGCGCTATCGGCGGATCAGTGGAAGGCGACCGTCACCAAGATGCGCGAAGTGTACAAGGCTCCGGTGGCCGAGAAGGACGTCAACGCGATCGTCGCCTATCTCATCGCTATGCCGAGCCACAAGGCGGCACCCGCGACAGGCAAGGCACAGGATCCCGACCCCAAGGCGGCTCCCGATGCCTCAGGTGGAACAGGCTAACCGATCTCCTTCCATAATCCCGAAATACCATCGTTTGTGGGACGGTCGCCAGCAGTGAACTGCAACGCGCCGACACTGCCTTGCGAGCGGACAGAAGGAAGAGCTTCAACCCTCAATGAAGCTTCATCGGTGCCGTTTGGTAGGGTGCAGTTTGGTCCTCCTTGGTTAGGACTCCAGGCGGACCAAAGGGCCAATCCGAGCTAAATTCTTAATGTCCCTTTTTGGCGGAAATCGGACCGGCCAGAGTAGGAACGCAGAGGGTATACCTAAAAAGCACTAGCAAAAATTCGATCAATGTTGCGGGAAAGCAGGGGAGGGGAGCCAAGTGTCTCACCCGGCTCTAGCTTAATTCACTATATCGTCTATGCTGGATATATGGAAAATAACACCGCGATCGCCGCGCTTAGCGCACTAGCGCAAGGAACACGGCTCGATGTGTTCCGCCTACTGGTTCAGCACGAGCCAGACGGCGTGGCTGCAGGCGATATTGCTCGGCAGCTCAATGTGCCGCAAAACACGATGTCGGCGCACCTTGGCATCCTCGCGCGTGCGGGCCTGGTCCGCTTTGAACGGCATAGCCGCTCCATCGTCTACCGCGCAGATCTGGACGGACTGCGCGCACTAACCCTGTTCCTCGTCAAAGACTGCTGCGCCGGCTCGCCCGAACTGTGCGCGCCACTCTTAGCCGAACTCACCCCCTGCTGCTGAAAGGACGCCCCGTGGCCGTCGATATCGTGATCTATCACAACCCCGAGTGCGGCACGTCGCGCAACGCGCTGGCGATGATCCGGAATGCCGGCATCGAGCCGCATATAGTCGAATATCTGAAGACGCCGCCCTCGCGCGCGCTGCTGGTCGAGCTGATCGATCGCGCCGGGATCACGCCCCGCGATCTGCTGCGTGAGAAAGGCACGCCCTATGCAGAGCTAGGCTTGGGCGACACGTCGCTGTCCGACGACGCGCTGGTGGACGCTATGATGGCACATCCGGTCCTCATCAATCGGCCGCTGGTTGTCTCTCCGGTCGGCGTGAAGCTCTGCCGACCGTCCGAAGCGGTCCTTGATCTGCTGTCCGAGCCGCAACAGGGGGCGTTTGCCAAGGAAGACGGCGAAAAGGTCGTGGACGCCTCGGGTCAGCGCATCGCCTGATGCTGCTTGCGCTCGCTATCTTCGTCGCCACGATCGCGCTCGTCATCTGGCAGCCCAAGGGCCTCGGCATCGGATGGAGCGCATTGGGCGGAGCGGCGATCGCGTTGCTCGTCGGGGTCGTCTCGCTCTCCGACGTGCCGGTTGTGTGGGGTATCGTCTGGAATGCGACCGCGACGTTCGTCGCGATCATCATCGTCAGCCTGTTGCTGGATGAAGCCGGGTTCTTCGAATGGGCGGCGCTCCATGTCGCGCGCTGGGGCGGGGGGCATGGTCGCCGGCTGTTCGTGCTGATCGTGCTGCTCGGTGCGGCAGTGTCGGCACTGTTCGCCAACGATGGCGCGGCCCTGATCCTAACGCCGATCGTAATCGCGATGCTGCGCGCGCTGGGATACAAGGACAAGGCAACGCTGGCGTTCGTTATGGCGGCGGGGTTCATCGCCGATACCGCCAGCCTGCCGCTGATCGTATCCAACCTCGTCAACATCGTGTCGGCCGACTTCTTCCAGATCGGCTTTGCCGATTATGCCTCGGTGATGGTGCCGGTCGATCTGGCGTCGATCTCCGCGACGCTGGTCGCGCTGCTCCTGTTCTTCCGTCGCGACATACCGGGCAGCTATGATGTGGCGCAGCTCCGCACGCCAGCTGACGCGATCCGCGATCCTGCCACGTTCAAGGCGGGCTGGGTCGTCCTCGCTCTACTGCTCGCCGGCTTCTTCCTGCTTGAACCCCTCGGCGTGCCGGTCAGCGCCGTTGCCGCTGCCGGCGCGGTCCTCCTGCTCGTCATCGCCACGCGCGGCCATGTCATCCAGACGCGCAAGGTGCTGGCCGGTGCGCCGTGGCAGGTCGTGATCTTCTCGCTCGGCATGTACTTGGTCGTCTACGGCTTGCGAAATGCTGGCTTAACCGACCATCTCGCGGGCCTGCTCGATCGCACCGCGCAAGGCGGTGTGTGGGGTGCCGCGTTCGGGACCGGAATCATCGCGGCGCTGCTGTCGTCGGTGATGAACAACATGCCGACTGTGCTGGTGGGTGCGCTGTCGATCGACGCGACGCACGCCACAGGCGCGATCAAGGAAGCGATGATCTATGCCAACGTGATCGGGTGCGACCTTGGCCCGAAGATCACGCCGATCGGGTCGCTCGCGACGCTGCTCTGGCTGCATGTCCTCGGGCAAAAGGGCATCCGGATCGGCTGGGGCTATTACTTCCAGGTCGGTGCGACACTAACAATTCCGGTGCTGCTAGTAACGCTCGCGGCACTGGCGATTAGGATCAGCGTCGCATGACTGCACTCGTATATCCGGCTGCTGCGCTTGCGGAGATCGCAGGCTGCTTTGCCTTTTGGGCATGGTTGCGGCTGGGCAAATCGCCCCTGTGGCTGGCTCCAGGCGTGGTCTCGCTTATACTGTTCGCCTGGCTGCTGACACGCGTAGATAGCGATGCAGCAGGGCGGGCCTATGCTGCCTATGGCGGCGTCTACATCTGTGCATCGTTGATCTGGCTGTGGGCTGTAGAAGGGGTAAGGCCCGATCGCTGGGACGCGGGTGGGGCCGCACTTTGCCTGATTGGCACCTGTATCATTCTGCTTGGCCCAAGGACCGCCTGATGCCGCTCCGCACTCTCTCCGATCCCGATAATCTGCCCGCGCTCGATCGGCGCTATGCGCTCGATCGTCCTGCTCTTGGGCTGGGCGCTGGTGATCCGCCTCCGCGCATCCTGTTGCTCTACGGCTCCCTGCGGGAGCGGTCCTTCTCGCGGCTTTGCGTCGAGGAAGCCGCCCGCCTGCTGCAATTCTTCGGCTGCGAAACGCGGATCTTCGATCCTTCGACCCTGCCGCTACCCGATCAGGTGACTGGGGACGATCACCCTGCCGTCCACGAACTGCGCGAACTGTCGATGTGGTCGGAGGGGCATGTGTGGTGCAGCCCTGAGCGGCACGGCCAGATTACCGGCATCATGAAGCTGCAAGTCGATCACCTGCCGCTGTCCATGGGTGGGATGCGCCCGACGCAGGGCCGCACGCTCGCCGTCATGCAGGTGTCGGCCGGATCTCAGTCGTTCAACAGTGTAAACACCCTGCGCGTCCTCGGCCGCTGGATGCGAATGGTGACGATCCCCAACCAGTCCAGCGTAGCCAAAGCGTTTGCGGAATTTGACGACGCCGACCGGATGAAGCCGTCCAGCTATTACGACCGGATCGTAGATGTGATGGAAGAGCTGGTGCGCTTCACGATCCTGCTGCGACCGCACACGGCGCAACTCGTCGATCGTTACTCGGAACGGAAAGAAGCTGGCGTGCCGCTCAATACGCCCACGGACTTGTCGAGTATCGCCATTGCACCCCAAGCGCCGCGCAAATGACTAGTGCCGTAATCGTCCGGTCGGCAGTCATCACAGACGCGGGTGCGATCCAGGCAATCTACGCACCTGTGGTGGAGGAAACAGCAATTTCATTCGAGGAGGTGCCGCCCTCTGTCGCCGATATGGCCGCTCGCATCGAGGCAACCTTAAAGGACTACCCGTATCTCGTGGCGGAACGGCGTGGTCGGGTTATTGGATATGCTTATGCCAGCCAGCATCGCAGTCGTGCTGCCTATCGCTGGTCTGTCGATATGACGGTCTATATCGCGCCTGAGGCGCAGCGGTCGGGGGTTGGCCGCAGCTTAAATACAAAGCTGATTGCTGACCTTGCCCACCGCGGTTTTCATACGGCTTTTGCGGGGATCGCCCTGCCGAACCCCGGCAGCATCGCATTGCACGAAAATATGGGGTTCATTCCTCTAGGCATCTACCGAGAGGTTGGGCGAAAGTTTGATAGCTGGCACGATGTAGGGTGGTGGCAGCGTCTACTCAACGACGACACCATTCTTGGCTGATCGCATGGCGTATCAGACGTTGTGCATCATCCTATGTGCATCTAGTTAGACCGGATGAAACGCTGGGGTCGCCCACTCTCCAAGATATTGCATTCCATGGCGTTTTTCGTCCTGGCAGTAATGTTGCTGGTCCGGCTTGGCCCGCTCTGCGAGACGATGGCGATGGCCGCGCCTCCGGCTGCGTCCGCGATGATGGACTGCGCCAGCAAATCAGCAGGCGCTCCCGTCAAAAAGGCGCCTGCGTCGGCCTGCGCCATACCGTGCGTTGCGGTTGCTGGCGAAACCGTCGAGCATATCGAGCTGGTTCCTTCCTCCCGTCTATCGCCTTGGCCGGCTCCACAGACGGGCCTTTTAGGCATGGCATACGCTCCGGCCACACCCCCTCCGCAAACCGTGTGACGTCGAACACCATCACACGTGCATTTCGGAGAATATCATGACCAAGTTCAAGCTCATCAGCGCTGCCTTCGCCCTCACCCTGTCGACTGGCGCATTCGCCGCTGTCGCCAATTGCTGCGCCGACATGGCGTGCTGCAAGGACGGTGCGGACTGCTGCAAGGATGGCGCAAAAGCCAAGGCCGCGGACTGCTGCGATCATGCCAAGGGCGGCATGAAGCACGGCTAAAAGCTGGATAGGGGCGGGCAACCGCCCCTGTTTTCCTAGTCTACATCTACTCGGCGCGGCACGCCGTCGCGCCATGGTCGCTGTGACGAGCGGAGAGTTACCCGTAGGGTTGAGGCTCTTCCCCGAACTGCATCCATCGTTCGGCCCATCTCGCGTGCGATTACCGCCAGAGTCTGCTTGGCCTCGATACGCCGACGAAGCTCGGCGTCATCATCATCGGTCCACGCCGTTCCACGTCGAGCGGTCAGCCCAATACCTCCTCAATCAGGAGCAATCCCAGAAACCCGATGAAGAACATCGCGCTGATAAGCGGGGTGTCAGGCTTCTCGTGCGCCTCGACCAATAGCTCCTCCGTCACGAGGTAGAGCAGCGCCATCAAACCGAAACTGAGAAACCCAGCGATGACGACGGGCGGAAACGTTGCAACGGGAGTCGCTATCGCCGCACCGATCGGCAGCAACGACGCGATCCCCATCGTAATCGCGATGATCCGCGCCTTGGACTTGATCGTCTCGCCCAACTCGGTCGTCACGGTCAGTCCGAGAAACAGCACCTCCAACGTCAACGCGATCGTCAGCAACACCCCGGCCTTCCCGCCAGCGACGAACGCCAACCCGAGAACAAGCCCGTCGATCAGGATATCCACTGCGACCGCGCCCAACATAGCGATCGGTCCACTGGCGCGACCCTCAAGGGCTTTGAGTGACAGCATCACGACTATGCCTAGCGCGCCGCCTGTGAATGTCGCGATCGGCGAGCCTTCGTGCATCACCTGCGGCAGGATCTCGGCAGCCGCTGCGGCGAACACGACGCCTGCCGCCAAGTGCTGCATGGCGCTTACGAAGGCATCACTTGGCCGTCTCGATACCGCGAATAGCGAGCCGATCAGTACGGCAACGACGGGAATGAGCGTGAAGGCAACGGCCTGCATAGCTTAGGCCCTCACGCTGTCATGAGCCAAAGGCGGCAGTTCGATGTGTCCCCCTGATGGGGCTGGCAGCTCGCGCCGTCCGAAACGAGCATAAAGGGTCGGCAGCACGAACAAGGTGAGCAGGGTTGCGGATATGAGGCCACCGATGACGACGGTCGCCAGCGGCTTTTGCACCTCGGCTCCGGCACCATGACCAAGCGCCATCGGCACGAAGCCAAGCGACGCAACGAGAGCCGTCATCGCAACCGGCCGGAGCCGCGCCAGAGCGCCTTGATGCGCCGCTACCGCACGATCCATGCCTTGCCGCATCAGATCATGGATGGACGACACCATGACCAGCCCGTTGAGAACCGCGACACCTGATAGCGCGATGAAGCCGACTGCCGCTGAAATGGAGAACGGCATGCCCCTTAGCACCAGCGCAAGGATGCCTCCGACCAGCGCCAGCGGAACGCCGGTAAACACGATCAACGCATCCCTGACGGAGCCAAGCGCGCCGTAGAGCAGGAACATGATGACCACGAAGCAGATCGGCACCACAACGCTGAGCCGATCTCGGGCGGATGCCAGGTTCTCGAACTGACCGCCCCATTCGAGATACGTTCCGGGCGGCAATTTCACCTGAGCGTCGATGGCTGACCGGGCATCGGCCACGACACCGGCCACGTCCCGATCGCGCACGTTGGCCTGCACCACGACACGGCGCTTGCCGTTCTCGCGGCTGATCTGATTGGGACCATCGACCACCGCGATATCCGCTACAGTCGATAGCGGTACGAAGCCGCCACTGCCGGTCGGTACCGGCACCTGGGCAACCGCCGTCAGATCGGATCGTGAGCTTTCCGCCATCCGGATCACGACGGGAAAGCGACGATCGCCTTCAAAGATCACGCCAGCCTGTCGGCCGCCAATGGCTGCGGCAACCGTGTCCTGCACGTCACCGGCCGTTACCCCGACGCGGGACATGGCGATACGGTTCGGCCGTATATCGAGCATCGGCAAACCTTCGGTTTGTTCAACCCGCACGTCTGCTGCACCCCGCGTCTTTCGAAGGATGCCGGCGATCCGGTCTGCGGTCGCGTTCATCTCGCCAAAGTCATCGCCAAAGACCTTGATCGCGATATCGCCGCGCACGCCTGCAATCAGCTCGTTGAATCGCATCTGGATTGGCTGGGTGATCTCATAGGCGTTGCCCGGCAGGGTGGAGAGGCGCTTTTCCAGCCGCTCCACCAGCTCTTCCTTGGACAGGCCGGGGTCGGGCCACTCCTTCTTCGGCTTCAGGATGACGAACGTGTCAGTCGCGTTAGGCGGCATTGGGTCCGACGCGATTTCAGACGTGCCGGTGCGGGAGAAGGCGAAACGGACCTCAGGGGCCTCGGCGAGTGCCTTTTCCACCTGGAATTGCATTGCCTGGCTCTGATCGACCGATGTGCCCGGGATGCGGACCGCCTGCACGAGGATGTTGCCCTCATCGAGCTGCGGCAAGAACTCCTGCCCCAATGTCGTGAAAGCGGCACCGGCAAGCGCCAGCGCGCCGATCGCGATGCCGATGGTGAGGGTGGGCCGGCGCATTGCCGCATCGAGTCCCGGCTCATAGCGCTGCCGGAGGAACGTGACGACGCGGCTTTCCTTTTCCTCAACCCGCTTGCTGAGCCAGATCGCAATCGCTGCCGGTATAAATGTCAGCGACAGGATGAAGGCGAACACCAGAGCGATGATGACTGTCAGCGCCATCGGCTCGAACATCTTACCTTCGACACCCGTGAAGGTGAGCAACGGCGCATAGACCAGGATGATGATAGCCTGCCCGTACACCGATGGCCGGATCATCTCGCGCGCCGATGCCGCGACAATCCCGAGACGTTGCTCGATCGTCAGCACGTCATCGCGACCATGCTGCGCCTCGCCCAAACGCCGTAATGCGTTCTCCACGATGATGACCGCGCCATCCACGATCAGACCAAAGTCGAGCGCGCCAAGGCTCATAAGATTGGCCGAAACGCCCGCCTTCAACATGCCGATGCTGGTCAGCAGCATCGTGATCGGAATGACGCAGGCAGCGATCAGCGCCGCGCGGAAATTGCCAAGCAGCGCAAACAGAACGACGATCACCAGCACCGCACCTTCGGCAAGGTTGCGGGCAACCGTCGAAATCGTGGAGTTCACCAGCTCCGTCCGGTTCATGACCGGCTTCACAACGACATCGACCGGCAACGAGCGGCCGATCTGTGTCAGCCGTTCGGCAACGCCAGTCGATACCGTGCGGCTATTCTCCCCGATCCGCATAACCGCCGTGCCGACGACAACCTCATGGCCGTTTTCCGACGCTGATCCCATGCGTAGCGCCTGCCCGGTTCGAACGGTCGCGATCTGGTTGAGCAGGATCGGAACGCTCTCGCGAGTGGCAACGACGGTTCGAGCCAGCTCGTCGGCGTTGCGGACACGCCCATCTGATCGAACCGCCAACCCTTCGCCGTTGCGGTTGACCACGCCAGCACCCGCGCTGGTATTGCTGCGCTGAAGAGCGGTGGTGAGATCCCGAAGCGTCAGCCGCATTGCCGCCATGCGCTGTATGTCCGGAACGACGAGATATTCCTTGGTGTAGCCACCAAGGGAGTCGACACCAGCAAGCCCGGCCGTGCTTTTCAGCTGCGGCGTGACGATCCAATCCTGCACCGTGCGCAGGTAGGTCGCCTTGTCGGCGTCGCTGACGAGGTGATCCCCCTCGGGGGTGATATAGCTGGCATCGCGTTGCAGGCCGGGTTCGCCGTTGCGATGATGGACCTGATCCAGCTCGCGGTATTCGACGGTCCACATGAAGATATCGCCCAAGCCCGTGGCGATCGGCCCCATCTCCGGGTTCACGCCTTCGGGAAGGTCTTCCTCTGCGGTTCGCAGGCGTTCCGCGACCTGCGCCCGCGCAAAATATATATCGGTCTTCTCACCGAAAACCGCTGTGATCTGGGCAAAGCCATTGCGGCTTAGCGAGCGGGTATATTCAAGGCCGGGAATGCCCGCGAGCGCGGTTTCGACCGTGAACGCAACCTGCTTCTCGATCTGATCGGGAGAGAGGGCAGGAGCAACGACGTTGATCTGCACCTGGTTGTTGGTGATGTCGGGAACGGCGTCGATCGGAAGCTGACGCAGCGCGCCGATCCCGAGCAATGCAGCCGCGATGGTGAGAAGCAGGACAAGCCAACGCTTCTCGACGGAGAGGGTGACGATGCGACCGATCATGGCTCAGTCCTCATCCCCGCCTGCGCCCTTGCCGAGTTCGGCCTTGAGCGTGAAGCTGTTGGTGGAAGCAATGCGCTCCGAGCCGGTAAGGCCTGCCGTTACCGTGACCTGTCCGCCATTGGTGCGACCAAGCGTCACCGGAATTGCCCGGAAACCCGTCGCGGTCCGGACGAACACAAACGACTTGTCCTCGATCATCTGCACTGCGGCCGATGGTACAGCGACGGTGCGGTCCCCGGTCGCAGGAACGAGGATCGATACGTTGACCGTCTCACCAACGCGCCATGTGCTGCCGGCGTTGTCGAGGGTGGCGATCACCGGCACCAATCGGGTCGTCTCGTCCAGAATGGGGGACACGAACGTGACGCGCCCCTCCTGACGCCGCCCCGGTGCCGTCACTTCGACACGCACGCCGGGTTTCACCCGACCGGCATCCGTGGGAACGAGTGATGTGGTGACCGTGACCTTCGACAGGTTGGCGACACGGAACAGCTCTGCATCGGCCGCGACTGCCTGCCCGAGGGTCGCCGATCGCGCGATCACTTGGCCGGCGATCGGCGAGCGGACCGCGATGCGGTTGAGCGCGCCGCCTCCGCTGCCCGTCGCTGACAACTGCTGCTGCGCCAGGCGAAGGGCAATGCTGGCCTCCGTTGCGGCCGTTCGCGCCGCGACCAGATCCTGCTCCGGCGAAACGCGTTCGGCGAACAGGCGCTGTTCGCGGCGAAGGTTCGATTGGGCGAGTGCGGAACGCGCGCGCGCGGCCTCTACCTCCGCTTTCAGTGATGCCGCTTCCCGGCTTTCGATGATAGCCAGCGGGTCGCCCCGGCTAACTGACTGCCCGAGATTGCGGGTGAGGGAAACGAGCCGACCGCCTACGGAGGTGGACACGACCTGCACACCCTGAGGATCGCCCTCGATCGTCGCCGATAGCTCGATCGCTCCGGCCACGCCGCCTACTGTCGGACGCGTGACCTCTATCCCGGCATCCGCGATCTGCTGCGCGGACAGGGTGACGATATCCTTCGGACCCTCCTTAGCTTCGCCGGCCTCGGCACCTTCTGTCTTCTCGGCTCCGGCTTTCTCACCGGCCTCGCTATTGCCACCCCCGCCGCATCCGGCAAGGAGGATAGCCAGGGTCACAGGCGCGAGCGCCCTCATGATGGTCTTCGTCATTGATTGGTTTCCTCGGGCGAGGGCGCTGCGGCAACGAGCCGTTCGAGGCGTGCCTTGGCGTCGTGATAGGTGGCGAGCGCATCGATCGCGGCGGTTCGTGTTTCGGACAGGGTACGTTCGGCATCAAGCAAATCGAGTTGACCGAACTTACCCTCCCGGTAGCCAATCCGGGCGATCCGAGCGGCTTCGCTTGCCGATGCCAATGCTGGCCCGCTCGCGTTGCGAGCGGTCGTCGCGGCATTCGCGACGTTCGCCTGTGCGCTTGCGATGTCCTGCGCGGTATCCAGCTCGGCCGCGCGACGTAGCGCCTGCGCCTGATCGGTCTGCGCCCGCGCCTGCGCCACTGCCGCCTTGCCGTTGTTGAACAGCGGAAACGGGATCGACAGGCCGAACACCGCTGCCACGTCGTTCGTAGCCTCAAGCCGTCGTGCGCTGGCGCTGAGTGTCACGTCGGGAATGCGCTGCGACCTGGCAAGCCGCACCTGGGCCTCTGCCGTTGTCACGTCCGCACGTGTCGCCGCCAATGCCAGCGTCCCTGCGGTCTCGATCGGCCGTGCCGGACCAAAGCCCTCCACACGGCCGAACCACGCCAAGTCCAACGATCCTGTGAGAGGTTGGCCGATCCGTCGGGCGAGATTGCTCCGAGCGACCTCGGCAAGCCGCTCTGAGCGCTCCACAGCCGTCTCCGCGTTGATCCGCAATACATCGGCGCGCTGCTGTTCGAGCGGTGATGCTCGCCCCGCTTGAACGCGGACGCCGGCTGCGCGCGATGCTTCGCGGGCAATACCGGCTTGCTCGCGCGCGGTCACAAGTCGGCATTCCGCTGCGGTTGCCTCGATGTAGAGCTGCGTGATGGCAAGCCGTAGATCAGCCTCGGCCAGCGCCGTGCCTATCCGCGCTCGATTACCGATTGCATCCGCGACGGCGATCCGTGCCGATCGTTTGCCACCCAGCTCGATCGGTAGTGCCAATCCTGCTGTTGTCTCGGCGCTGCGAAGGCCGCGATATTGACCGCTGCCGGCAATGTTCTCGGTTTCGGCTATGATCGACGGGTTCGGCCGGTAGCCGGCAACCTTGCGGCCTGCTTCAGCTGCCCGGACGCCAGCCGTGGCGGCCTCAAGGCTGGGGGCGCTGGCTCCGGCAAGTGAAAGCGCCTGCTCAAGGGTGAGCGGGGGATTGGTCGATGCTGGATCGGCTGACTGCGCCTGTGCGATCGACGCGCACGACGCCACGGCCAATAAGGCCGCAATAAAACGGTGCATGGGTAACGGACTCCTGACGAACCTTGGGCGTCCGCACGGGCTTTCCCGGCGGAATTAAGGCGTTGGTCAGGCTTGGGGAGGACGTAGGGCTGGGTCCGACGCTACCGGGGCCTTGGGCGCATTGCGCCACACCGACGCAGTCATACGAACGCTGCTGGCTGGTCCGGTTGAATCGGACGCGATCGGCACGCCGACATGATGGCCGTGGCAACCGCCATGATGGTGAGGATACGCCTTGTCGGCGTCTGCCGGCACTTGGTCGGCGTCACCGTCGCAATGATCGAGGGAGCTGACCGCTGTGGTATCAACGCACGTCACGCCTTCGGTCGCATGCGCGACTGATCCAAGCCCGAGCATAAGCACTAGCATGAAACTGAGGAACAGGGCGGAAAGGCGGTGCATCGGCCCGCGCCTTAGCAGCTTACCGACTGCCATGTAACGACTGCTGGTAAGTAGCGAGGGCGGGTGAAGGCTCGCTACGCATTTCGGCGCGTGCCTGCCGCATGATCTGAACACCGCCCGATATTCCCAAAACAGCCATCAAGGTGGCGACGGCAAGATCAGGCCACGCACTGTTGAGGCCGAACACCCCGCCTGCGGCTAGCACGACGGCAATGTTCCCGATCGCGTCATTGCGCGAGCAAATCCATACCGACCTCATGTTCGCGTCACCGCTTCGGAAGCGGTACAGCATGACCGCGACGACAAGGTTCGCGATCAGCGCGGCGATGCCGACCACACCCATAATGTCGGCATGGGGCGTCGCGTCGTGGAGCGCACCCCATCCCGCCGCGAACAGGACATAGACGCCTAGCAAAGCAAGCGTCGCCCCCTTCAACATCGCAGCGCGTGCGCGCCAGGCTATCGCCATTCCGGCAACACCAAGACTGATTGCGTAGTTCGCGGTGTCACCAAAAAAGTCGAGCGCGTCGGCTTGGAGCGCCTTCGATCCGCCCGTGATGCCGGCTATGATCTCGATAACGAACATGCCGCCATTGACGGCAAGCGCGATCCATAGCGCCCGGCGCCACTTTGGATCGTTGAGAGTACCCGCCTTGTCGGACGCGCAGCTTGTGCAGGCCATGTTCGCCACCTCGATAGAATCGATCTGACAGCCTATATGCACCCTCTAGTCGCTAGAGGGTCAAGCGCTGTGTCTGAGAAACTGACAATCGGAAAATTGGCTGGTGCGACTGGCACGAAGGTCGAAACGATCCGCTACTATGAGCAGATTGGCTTGCTGCCGGCACCTGCGCGATCGGCGGGGAACTATCGGACCTATGAGGGTGCGCACCTGCGCCGCCTGTCCTTCATTCGTCGTGCCCGCGATCTTGGCTTCTCGATCGACCAAGTACGCGAGTTGATGGGGCTTGCCGATCGACGAGATCAGTCCTGCATCGCTGTTGATGTCGTTGCCAATCAACACCGCGACGCGATCAGGCGTAAGATTGCCGATCTCACCGCACTGGCTGGTGAACTCGATGCGCTGATAGATTCCTGTAGCCGGAACACCGTCGCCGACTGTCGGATCATCGAAGCCCTTGCGCCTCCTGAGTAGTCCCATAGGACTTAACGGCTTCGTGTGACGGATCCTTTGCCAGGCGTCGCCAGCAATCATCATATAAGTCGAGGGTTTTGCGATGCCCGCGACACTGCTACCGAGATCGTGATGCTAAGACAGAAACCCTGATACTTACCCCTGCAGTGAGAAATCGACGGTGTCGTTTGATTGGGTGCCGTATGGTCCTCCTTGGCTGGGACTTCAGCCGGACCAAGGCAACAAATAGCCCCGAATTCTATGGATCATCTATTGATCTAAAAAGGACCGGCCTGGAAGGATGCGCTGGGGGCATACCCAAAAAGCACCGACCGGGACGGCGGTGATCTCGCTTGAGGGCAATAGCGGTATGTAGATCGAGCTTGGGTCCGCGTGTCTGCCCGGCAGCCACTGTGCGGAACTCGTTGTCACATTGATGGAACGACGATAGAACGGCCAGTACTTGGGAGCAGTCGACCAAAGCGCGTCTTCCGAGCGTTGCCGCAACAGACAGCGCGAGATAAGGCATGATGGGGCATCGTACAGGCGAATTAGCGTGACAAAGGCGACTCATTTCGTCGCGCTGCTGCAGAGTCACATCGATGGCGATGACGAGCAGTTTCTCAGTGTCGCGATGCAGGCGGCCGCTAATGAAGCGCGCCTTGGCCATGGCAAGGTCGCTCAGCAGCTGCGCGAGATGGTGGATGATGCCCGAGCACGGGGCAAGACAAAAGCGCGGGCGCATGCCGTTCCCCTTGTTCAGCCTCGTGGCGAGTTGGCGAGTCTGGTCGCTGCCAAATATGTCGATACGCGGCTATCGAGTATGGTCCTCCCAGTTGAGTTGCGAGATCGTCTTCAAAGGGTAATCCTCGAGCAGCGGCAGGTGCATCGCTTGCGCCAGCATGGTTTGCAGCCGCGCCGCAAGCTTCTGCTCATAGGCCCGCCTGGAGCAGGTAAGACGATGACCGCGGCAGCCATCGCCGGCGAGCTTAAGCTTCCATTGTTTTCGGTCCTCTTGGACGGGCTGCTAACAAAGTTCATGGGCGAGACAGCCTCGAAGCTTCGCACGGTCTTTTCAGCGATGACCGAGACTAGAGGCGTTTATTTCTTTGACGAGTTCGATGCGATTGGAGCACGCCGTGGCGAACGCAACGATGTAGGAGAAATCCGGCGCGTTCTAAACTCCTTTCTGCAGTTCTTGGAAGAGGATGACAGCGAAGGATTGATCGTTGCTGCGACCAACCATCCCGAGCTCTTGGACCCAGCGCTCTTCCGGCGCTTCGACGACGTGATTGAATACACCCTGCCAGACGCGCAGGTAGCTCGGGCGATCCTTGAAGCTCGGCTATCGGCCTTCGACACGGCTTCCGTGTCTTGGGAAGACGCAACCGAAGGGGTTGATGGGCTAAGTCAGGCAGACCTTTCTCGTGTTGCGGACGAAGCAGCAAAAAGGACGTTGCTCGCAGGGCGTGACGGCGTGGAGACAGCGGATCTTTTCGCTGCGATCGCTGAGCGGAAGGCGGCGGCTCGTCGGTAAGAATGGCAGACGAACAAGCGCGGCCGCATCCGCATATCTATCTTCGGGATACAGGCACGCGGCGGGGTTACACAGCCTACCAGGCGGGCGGTGATGGCGGCGGTGGACTGCCGCAGCGCGATCGGGTTGGCCATGCAAATGCCCTAACCCAAGCCCTGACGGCGGTTGTGCAGCAAGGCGAGACGGTCCTCGCAAACCGGGACGCGAATATCGCTGCTGGAGAAAAAGGCTTCTATGTCGAGTTCACTCTGCCTTCGGGCCAGGCGGACATCGTCGACAAGCTGGAGAACCGACGGGGCCGCTTTCCGATTGAACTAGTGAACGTGCACCCGGCGGAGGAGGGGCAGGTTTCGGCAACCGTGTTCGTTCCCGAGGCGCAGAAGGACTATTACCTTAAAAAAGTTGCGGCCTATCGTGACGACGACAATGTCACCTACAAAACACACGACGACGGCTCCGTCGAAGAGCTTCGCAAGCCAAAAAATCAGCGCCTCATCGCGTCGATCGAAACCGCGCGTTTAGCGGTCGCTCGATCCTTCTACACCGACCAGGCTAACTTGTTTCCCGCGCCGGGGGGCGAGGCCTGGTGGGAGGTGTGGGTTCGCAAAGGAACAAAGGGGTCGTTCGACAAGGCCGCGCAGGCGCTTGGCATGGTCACACGCGAGCATACCCTCGAGTTCGCTGAACGTGATGTGGTTATCGCTAAAGGTACGCCTGAGCAGCTCGGACGAGTGATCGCCAACACTGACAGCGTTGCCGAGCTCCGTCTCGCGCGAGACACGCCCTCGCTTTTTATGGGCATGGATGGTGCTGAGCAACGAACGTGGAGCGCAGATCTAGCAAAGCGGCTCGTGCCGATCGATGACGAAGCCCCGGCCGTATGCCTGCTAGATTCCGGTACGACCATCAACCATCCTTTGATCAAACCTTACCTTCTACCTGTTGATCAGCAGGCATTCGACGCCGCTTGGAATGCTGAGGATGTCAGTGCACAAGGTCACGGAGGTCACGGTACGCAGATGTCGGGGACATCGCTGTACGGCGACCTTATGGAAGTACTTGATGGGACCGGGCCGATCGTCGTCCGGCACCGGTTGGAGTCAGTAAAGATCCTGCCGGATCACGGCGCCAATGCCCCGGATTTATATGGTGCAATCACTGCTCAGGCGATTGCGCGAGCAGAGATTGCTGCGCCAAATCGACCAAGAGCTATCTGTCTAGCGGTTACAAGCCTAGGCGATCACGGTCGCGGCCGACCATCGGCATGGTCGGCCAAGCTAGATGCGATCACCTTTGGTCGCGACGAGGTGCAACGCTTCATTGCGGTCGCTGCTGGCAATATCCGCGAGGCGATCGTTGCGGCAGACTATCCAGCACGCAACGATACAATGCCGATCGAAAATCCGGCTCAAGCATGGAATGCGTTGACTGTTGGAGCGTACACTGAGCGCACGCTCATTTCGGATCCGACTTATGCCGGCTGGAATGCGCTTGGTGCCGCCGGTGACATCATGCCGCGGAGCCGAACCTCCGTCAGCTGGATTCGAGAATGGCCTTTGAAGCCCGATGTTGTGTTCGAGGGCGGAAACATAGGCCATGATCCAGCGACGGGGCAGGGCGATCATGTTGATGACCTCGCCTTACTGACCACATATCGCACGATCGCCGAGCGACCTTTCACGACAACCGGTGACACCAGCGCGGCTACTGCGCTTGCCGCCCGAATGGCGGCACAGATCATGGCGGAAAAGCCAACATTGTGGCCGGAGACGGTACGCGGTCTCATCGTTCACTCCGCAGAGTGGACCGATGCTATGCGTGCCAATCAGAACACCATTGGCAAGCCTGCTCTTGTGCGTCGCTACGGCTTTGGCGTTCCTTCCTTAGCGCGTGCTCTCGGCAGCCTCGATCACGATCTAACTATTGTTACCGAAGACGAGATCGTGCCATTCAAGATGAAGGGTGGAGCAGCGATTACGGACGAGTTGGCAGTCCACCAGCTTCCGTGGCCGAGAGGCGCACTGCTCGCACTTGATCCTGCGACGCTTGTCCAACTGCGAATAACCTTGAGCTATTTCATAGAGCCTAACCCTGGTGAGCGGGGATTGTCACGACGTCACGTTTACGCAAGCCATGGATTACGCTTCGACCTAAAGCATGCGGATGACTCACTAGATACTTTTATTCGACGTAGAACGTCTGAGGCAGGTGCTCGACCTGCAAGGCGCGCGGCGTCGGATGCCGGCTGGACTATCGGTCCTCAGTTGCGAAATAGAGGATCGTTGCACGCCGATATTTGGGAAGGCACCGCGACGGAGCTTGCCGCTCGTGACGCGATCATCGTCTATCCAACAGGGGGGTGGTGGAGAGAAAATGTTGCGAAGGGCCATGCGGGGGAGGCGGTACGATATAGCCTGATCGCGAGCATCCGCGCGGCACCAGGAACAGAACTGTACACCGAGGTTACTGCCCAAGTCGCGCCTGAGGTCGCCATCGAGATCTAGCGGCGACGCTAGATGCAGCGGCGCGCAAACATAGCGGCCGCTCGCAATCAAGATTTCGTGCTTACATTATCCGTTGCGGGTGGATACCAACGGCGGGTTCCGCTTTTGCGTTTGGCTGTCCCATTTCTCCGTTTCCACAGGGCCATTTCGGGAAAGAGCAATCGGGAACACATTTCGGGAAACGGCTGCTTCCATGCCAACCAGCGGACCCTGCAAACGTCAGCCGTCCCAACCATCCTTCCTAATCGGGAATGTCGGATCGGCCGCTCCCGGCGCAGTCTCAGACGCTCATGCACCTAGTGCTGATGGTCCTCGTTGAGGCCAAACGAACGGAAGTGAGCCAAGCACAAACCCGAGAAATGTCGCCTGGAGCGGCACGGCCAAGCCGAATGCGGGAATCTTCAAAACGACCAAGGCATAGGTGTTAGCTATCACGTCAGTAAGCATGACTGCTGCCGCCAAAAGCAGGCCACACCGCCTAAGTCGCGATAAAAGCAATGTGATCGTAAGTAGGTCTAAAAGTACCAATCACGTCCAGAAAGCCTCAAGTAGTGGTGGTCCCCAACTATAAGGCCGCCAACCATATGCCATAAAATCGCGCGCATGGTTGAACGCGCCTATTCCGAAGCAGGCTGAATAAAGCCCAAGTACGATCCGAGAGCGGACGGCAGGGTACAGTTCCATGGGAAGCACGGTATATATTTAGTCGGCGGCTTGCCAAGCGGCGTGGATAAAATCGGCTGGTCAGCAGCCAAGACAGACCCGATCATTCCGATATTCGATCCTCGTGAGAACGCCTCGGCTGTCTCGCTGGCCGTTCCCAAGTGGCATTGTACGTCCCGTATCTACGGAAGTAGGGCTATCTTATGATCAAACGAACCGGCTGCACGTCGGCGGAGGCGCTGTCGATCGCCAAAGCTGTCTTTCACACCCGCTATGCCGGTGCGGCCTTCGCCTATGCGGCAGGGTCAATCATGCGCGGGGAAGGCACTTACCTCTCCGACATAGACTTGGTTGTCGTCTTCGATCACCTCGAGGCAGCGCGCCGCGAGTCCTTCACCGTCGATAGCGTGCCGATCGAGGCGTTTGTTCACGACCCTGAGACGCTGGCCTGGTTCGTCAACGAGGACGTGGCGCGGGGCCGCCCCAGCATCCTGAATATGTTCGTGGAGGGTAAGATAGTCGGTCCGGGTCAGGGGGCGGCTGAAGCCCTGCGCGATGAAGTGGCGGCTCGGTTGAGGAACGGACCGCTGCCGTTTTCGACCATCTCATTGAACGGGCTGCGTTATGAAATCACGGACGCGGTGGATGATCTACGCGGCGATCGAACTGCGGAAGAGGTGTTGGCGATAGGAGCCATGCTCCATCCAAAGCTCGTGGAACTCGCCCTGCGGGGTCGGGGTCACTGGAACGGGACAGGCAAATGGGCTCCGCGACTTCTGACGAACATCGATGCCGATCTAGCGGTCCGGTTCGACAGTGCCTTTCGCACCCTGTTCACTAGGGGCGAGGGTGGCCTTGTAATCGCGCTAGCAGAAGCAGAATTAGCTCCACATGGCGGCGCTCTCTTTGATGGCGATTGTCGGGATGCACCTGCATCATGGCGGGTCGCTTAAGAGAACCACTTTCCCAAAATTCGTTCCCAATTGAGAAGCCTGTGTCCTAGGTTCATGCCCGGTCACTCCCTCGGATGGCGCAGAGCTTTAACGAGAAGCGAAAATGCAGCCGTGGGCTGTCGCCGGCTTGGATAATAAAGATGGTAGCCTGCAAATGCAGGGCACCAATCTTTTAACACTGGAACGAGCTGTCCAGCAGCCAATGCCGGACGAACATAGTCTTCCATGACGAAGGCAAGGCAATACCCATCGATCGCAGCCTGAACGATGATATCTTCGTCGTTGAAGGCGAGTTGCCCATCGACGCGGACGCGCATGTCACGACCGTCCTTTTCGAATTCCCAAGCGTAAAAACCACCCACGGTCGTCGTGCGCTGGTTGATGCATCGGTGCTGCGCGAGGTCTTGTGGCACGGCAGGAGGCTGATGCCGATCGAGGTAGGACGGTGCGCCAACGACTACCATGCGCACGTCCGGACCAATCGGCACGGCGATCATGTCCTTGGCAACCGCTTCTCCTAGCCGGACGCCGGCATCGAAGCGGTCGGAAACGACGTCGGCTAAGCCGTTATCCAGACTAAGTTCGAGATGGACGTCGGGATAGTCACGCAGCATCGGGCGCAACTTCGGCCATAACAGGGTGGTGGCCGCATGCTTGGACGTCGTGATCCGGATCGTGCCGGTAGGTATCGCGCGCATCTCGGTCAGCGCGCTAATCTCGGCCTCCACCTCCGCCAGTGCCGGGGTAAGTTTCCCGACGGCACGCGGATCGTCAGCGTCGAGCGCATGTCGCGGGCGTTCACCAAATATCATCTCGATGACGGACGTGCGCTGCACCGGTTCAAGATGGAAGAGCCACACGCGACGCCGCATGACCACCCCTGGAGCTTCGACACCGAGATCCTTGATGGCGGGTATGTCGAAGAGGTGTTCAATCTGGATCCGAGCGGCGGTTGGCGCAGTGAATTGGTTCACCGGCCCCCTGGCGAAACCTACCACGTCGATGCCGCGCACATTCACCGCATCGTCGAGCTGTCAACCGGCGAGTGCTGGACTCTCGTTCGGGCTGGTCTCCACACTCGGGAAACCCGGTTCTGGCGGTTCGGAGATATGGTTCAGTCTCGGGCCTGGCATGAGCGACGGTGGACGCGCTTCGGATAAGCCGTCACGGGCCGTCGAACCGCAATGTTCAAGTCGGTATTCGTCGCGGAAGGACATCGCTTGCGCGCCGCGATTCTCGGATACGGCTCCCGGGAACGAAGCCGTTCTTCGGATTGGGCTTGTTTGAGCGCTGACGAATTTTAGCGGCTAAAAACTGAGTTCGGCGGAGTCCGCGGTCGCAACGGCATTAGCGGATTGTATCGGTTAGATAATCGATGCGAATTTACCGTTCATTCCATCCCTGTGATCCGAAATTAAACGAAAGTCTTTGTACGTTACTTATTGGGGGCGGAGCGCCCTTTTTCCAAAAAAATTCCATTTTCTGTTTGTCGTCCAAATGGTTGTCATTGATGACAGCGCGGACGGCTTGGATAAATTGACCATGACTAAAAACGTATACCAGCGCGTCGGGCGGTAAGGTCGAAAGCCTTCCAAGCGCCGTTTCGGCGCGGCGAAGCAGCGTTGCAAAACTTTCTGCACCTTCTCCATCGCAATACGTCGGGTCGGCGGCGCTCCAGAAGCGCTCCAAATAAGGCATCCTCGTAGAGCTGAGGGTTCCGTTCCATTGAGAAGGTTGAAGGTAAGTGAATTCTTCGATCGGCCAAACTTCAACTGGAACGCCGTGGAACCGCTCGATCGTAGGTGCTGCCGTCTGCTGAGTGCGAAGGTATGGCGAAGTGACTATCAGCGACGGTGTTTCATCCCACACCGCGGCAACATCACGGGCCTGCTGCCAACCAAGGTCGGTGAGCTCGATCAAGGAAAGGTCGTCGCTTGGCATTCCGGCATTTCCGGTGCTCTGACCATGCCGCACAAATGTCGCTCGCACGTGAAAATATGCCCTCTGCAGATGAAGTCATATTCATACAGGGCATCGGGCCGTTGCCCATAGTGTCTGTTTCTGCGATCTACGATGTGCGGCACGGTCAATCCCGTCCGTGGGGCGTCGTAACCCCGTTGAAGGCGTAGTCCGGTCGAGTTTCTCGGCCGGGTGGCTGCCGCGTATGTCCAAGGCTCCGCTCAAAGGCGGCAGCGCCTTGTGCTACGCGCGGGGTTACGAACACCCGGCTTCGGACCGGGGCCTCTGTATGTGCAGGAGGCGCGTTTGTTGAAATTGCCAAATAGCGAAGTTGACTTTGATGCTGTCGCGAGTCGCCTGTCGGCGATGCTTGGAGTGCTAGAAGTGGAGTTCGGCCTCAATCGATTTGAGGGCGCCATGGCTGCCATGCTCGTAGGCGCGAGCGACGTAGGACTCGCTGAGGTCAAGATCATGCAGAAGGTTCTTCGGGATTATGCGGCGATCGCTTCAGCCGCCGAACGAGATGCAAAAAAGCGAGGACGGGAGACCGTGTCTTGCGCCGCGTAAAGCTGGCTAAGGTAGGATCGGGGCAAGATAAGTAGCGACGGGATCGGCATATTTGAAAGGGATATGCCTTTGATCGCCGCGCATAGCCCAGCTTTTCCACATCCCGGCCTCGGCGCAAAGGCCTATGAAATTGAACGGCCATCCCTCTAACAAACACGCTCCGATCGCGATCATGCGATGCCTGTCGGACGTTGAAAGATTCTCGAATG
The DNA here is from genome assembly GCA_024072375.1 of Sphingomonadaceae bacterium OTU29LAMAA1. NCBI lineage: Bacteria > Pseudomonadati > Pseudomonadota > Alphaproteobacteria > Sphingomonadales > Sphingomonadaceae > Sphingomonadaceae bacterium OTU29LAMAA1. The sequence continues at coordinate 50,895 of CP099617.1, forward strand.
CCGCGCTTTTCATCGAACGAGTCGGGGGCGAGGGGTCGCCGCCCGAGTGGCGGGTTACAGTTTCCCTCAGCTGCGCTGAGCGTGGATTCGATGACACGATACTGAAGACCTGCCTTAGCAGGTCGAAATACGCCAAGGGATGAAGGTCGCGAAGCGGCGGTGGTAGCGTTCCGGTGCCATAAGCCACGGCACGCATAGTGTGTTCGAGCTGGAGCGCTCTGGAATCTCCGAAAGTGACCGGCGATTTCCGGCGATCAAACCCGCACTGGTGGCACTCAGGATCAACGCCGCGATGGGGCACGGCAGGCTCCCCGCAACAAGTGCATCGATCGTGAAGCATTACCCCGTGTTTCGAACAAGAGGTTGAAAATGCTAGGCGCCAGTCTAACCGATAGTAGGGGTGGGTATCCTCCCTCAGGCAGACAGGGCACCATTGCTGACCGCCCAATCGCCGGGTTCGATGATATACCCCAAGTGGCAACACCCAACGGGTCGCGACCTTGACGCGCACGTGCTCAAACACGATGCCTTCGAATGCGCGAAGCGTCGTTTTTTCCAGAAGGGCTATATTCCGTCCTGTTCGCGAGGCGAGCGACAAGAGCACCTCGGCAGGGGCGATGGCATCGGTGTCTCTGTTCCAAAGTTGCCGACCCGGCCACAGCAAATGGCAAAATGTCTGAATCTTCCCGCTGTTTCCTAGCGCTAAGCGCCGTAACCACGACGAGAATAGCTCGTTTGGCTTCGGGCTTGGTCGCCAGGGGAGGAGCTCGGTTGCGGTCAACCGCGATGGCCTAAAACAGCTTCAGCCGCTCGCCGTCTGTTCTCGGGGGCAACCCATCCCAGACCATCCAACAGATTAGTGTCGATACGCTCCGCTCCTGACCGTATCGCTGTCTCAGCGGCTTCTCTAATTAGGCGAACGATCTCGCCGATCGTTCCCCCGGAAAGGCCTAAGATACGCTCTATCATCTCTGTTTCCGACAAGCTCGATTGTCGTCGTAGTGGTAATGTGGACTCGATCGTGTTCAGGAGCACTTTACAGGCTTTGTCGTTTTTCCATATCGGAAGTGGCCAGTGTTCAAAGCGGTTGGTGAGTTGCTCGTCGGATTGCAGTGCTCTCAATGCGGATGCTAGGCCACATCCTATAATGTGTATTTCAAGTTCGTTTGAGATATAGCGAAGAAGATTTAGGAAATATCTTTGCTGTTCAATCCTGCCGCCATGTATATTATGTAGCTCATCTATAATAAGGACTTTAAGTCCGACAATCTTGCATATTTTTAGTGTTTGGGCCTGAACGTGGCTAAGGACCGCTGTCCGCTGGATCGGGACATGAAGTTTCTCGAGAATGGCGAGGTAGAATTGTCGAGCGTCGGGGGTCGGCGGCATCTGAATGTAAATTACGGGGCAGATCACCGCATCCGCATCTTCGTCATGGACTGGCAAATTTGCGTCGGTGAACCGGCGCACGAGCATGGTTTTTCCATTGTTTGTAGCGCCCGCAATAAGCATACTTGCAGGCCGATGCGATCTAGGGCTGTGCAGAAGGGCATTCATGCGGATCAAGATGCGCTTCGCTGTCCCATAGGACACGAACGGCTCTCGAGAGAGCGAGCCGACCCGCTCATCGTCAGAACTGTTTAAAAGCTCCTTAGCGGTCGCAGTGAGTTCGCGGGCCCGATCGATCATTCATCGACCTCGTAAAATTCGTCGCCTTTTAGATCATCGTCAATGATGCGACGCCAAGGGGATGCCGAAGCAGGCTCATGACTGTCGAGATGGGTTTCCGAGTATTTTTGACTGATTCTCGCGCCTATCTGGCGCTCTTTCGCCAGCCGGTTTTTTCGCGAGGCTTTGCGAGCCTCTAAAGATTTTGCAACGATTTCTCGTTGAAGCTCTGCGGCTTGGAACAACGCTGTTTCGTCATAACCGCGTTGGCCGCTAGCGCGCAGGTGCTTGCGAGCATTTTCCAATTCCCATGCCGAAATACTCGGGCGGGATATATCGCGCGAGCGTACCGGATAATAAATATTATCGTCGGGACAAAGAAACCAGATACGCGAGACATCACGGGGATCACGCCGAACAACAAATTTGGTCTGGCTTTGATCGTCCAGATAAGGCCTAAGGATATCATCCATATAGTGGATGCCACCCCACCGGATGCCCCGGCGGTTCACTGACCGGCGCTCTATCGGCAGGAAGTCTATCAATAGCCTTGCGGGATCGTTGATTGGCGTTGGGATGCCTCTACCGGCTCGCTGCTGATCTCCAAAAATACCAGCCTGCCAACGCGCGTTCGGCGTCATTCCGTGATGGCTATGGATTTTGCAATGATAATGACCCGCGATGAAGGTCGCGAGCAGTAGCTCCAACTCTTGCATCGTCAGCGATGCGCCTTTGGCGGGATCAACGTCACCGCGTTCAGCTATCGAGCCGCCGGTCGCACCGGGCAAGGTTCTCAGCGATCGCATTGCTGTACCGATCACTCGCTCTACGATCCCGCCAAAGTGGGGCATCCCGCCGGGACGAAAGTTGATCACCATGCCCCAAGATCGACAACCCAGCTCCACGGCTTCGGATCGAAAATCCGATCCATTGTCAGTGTAGATTTCGTCGGGCCGGCCATACGGAAGCCATTTGGGGACGAGCCCGATCCGTGCTGCCCACCCATCTTTCGGTAGAATGCTATGGACTAGGCACAGCCCGACCGACGTAGACGATGGCGCTTCTAGTGAAAGATAAAAGCCCAGCACGGCTCGGGAATATTCGTCAATCGCAACTGTCACCCAAGGCCGCTCAAGAGGCTGACGCAGCGCTTCATCCACGACAATAAGATCGACGCGTGTGTGATCGATTTGGATTCGTTGCAGGGGGAACTCGGTTTCGGGCGTTGAGCCTGACACCAAACCAAACTGTTCGCGCGCTCGCTTCGCACCTTCACGCGATCGTACAATTTGCACCGCTGGGATGGCTGCTATGCGCTTTCGCACAGTCTTTTGATCGGGCAGCGCAAGGCCGAGTTGTTGAGCGCGCCGACGTATTTCCAGAATCGTCTGAGTGATAGTGGGTCTCATACGACTGAGGTGATAAGAAGCGATCACCTCGGCCATAATAGCCTCGACACGTGCATCGACCATGCTCCTGCCGAGCAATGAGGAGCGTCTACGCGGAGCCAAGTCTGCGAGCCGCCGCGACGCACCGTATCTTTTCAGTAAGGTAAATACGGTTCGAATTGAACAGTTTAGCTCTTCAGCCGCAATGCGTACCTCCCGATTCGTCCGCTTGGGGAGTGCGAGCAGCCGATCCAACACTGGTTTTCTAAGCGTCGCGATCCTGAGCCGTTCGGGCGATGCCATAATGTCGTCGCCGTCTACGGTTCCAGAGATCATCGCTTGTCCCAGCGGTATTACCTGTTTCGGCAAGTCTGTCACGGTACTGGCTCCGATGACGTCTGGAGAGGGCAGAAGCAGCGCCAGTGCAAGCTATCGTTCCCCATAGTGTAGTCAATCGGCGGTAAGATCCGGTCAGAAACTTGCGCACAGTGCATCGAACCGATGGCGATCCACAGGCGGGTTGAAGGTGAAGCCGGGCGAAGTCAGCCTCGCGCACCTCGGCGTGCTGTTCCTCGACGAGCTGCCCGAATTCCAGCGCGGCGTCCTCGACTCGTTGCGTCAGCCGCTGGAAGCCGGCGTGATCAGTGTCGCGCGGGCCAATGCGCACGTCACCTTTCCCGCGCGCGTGCAGTTGATCGCCGCCATGAATCCATGTCGTTGCGGCCATCTGGGCGACGCCAGCCTTGCCTGTGCCCGCGCGCCACGCTGCGCGGCGGACTATCAGGCGAAAGTATCCGGCCCCTTGCTCGACCGCATCGACCTGCATGTCGAGGTCGGCGCCGTCAGCGCCGCCGACCTCGTCCTGCCGCCGCCCGCCGAGGGTTCGGCCGAGGTATCGGCCCGTGTCGCCGCCGCGCGCGCGATCCAGACGATCCGCTATGCCGGAGAAACGGCGCGGACCAATGCGGACGCGGACGGTGCGCTGCTCGACCGGGTCGCGACGCCGGACGAGCCGGGCCGCAGGCTGCTGGCGCAGGCGGCAGAGGCGATGCGGATGTCGGCACGGGGCTATACCCGGGTGCTGCGGGTCGCGCGCACCATTGCCGATCTGGGCGGGGCCGGGACCATCGGCCGCATTCATATCGCGGAGGCACTCAGCTATCGTCGCAAAAGCCCGACAAACTGAGGCGGGACGTCTAGTGCGTGGCGGCCTCTCGCTCCTTGATCAGCGCCAGGCACTGGCTCAGCAAGGCTGCGATCAGAAAATCGCCGCTCGCATCGGCATGTTCCAGCGCACGCACCAACTGCTCCTGCAGTGATTCACGTTCGCCCATCTTATCTGCCGTCATTGTTCCGGAAACCCGTATCGAGCTTTCCGCGCTAAACACGGACCGGTTCATCGGCGCAACGACATGGATCAAGCCGGACCGTTTCGTATATTTTGCGGCTTTGCATGCTTGCGATGCCGTCGGCGAACGGCTACCCGGCAAGCCTTCGCTGCCCCTGTGGCGAAATTGGTAGACGCATTCGACTCAAAATCGAACGCCGTAAGGCATGCTGGTTCAAGTCCGGCCAGGGGCACCATTCCATCATCGATGAACGATATCGTGGGCCGGCGCCGCCGACCCGGAGCGATCGGGCCGGCGATGGCGATGCCACCGCTCCACGACGGCGGCGGCCTGACCCAAACTTGCCGTACCGATCAGCGGCGCTTGCGCAGCCGCCCCCGGAACAGGCCGCGGTGGGTCGTCGCCTCGAACATCTCGCCCGGACCTTCGGGGTCCAGTACCTCGTTGTCCGCCAGCCATTTCTCGATGCCGTCCAAATCCGGGACCTCGTACGGCCGCAGCGATCGGCCGGGTCCACGCAGCCGCTCGATCGTCTCGATCAGCGATCCCGTCTGCTCCATCAACTGCGCGACGCGCTCCGCCGCGACGTCGAGGTGTTCGGCCATCAGGTCGTGGCGGGTCGCCGCAATCTTCGCTTCCAGCCCGGCGCCGGGGTGGCGTTCGGTATCCAGCACCACGTCGCATTCTGTGTCGAGCCGCAGCGAGCGGTTGTTGATATTGGCCGATCCGATGCGCAGCTGCGTATCGTCGATGATGGTGATCTTGGCATGGCAATAGATCGCGGTGCCGCCGCGAGTGAACGGATGGTACAGCCGGAACCGGTCATGCTTGTCGCGCCGGTGCAGCGTCTCGACCAGACGCGCGCGCGCGGTGTCCATCGCCAGCGGCTCCAGCCAGCCCTGCGCGGTCAGCGGATTGACGATGACGATTTCCGGCCCGTCAGGCTCGTCCAGTCGTGCAGCGATCGCCTCGGCGATCCGGCGCGATGCGAAATACTGGCTCTCGCAATAGATGTGGCGCTCGGCTGCCCTGATCTGGTCGATGAACAGCGCCTCGACCTCGGTGACCGCCGCTTCGCCCGGCATTTCGGGCTGGCTGCGCGCGATCCCCAGCTCGACGTCCTCGAACGTCGTCTCCAGCGACGCCGGCCAGCAGGTGCCGCCGCCCTCGACCGGGTGCAAGGTATGACCCGCGGCCAGATGCCAGCGATCACGGCACAGTTCGCCCAGCGCCGCGGCGGCCGGGCCGGTAATCGCGGTCGTCGCATCGTGCCAGGGCTTGTACGGCTTGCCGCCGGGTAGCTTGCGGCCGGGGTCGTCGTCGCGATGCGCCCGTGTGTCCCATCGCTCCGCGGTCATGTCGATGCCGCCGCAAAAGGCGAGGCAATCGTCGATCGAGACGATCTTCTGATGATGCGACGATGCGGTCGGGTGATGCCCGTCCAGCTTCACGTGGATGCGCGGGTGCCGCATCCACTTCAGCACCGTGAACACCGTGCTGCCACGGAACGCCGCCTTCATCGCGCCAACGTCCCAGCGCAGCAGGTACAGCTCCAGCTCCGGATTGCGTTCGATCAGCCAGTACAGGAAGTCGCCGACCGTTTCGGGCCCCTCGGTCGTGCCGGTGCTACCTACCAGCCGGATGCGCGCGTCGAAATCCCAGCCGACCAGCATGATCCGCTTCTTCGCCTGAAGGAACGCCTCGCGCGCGACTCCGAAATAGCGATCCGCATCGACGATCACCGACAGGCGATCGGCACGTTCGATACGCCAGACGTTACGGCCGGGGTCGAGCATCGTGGGCGTTCAGTCCTTCCTGTCGGCCATAGATGCGGTCGAGCACCTCGGCACTGCACGCGAACTGCTCCGCGGCGGGGTCGAAACGGGAGGACGCAGCAAGCTGTTCCGCCCATATGGCAGCGGACCGGGCGCCCCATGGATCGGGAGGCTCGGCCAGCGTGATCGCCTGCGTACCGGTGAAATGCTGCGCCGTGAAGTCATAGAAGGACCCGGAAACGTTGCGTAATGCCGCGCCGCCGCGGGTGCCGTAGAAGGCCGCCTCGATCACCGCATCGCGACCGGCGTGCAGATTCCACGAGCAGGCGAGGCGGATCGCCGTGTCGCCGGCCATGAACTGTGCGGTGGCGTAATCCTCGACCGATCCGGACTGCAATGGCCTGCCTTTCGCGAGCAGCGTCGCCTCGACGTTCCCGACGTTCGGGAAATTCAGCGTCCAGAGTGCCAGATCGACCAGATGGACGCCGAGATCGATGACGCAACCGCCGCCCGATTGCGCGGGGTCGAAGAACCACGGCTTGCCCGGTCCGTATGCGTTGTGGAAGGTGAGGTCGACCGCGAAGATCTCGCCCAGCGCTCCGCTGCGGACGCGATCCGCTATCGCCGTCATCGCAGCCGTGTGGCGATAGGACAGGTCGACGCCCAACAGGCGATCGGCAGTGCGTGCGGCGTCGATCACCGCCTGCGCCTCGGCTGCCGAGCGACCGAGCGGCTTCTGGCAGAATACGGCGGCGCCGGCTTGCAACGCGGCGATCGACTGTTCGGCGTGCAGCGCGGACGGCGTCGCGATGACCACGCCGTCGAGGCCGAGCGCGAGCATGTCGTCCAGCGACGAAACGATTCGTGCATCCGGGGCCAGCGCGACCGCATCCGCGATGCAGTCCGGGGACGGGTCGCAGATCGCGCCGACCCGGATCGCACCGGTGGCGACCATCGCCTCCATCCGGTGACGACCGATCCAGCCGGTGCCGAGAAAGCCCAAGCGTGGGATGTTCAAGCGGATGTTCCTTTTACGATGCCGTGCCCGCCGGGGAGGATGTCATGTCCACCAGCGCCTTCACGAACCCGCCGGGCTTGTCCCGTGTCGCGTCCAGCGCGTCGCCCAGCCGTTCCAGCGGATAATGGTGCGTGTACAACGGTGCCGGATCGAACCGCCCGCTTGCGACCGCATCGATCGCCTCGTGCAGCCCGCGCATCTGCACCGCCGGATCGCGTTCGTGCGCGTTGACGACGTCGATGCCCTTCCAGTTCCAGTCCTGCATGTTGACCTGGCGCGGGCCGTCCTGATGGTAGCCCGCGATCACCAGCTTGCCCCCGAACCCGATCAGTGCGGTGGCGAGGTCCAGTGGCCATTGCTTGCCGACAGCCTCGATCACCCGCTCGCACATCGCTGCGCCGGTCAGCGCCTTCACCTGTTCGATGATCTGCCAGTGATCGTGCATCGGGATCGTCTCGGCCGCGCCATAGTGCGTCGCGAGGTCGAGGCTTTCCTGCCGACGCGAGATCGCGATCACCCGTGCGCCGGCATCACTGGCGAGCCGGGTCAGCACCGCGCCCAAAAATCCGATACCGACGATCGCCACCGTCTGGCCAGCACGAATGTCGCTGCGTCGAAAGATGTTGAAGGCGCAGCCCAGCGGCTCACCCGGAAACGGCTGGCCATCGAGTGCGGCGGGTAGTCTGGCGACCATGTCCGCCTTCGCCAGATCGTATTCCGCGAACGAACGGTAGGAGAGGGCGGCGACGCGATCGCCGACGCTCAGTCCCTCGACCCCGGCGCCCAGCGCATCGATCCGCCCCCAGCCTTCATGCCCCAGTCCGCCGGCCTCGCCGGGGTAGGTAACCCAGGGCAGCCCGGCCCATGGCTCGAGGTTCGACGCGCACACGCCGCAACCCTCCAGCCTCAACCGTATCTCGCCCGCGCCCGGCTCAGGCACTGCGACCCGGTCCACCCGCATCGCGCCCGGCGCATCCAGCACCGCAGCGCGCATCATTCCTGCAACCATCTGATCTTCCATGTCTTATTGATCCCATGAGCGATCCCGGGATGCAGACGACCTTGCGCGATAATATCGCCGCGCTCGCGGATCGCGCACGTGCCGAACGCCGTGCCGCACCGCTGCCGGCGCGTATCGCCGATCGGATCACGCGCTTCACCGGATCGATGACCTTCGTCGCGATCCATCTGACCATTTACGGCCTGTGGATCGTCGCCAACCTCGGCTGGATACCGGGCATTCCCCGTTTCGATCCGACGTTCGTCATTCTGGCGTCCGAAGCGTCGGTGGAAGCGATCTTCCTCTCCACCTTCGTCCTCATCAGCCAGAACCGCATGGCCGAACAAGCCGATCGCCGCGCCGATCTCGACCTGCACATCAACCTGCTCGCCGAACACGAACTGACCCGCCTCGCCGCGCTGGTCGGCCGAATTGCCCAACGGCTCGACGTGCCGGTCGAGGACCGCGAGATCGAGACCGACGTGGAGCCCGAACGCGTGCTCGACGCGCTCGACGCTCAAAAAGCCTGACGTCACGCCGCCGCGATCTGCGGCACGGATGAGACGCCCGCAGGTGCATAGCGATCGATCATCCACGCGCAAAAATCGGCGAATTGCTGCGGGTCCTTCGCCGCGCTGGTATGGTGCGGCTGGATGCCGAGATGTTCGGGCGTGAAGCAGAAGGTGACGGTGACGTCGAAGTCCTGCAACGCCTCCATCTGCCGGTCGAACCAGTCGATCGCATCGGGGCGGAAGCTGTCCGCCCAGCTGAGGCCGGTGCGCAGCCGCTTCGTGCCGAGCCGCTTCATCCACGCCACCGCCTCATCCAGCCGCGGGTCCTGATAGTGGAACCATTGCATCAGCCCCATGCGATCCGCGACCTCGGCATAGACGTCCAGCGACGCCTTGGGCGTGCCGTCCTCGCGGATCAGGCCCATGTAGAAATGGCGGTAATAGCTCGACCCCTCCGCCTCGCGATGACGGGTGGTCGCGCCCCAGGCATGCGGCAGGTCGAACAGCGAATACCAGAACACGCGGTCGACGCGGTCGAGCAGCAGTTCGGCGGTACGGCGGACCCCGAATTCCTGCACCTCCTCCGCCCCGAAGCTGCCGACGCCCACTTCAGTGGCCCAGATCGGCTTGTCGGGACACACCGCCTCAATCTCGGCGATCTTGTCGGGCCAGGCGTGGATCGGCCACAGGTTCCAGTCGAGCGGGAAGCCGTGCACCGCGACCACGTCGACCGCATCGAGCGCGCCATGGCCGCGCATCCGGTTGACCCATTCGGGATCGATGGGGCTCATGCCGCCGAGCACCCGCGTCACCGCCGGATTGATCGCCTGGATCGCGTTGCCCGCGCGGATCACCGTGTCGGCGAACAGCGACCAGTCGGGATCGACCTCCGGGTCCCAATGCGATTTGTTGTTCGGCTCGTTCCAGATCATTGCCGCTTCGATCATGCGTCGCTCCCCCTGTTTGGCCCCGTGCTGGGGTAGACCGCTGCGGGTCCGAATTCTGCGTAAGGCACCGGCGCGACCCGGCAGAGATAGACCTCGCTCTCCGGCTGCGCCTCGATGGTGAAGCCCGATGCGCGCAGCATCGCCGCGCTGCACGCTGCATTGGGTGCCCACCAGTTGGTCCAGTCGTGCGCGAACTCGCGCTCGATGAAGTGCATTCTGGGATAGCCCGGCTCGTCGAAATACGGCGGCGGTTCATGTGTATCCGGCATATGGAAGGGATGATCCGCCGGCACCGGATACACCTCGCGCGATCCCTGTTGCATTGTCTGGAACAGCATCAGGTCGCCCGCAACATGCTCGCGGATCAGGTCGAGCGCCAGCAACGGATGGCGCAGGTGATAGAGCACGCCCATGAAGATCACGAGGTCGAACCGCTCGCCCAACGCACCCACATCGTAGACCGACAGGTTGCGGAACTCGACGCCCTCGAAGCCCAGTGCAGCGCTCGCCAGCCGCGCCTGCGCCAGATAGCGGTCGTCGCTGTCGATGCCGAGCACGCGATCCGCCCCGCGCCGCTTCATCTCGACCGAATAGAAGCCGGCGTTGCAGCCGATGTCGAGCACCGATTTGCCGGTCAGATCGGCGGGCAGCGCGTCGGCGAAGCGCGCGAACTTGAATCGCGGATAATCGCCCAGAAAATGCTCCGGCGCGGTCTCGATGCCGTGCCCCAGATCGATGTTGTGAAACCACGGGCCGAGGCGCTCCACCTCGGCACGCAAGACATCCGGCGTCATGCAGCCACCCTTTCGTTCAAGCTCAACAGCCGCGCGCCCCAATCGCCCAACACCACGCGGCTGACCGAGGCCGGCGCGACATCGAAGCGCAGCAGATTATCCAATGGCAATCCGATCGCGTCGGCGACCGCAGCGCGGATCATGTCGGAATGTGTCACCAGCGCAATCACCGCGCCATCCTCAGCCGCGGCGACCGCGTGCATATAGCCGACGATCCGCGCCTGAGCCTCGGCCATTGTTTCCCCATCGGGAATCCGCGCGGTGCCACGCGATCCGTTCCAGTCGTCCCATGCCGGCCCTGCCAGCGTGCCGAAGGCGGCACCGGTCCAGTCGCCCATGTCTATCTCGATCAGCGCCTCGACCGGGATCGGAGCCGCCAGCCCGCAGGCCTCCGCGATCGCCGCCGCAGTGTCGCGGGTGCGCTCCAGCGGTGAACAGGCGATCCGGTCGATCCGTTCGCCGCGCAGGCCCCGTCCGAGAGCAGCGGCCTGCGCATGGCCTTCGCCGCTCAGCGCCACACCGTGCATCCGCCCGGACAGACGGCGATCGAGGTGCACATGCGCGGCATGCCGGATGAGGAGGAACGTCGCCGTCAACTCTGCGCCCTTGTCCAGAAACGCCGGCGAGTCGATGGCGAAACACCAACTTGCCAGCTTAACATCGGTTAAGAGGTTTGTACCTCAAGCTACTAGGAACAAAGAAGAAGAACCTTCGTTCCACCCTCGTAGCGATTGTCCATACGAGAGGGCCGGGCACCGGATGCTTCGAACAGACACCAACAGCCGCAACCTGTCCTTGACCTCGATCATCAACATGGGTCAGTCGGCATGAGCGAGACGGTCCTGATCACCGGCGGCGCCGGTTTCATCGGTCGCTTCGTCGGCGACGAACTGCTCCGCCGCGGCAACCGGGTCCGCGTACTCGACAGCCTGATCCCGCAGGTTCACGGCCATGTCGACCGGCCGCCGCTGCTCAACGGCGAGGTCGAGCTGATCAAGGCGGACGTTCGCGACGGCGACGCGGTCGCGCGTGCCTTGCAGGGCATCGACAGCGTCATCCACCTCGCCGCGGAGGTCGGCGTGGGCCAGTCGATGTACGAGGTCGAGCGCTACACCTCGACCAACGACGTCGGCACCGCGGTGCTGTTCGAACGGCTGATCGACAACCCGGTGCGCCGCGTCGTCACCGCCTCGTCGATGTCGATCTACGGCGAGGGGCTGTACCGCGACGCCGACGGTGCGCTGGTCGAGAATGCGGAGCGTGGCGCGGTGCGCGACGGCATGGCGAACTGGGACCCGGTCGATGCGCAGGGTCGCACGCTGACCCCGGTGGCGACGCCGGAATGGAAGCGACCCAGCCTCGCCTCGATCTACGCGCTCAACAAATACGTGCAGGAGCGCACGACGCACATCATGGCCAAGCCCTATGGCATGGAAGGCGTGTGCCTGCGCCTGTTCAACGTCTACGGACCGGGGCAGGCGCTCTCCAACCCCTATACGGGTGTGCTCGCGATCTTCGCGTCGCGGTTGCTCAACGGGCAACAGCCGATGATCTTCGAGGATGGCGAGCAGCGGCGGGACTTCGTCCATGTGTCCGACGTCGCGCGCGCCTTTGCCGATGCGCTGGTGCTGCCCGAGGCGGTCGACCAGACCTTCAATATCGGCTCGGGCCACGACCGCTCGGTAACCGAGGTCGCCGAGGCCCTGGCCAAGGCGATGGGCAAGAACGACATCCGCCCCGAGATCGTCGGCAAGGCGCGCATCGGCGATATCCGCCATTGCTTCTGCGACACCAGCCTCGCCGAGGAGCGGATCGGGTTCCGGGCGACGCAGGACTTCATCGAAGGGCTGGCGGAACTGGCCGAATGGGTCGGCGAACAGACCGCCGAGGACAATGTCGGGCAGGCGAGAGCAGAGCTGGAGAAGCGGGGGCTGGTCGCGTGACGCCGCAGCCGTCCACCCGCACTCTTTCCGTCATCCCGGCGAACGCCGGGACCCATGGAGGGGGTGCCGCCTCTGAGTCGCTCCACCGGCAGCCGATCGGGTCCATGGGTCCCGGCGAACGCCGGGATGACGGACGTGTGGAGACGAGCCACCATGCTCTCTGACGCGCCCATTCTCGTCACCGGAGGGGCGGGCTTCATCGGCTCCAACATCGCCGACCGTCTGGCAAGCGAAGGGCATCACGTCCTGATCTACGACGCGCTGACCCGACCCGGCGTCGAGCGCAACCTGTCGTGGCTGCAACAACGCCACGGCACGCAGATCACCGCGATCCAGGCCGACGTCCGCAACGCCGCGGACCTGACCCGCGCGGTGAACGAGGCGCAGGCGGTGTTCCACATGGCGGCGCAGGTCGCCGTCACCACCAGTATGGAAGACCCACGCGCCGACCTCGAGATCAATATCCTCGGCACCTTCAACCTGCTCGAGGCGCTTCGGCAGAAACCGGGCACCCCGGTCATCTTCGCCTCGACCAACAAGGTCTACGGCGACCTCGCCGACCTCGATTTCGCGCGTGACGGCGACACCTACGTCCCCGTCGACGCCGCCGTCCGCGCCCATGGCATAGGAGAGGATCGGCCGCTCGATTTCCACACGCCGTACGGCGTGTCGAAGGGGGCGGCCGACCAATATGTCCTCGATTACGCGCGCAGCTATGGCGTCCCCGCCGCGGTGTTGCGCATGTCGTGCATCTACGGTCAGCGCCAGATGGGGACCGAGGATCAGGGCTGGGTCGCGCACTTCCTGATCCGCGCGCTCGAAGGCAAGCCGATCACGCTCTACGGCGACGGCTATCAGGTCCGCGACATCCTCGACGTGTCGAACGCGGTCGAGGCGTATCTGCACGCGTGGCAGCGCATCGATCAGGTGAAGGGCAGGGCGTTCAACCTGGGCGGTGGTCCCGCCAACGCGATATCTCTGCGGGTGCTGCTGGGCCACATCGGCGACCTGATCGGCCGCGAGGTCGACGTGTCCTTCTCCGACTGGCGCGCCGGCGATCAGCGCTATTTCGTCGCCGACACGCGTGCGGCGGAGGTGGCGCTCGGCCTGTCGTCGAAGGTGGCTTGGCGCGACGGTGTCGCCAATCTCGCGCGGTGGCTGGCGACGGAGCGCGGGCTCAATCATCCGATCGGCGAGCGGCTGACGGTGGCCGCCGAATGAAGATCCTGCTCACCACCGATGCGGTCGGCGGCGTCTGGCAATATACGACCGAACTGGCGCAGGCGCTGAGCGCGCGCGGAGTCGAATGCGTGGTGGCGGTGCTCGGGCCGGCGCCTGACGAGAATCAGCGTGGGGCGCTGGCGCCAACCCCGGCCAAAAGCACTCCGTCACCCCGGACTCGTTCCGGGGTCCACTCATCCCCATCGGAAGGCCTCTCGCCTCAAGCCCTGCGTCTCGCCGTGGAGTGGACCCCGGAACACGTCCGGGGTGACGGGGGAGGTGGGGCAGCCCCGTCCCCAGCCCCCATCACCCTCATCGAAACCGGCCTCCCGCTCGACTGGACCTGCGTCGACGCCGCGCCCGTCCTTGCCGCCGGGAAGGCGATTGCCACGCTGGCCAAGGACCATGCCGCCGATCTCATCCATTATAACATGCCGACGCTCGCAGCCGTGGGTACGCCGCCGGTGCCGTCGATCGCGGTTGCCCACGGCTGCGTCTCGACCTGGTGGGAAGCCGCCAAGGGCACGCCGCTCGGTCAGGATTATCGCTGGCACCGCGCACTCACCGCCGATGGCCTGCGCGCGGTCGACCGCGTGGTCGCACCCAGTGCCGCTTATGCCACGATCGTCGAGCGTCACTACCGCCTCGAAACGCCGGTGCTGGCGATCCACAACGGCCGCACGCTCGCCGGCGCCTACGATTCCGCCGCGCCGATGGCCGATATCGCGCTGATCGTCGGTCGGCTGTGGGATGGCGTCAAGAACGCCGCGCTGCTCGACAAGGCCGCCGCGCGCCTGCCGATCCCGTTCCTCGCCGCCGGCGCGTCTAAGGGGCCGCACGGCGAGACGATCCGCCTCGATCACCTGCGCGAACTCGGCCACCTGTCGGGCGAGCAGATCGCCGCGCACCTCGCCAAGCGGCCGATCTTCGTCTCCGCCGCCAGCTTCGAACCCTTCGGCCTCGCCGTGCTCGAAGCCGCGCAGGCCGGCTGTGCACTCGTCCTCGCCGATATCCCGACGTTTCGCGAATTGTGGGACGGCGCGGCCAGCTTCGTCCCCCTCGATGGCGGATGGTGCGAGGCGATCGAGGCGCTGGTCCACGACACGCCGCGCCGCGCCGCACTGGGCGAGGCCGCCCGCAGCCGTGCAGCCCGCTACACTCCCGATGCGACCGCCGATCGCATGCTCGCGCTCTATCGCGACGTAATCGCCTCGCATCCGCCCGCCCGGAAAGCCGCCGCATGAAAATAGTCTACTTCACCCACAGCCTCGCCTCGTGCTGGAATCACGGCAACGCCCACTTCCTGCGCGGCGTGCTGAGCGAACTGATCGCACGCGACCACGACGTCCGCGTTTATGCGCCCGAAAACGCCTGGAGCCTGACGAACCTCGTCGCCGATCATGGCCCCGAAGGGCTCGATGCCTATCGCGAGGCCTATCCGGAATTGGGCTCGGTCAGCTATCCCGAGCGGCCCGATGTCGCCGAGATGGTCGACGGGGCGGACCTCGTCATCGTCCACGAATGGAACGACCATGCACTCGTCGCCGCGATCGGTGCGCTGCGCAAACGGGGCGCGCCCTTCACGTTGCTGTTCCACGACACCCACCATCGCGCGGTCAGCGAGCCCGATCAGATGCGCGCCTACGACCTGTCGGGTTATGACGGCGTGCTGGCGTTCGGCGAGACGCTGAGCGAGGTCTATCGCGGCTGGGGCTGGAGCGGGCGCGTGTGGACGTGGCACGAGGCCGCAGACATCCGCCGCTTCCACCCGCCCGCTGCCGAAGGGCCGCGCGAAGGCCTCGTCTGGGTCGGCAATTGGGGCGACGGCGAGCGCACCGAGGAGCTCGAGACCTATCTGTTCGAACCGGCGAAGGCGGCGGCCCTCAGTCTCGACGTCTACGGCGTCCGCTACCCGCAGACCGCGCGCGAGACGCTCGCCCGCTATGGCGCGAGCTATCACGGCTGGGCCGCCAACGCTGCGGCGCCGGGCCTGTTCGCGCAGCACCTCGCCACCGTTCACGTACCCCGCCGCTATTATGCGACGATCCTGCCGGGCATCCCGACGATCCGGGTATTCGAGGCGCTGGCCTGCGGCATCCCGCTGGTGAGCGCGCCGTGGGACGACAGCGAAGGCCTGTTCCGCATCGGGCAGGATTTCCTGATGGTCCGCTCCGGTGCCGAGATGACGCAGGCGCTGCGCGACCTGCGCGAGGATGCCGACCTGCGCGCCGCGCTCGTCGCATCCGGATTGGAGACGATCCGCGCCCGCCACACCTGCGCCCACCGTGTGGACGAACTGCTCGCCATCGTCGCGCGCCTCCAGACCCCCGCTCGCAAGGACGCAGCATGAAGATCGCCTTCTACGGCTCCAGCCTCGTCTCCAGCTACTGGAACGGCGCCGCCACTTACTATCGCGGCATCCTCAAGGCGCTGCACAAACGCGGCTACGATATCACCTTCTACGAACCCGACGCGTTCGACCGGCAGCAGCACCGCGACATCGATCCGCCCGCCTATGCGAAGTCGGTCGTCTACCCCGCGACGGTCGACGCGCTGTACGGCGTCCTCGCCGAAGCCGTCCAGGCCGACATCGTGGTGAAGGCCAATGGCGTCGGCGTCTTCGATGCCGAATTGCTGGACGGCATCATCCGCCACGCGCACCCGCAAGCCCTCAAGATCTTCTGGGACGTGGACGCCGCCGCGACGCTGGACGAGATGCGTGCCGATGGGTCGCATCCGGTCCTGAAGGCGCTGCCCGATCTCGACATGGTGCTGACCTACGGCGGCGGCCCGCCGGTCGTCGATGCCTACACCGGCTTCGGCGCGGCGCGTTGCATCCCCGTCTACAATGCACTCGACCCGGAGACGCATCACCCGGTGCCGCGCGACGCGCGCTTCGCCTGCGACCTCGCCTTCCTCGGCAACCGCCTGCCCGATCGCGAGGCCCGCGTGGAGGAATTCTTCCTGCGCCCCGCTGCGCTGCTGCCCGATCAGAGCTTCCTCATCGGCGGCAACGGCTGGGATACCAAGGTGATGCCGGCCAACGTCCGCCATCGCGGCCACGTCTACACCGCCGAGCACAATGCCTTCAACTGCACCCCGCGCGCGGTCCTCAACGTCGCCCGCGACAGCATGGCGCACATCGGCTTCTCGCCCGCGACCCGCGTGTTCGAGGCGGCAGGCGCGGCGGCCTGCCTCATCACCGACGCGTGGGAAGGCATCGAGCAATTCCTGATCCCCGACGAGGAGGTGCTCGTCGCCCGCGACGGGCAGGACGTCGCGGAGCATCTCGCGGCGCTAACCCCGGCACGCGCGCAGGCGATCGGCCAGGCGGCGCTCCGCCGCGTGCTCGCCGAACACACCTACGACCTGCGCGGCGCAGAGGTCGACGCGCTGTTCCGGGCGCACATGCTGCAGGTGGCGGCATGAAGCTCGTCGTCCTCGGCCTCAGCCTCGGCTCGTCCTGGGGCAATGGCCATGCCACGACGTTCCGCGCGCTGCTGAAGGCGTTCGCCGCGCGCGGCCACGACGTGCTGTTCCTCGAACGCGAGGTCCCCTGGTACGCCGACAACCACCGCGACCTGCCGAACCCCGCGTTCTGCCGCCTGGACTATTACCGCGACCTCGACGACCTCACCCGCTGGCAGGGCGAGATTGAGGCGGCCGATGCGGTGATCGTCGGCTCCTACGTTCCCGAAGGCGTGTCGGTCGGCCGCTACGTGCAGGCACACGCGCGGATCGCGGCGTTCTACGACATCGACACGCCCGTCACGCTGGCGAAGCTCGCCCGCGGCGATTTCGAGTATCTCTCGCCCGCGATCATCCCCGGCTACGACGCGTACCTCAGCTTCACCGGCGGCCCGACCCTCGATCGTCTGGAACGCGACTTCGGCTCCCCCGCCGCCCGCGCGCTCTATTGCTCGGTCGATACGCAGGCCTACCGCCCGCTCGACGTGCCCGTGAAGTGGGACCTCAGCTATCTCGGCACGTATAGCGACGATCGCCAGCCGACGCTCACCCGATTGCTGATCGACGTCGCGCGGGCGCAGCCGCACCGCCGCTTCGCCGTCGCCGGCCCGCAATATCCCGCCGACATCGACTGGCCCGTCAATGTCGAACGGATCGAGCATCTGCCGCCGTCCGAACACGCCGCTTTCTACTCGGCATCGCGCTTCACCCTCAACGTGACGCGCGCCGACATGATCGCCGCGGGCTGGTCGCCCTCGGTCCGCCTGTTCGAGGCGGCGGCGTGCGGCACGCCGATCATCTCCGATCGCTGGCCCGGCCTCGACAGCATCTTCGCGGAGGGGACGGAGATCATTCTCGCCGACACGACAGCCGACGTCGTCGCGGCACTGGATCGCGATGCCACCGTACTCGGCCATGCCGCCCGCGCCCGCGTCCTCGCCGATCACACGGCCGTCACCCGCGCCGCTCAGCTCGAAGCGCACCTCATCGAAGCAAGGGGGAAGTTCATGACCCGTACTCTCGTCGCCGGCGGCGCCGGCTTCATCGGATCGCACCTGTGCAGGGCGCTGCTGGATCGGGGCGAGCGGGTCGTATGCGTCGACAGCCTGCTGACCTCCCGCGCGAGCAATCTTGACGCGCTTCAGGATCATCCGAACTTCACTTTCGTCGAAGCCGACGTGGTCGACGTCCTGCCACCGTCGGTCACCGACCTTCGGTACGATCGCGTATACAACCTCGCCTGCGCCGCCTCGCCGCCGCAATACCAGGCCGATCCCGAGCATACTATGCTGACCAACGTCGTCGGCACCGACCGCCTGCTCCGCCTCGCGGAGGCGAATGGAGCCCGCTTCCTGCTCACTTCGACCAGCGAGGTCTACGGCGATCCCGAACACCACCCGCAGCAGGAAAGCTATCGCGGCTTCGTCAGCTGCACCGGCCCGCGCGCCTGCTACGACGAGGGCAAGCGGGCGGCCGAATCGCTGACGTTCGACTTCGCCCGCACCGGCCGCGCGCAGGTCCGCGTCGCGCGCATCTTCAACACCTACGGCCCCAACATGAACCCCGACGACGGCCGCGTCGTATCGAACCTGATCTGTCAAGCGCTGTCGGGCGAACCGATTACCGTCTACGGCGACGGCAGCCAGACGCGCAGCTTCTGCTACGTCTCCGACCTCGTCGCGGGCCTGATTGCGCTGATGGATGCGGAGTTCGACGGCATGGAGCCTGTCAATCTCGGTAACCCCAACGAGTTGACGATCAACGATCTGCTGACGCAGGTCGTCACCCTCACCGGGACGACCGCACCGATCGTTCATCGCCCGCTGCCTGTCGACGATCCCCGCCGCCGCCGCCCGGACATCGCGCGTGCCCGAGCGCTGCTCGACTGGGAACCACGCATTGCGCTGTCCGAGGGCCTGTCGCTGACCTGCGCATGGTTCGCGCACGAGCTTGCGGACGGGCCATCGTCGGCGGATCGGCTGGCCTGCGCGGCGGAATAAGACGTACAGGGAACGTTACGATGCCGATCCGGGTTTGTACGTGTCGATGAGAGACGATCCAACGCCACGCGTGCTGCCTGCCGCCGATCTGGCCACGTTCCCGCTTACCGGGCGGTTCCTGCTCGGCCGGGGCAGGGACCGGATGACCGACGACGAACGCCACGTTCTCGAAAGCGCGGCATCCGCGGTGAAAGATTATCCTGCGCGCCACCATCTGGTCCGCCGCGGCGAGCCGGTCCACCAGAGCATGATGCTGATCGACGGCTATGTGACGCGGTATATGGACGATCGCGAAGGATACCGGCAGCTTGTATCCGTCCATATCCCGGGTGATTTCGTCGATCTTCACGGTTTCCCGACCGGTCGCCTCGATCATGACATCGGAACGCTCGGGCCGGTCCGCATGGCGTTGTTCGATCACGAGACGCTGGTCGGCATCACCGAAGAGCATCCACGGCTCACCCGCTTCCTGTGGTTCGCGACCCTGATCGACGCGGCGATGCACCGTGAATGGATTTTCCGTCTCGGGCGCCTCGGCGCGGACGGCCGCCTTGCGCACTTCTTTTGCGAATTGAACGCGCGACTGGAACTGGTCGGGCTGGCGAGCGGCGGCAAATTCGACCTGCCGCTGACGCAGCCCGATCTGGCCGAGGCGTGCGGGCTGACGGGCGTCCACGTCAACCGGACGTTGCGGTCGCTGCGCGAACAGGGCCTGCTGCTGTTCAAGAACGGGCAGGTCGAGATACTCGATTCGCAAGGCCTGTGTGCCGTCGCGGAGTTCGAGAGCGATTACCTCTATTCCGATTTCGGCCCGTGGAAGACGACATGAACGACGACGAACAACACAGCCACGCCCAGTCGCCCCAGACCAGGCCCGGTTCGGTATCCACCGAGAATGGTCAGGTCATGCTGGACGGACCCGACGGCGTCGCGGTGGCGATGACGCCGGAGGCTGCACTGGAAACCGGCCGGCGCCTGATCGCGGCGGCGGAGGCGGCCGCTCCTTCCGCTACCATGCCTGCAACGGGGTGACGCACACGGATCATCGGCTATGCTGCGGCCAGTCATGATCCGGAGAGTATCTTGCGTCACATCCTTCTCGCTGCCGGCGCGAGCGCGCTGATGGCCACCAGTGCGTTCGCCCAGACCAATCCGCCAGCCGCAGCACAGGCCACCAATCCGCTAATGGCGGACTGGACGGGACTCTATGGCGGGGTGCCGCCGTGGGACAAGGTGAAGCCGGAGCTGTTCCCCGCCGCGTTCGAGGTGTCGCTCGCCGAGCGCGCCGCGGATTATCGCAAGATCGCCGACAATCCCGCGGCGCCGACCTTCGCCAACACCTTCGTGCCGATGCAGCTTGCCGGCCAGCGCTACGGCCGCGTGATGACGCTGTTCGGCGTCATGACCGGCAACATGAACAGTCCGGCCTATCAGGCGCTCGACCGCGAATGGTCGCCGAAGTTCGCCGCCGCGTCGGACGCGATCACCTTCGATCCGAAGTTGTTCGCGCGGGTCGAGGCGGTCTACGCAGCCCGCGCCAAGCTCGACCCACAGCAGCAGCGGCTGGTGACGCGCACCTACGACAGCTACGTCCGCCAGGGTGCGAAGCTGGATGCGACGCAAAAGGCGCAGCTTTCCGCCTACAATCAGGAACTCGCGAGCGCGTTCAGCGACTTCTCCAGGCGGCTGCTCGCCGACGAGAACACCGCGATCACCGTGACGGACGAGGCGCAGCTCGCCGGCGTGCCCGACAGCGTCAAGGCGGTGGCCAAAGCTGCCGCTACCGAGCGCGGGCAGACCGGCTGGGCGATCGTCAACACCCGCTCGGCGGTCGACCCGGTGCTCACTTTCGCCACCGATCGCGGGTTGCGCGAGAAGGTATGGCGCGCCTTCGTCAACCGCGGCGACAATAACGACGCCAACGATACGAATGCGACCATCGCGAAGATCGTCAAGCTCCGTGCCGACCGCGCGCACCTGCTCGGCTTCAAGACGCATGCTGACTGGCGGATGCAGGACACGATGGCGAAGACGCCCACCGCGGCGATGGACCTGATGATGCGCGTCTGGCCGGCCGCCAAGGCGCGCGTCGCCGAAGAGGTCCGCGACATGCAGGCGATCGCCGACACATCGGGCACGAAGATTACGATCGAGCCGTGGGACTATCGCTTCTATCAGGAACAGGTTCGGAAAAGCCGGTACGACCTCGATCAGGCGCAGCTGAAGCCGTATTTCGAGCTCAACAACATCATCCAGGGGTCGCTCTACGCCGCCAACCGCCTGTACGGGCTGAACTTCAAGGAGATCACCGGCACCGTTCCCGTGTTCGAACCGAACATGCGCGTCTGGCGCGTCACCGACCGCGCCGGGAAAGAGGTCGGCCTGTTCTACCGTGACGATTTCGCCCGTTCCGGCAAGCGTTCGGGCGCATGGGCCAACACGTACCGCGGCCAGCGCAAGCTTGCCCCGGCGCAGACGGTGCTGTCGTCCAACAACAACAACTTCGCCAAGGGCGCAAAGGGCGAACCGATCCTCATCAGCCTCGACGACGCGCAGACGCTGTTCCACGAATTCGGCCACGCGATCCACGCGATGTTGCAGGACGTGACCTATCCCGGCCTTGCCGGTACACCGCGCGACTTCGTTGAATTTCCCAGTCAGGTGAACGAACATTGGCTGCTGACGCGCGACGTGCTCGATAAATATGCGCGTCATTACCAGACCGGCGCAGCGATGCCGCAGGCTCTGCTCGATAAGATCGAAGCATCAAAGACGTTCAATCAAGGGTTTGCCACTACAGAGTATCTCTCTTCCGCCATCGTCGATATGAAGTTGCACACAATTGCCGACGGAGTCGTCGATCCCGATGCCTTCGAACGCGCGACATTGGCGGAGGTCGGGATGCCGAAAGAACTGGTGATGCGTCACCGCCTGCCGCAATTCAATCATCTGTTCTCTTCAGATAGTTATTCCGCGGGATATTACAGCTACTTGTGGTCGGAGACCATGGATGCGGACACCTTCGCGGCCTTCGAGGAAGCAGGCAGTCCGTGGGACAAGGCGACCGCCGATCGCTTCGCGAGGATCCTGCTGTCGACCGGCAACGAAACCGATCGCGCCGCCGCCTATCGCGCCTTCCGCGGGCGCGACCCCGACGTGAACGCCTTGCTTGCCAAGCGCGGGTTCCCAACCACCGGTGTCGCCCCGCCGGCGGGCGTGACGCGGTGAGTGGGGCGACGGCCAACCCGGCGCCTGCGGGCCGACTGAAATCGATCCTCGGCGGATCGGCGGGCAACCTGGTCGAATGGTTCGACTGGTACGTCTATTCCGCGTTCGGCCTCTATTTCGCGCCCCATTTCTTTCCGAAGGGCGATCCGACCGCGCAACTGCTCAACACCGCTGCAGTGTTTGCCGTCGGTTTCATCATGCGGCCGATCGGCGCGTGGATCATGGGCATCTACGCCGATCGTCGTGGACGGAAGGCCGGGTTGACGCTGTCGGTGACGTTGATGTGCGCCGGTGCGTTCTTGATCGCCATCTGTCCGGGCTATGCGACGATCGGCTGGGGGGCGCCCGCGTTGCTGGTCTTCGCCCGACTCATGCAGGGTCTGTCCGTCGGCGGTGAATATGGCGCGAGCGCGGTGTATCTGTCCGAGATGGCGGGCAAGAACCGCCGCGGCTTCTTTTCGTCCTTCCAGTACGTCACGCTGATCGCCGGGCAGTTGCTCGCGCTGTTCACGCTGCTGCTGTTGCAGGGCGTCCTAAGCGAGGCGCAGCTCGAGGAATGGGGCTGGCGCCTGCCGTTCGCGCTCGGTGGCCTGCTGGCGATCGTCGTCTTCCGCATCCGCCGCGGACTGATGGAGACAGAGGCCTTTACCAATGCCAGGGACAAGCCGAAATCGAGCGGCTGGCTGCTGTTCACCCAGCATCCTCGGCAGGCGATCACCGTCATCCTGCTAACCGCCGGCGGCACGCTCGCCTTCTACGCCTACACCACGTACATGCAAAAATTCCTGGTCAATACCAGCGGGTTCAGCCGCGAAAGCGCGACCTGGATCATGACGCTGGCGCTCGCACTCTATGCCGGTATCCAGCCGCTGGCGGGCGCGTTGTCCGATCGGATCGGCCGCAAGCCGCTGATGATCGGTTTCGGCATCGCCGGCCTGATCGCGACCGTGCCGATCTTCACCGCGCTGGAGACGGTCAAGGATCCGGTCGTGGCATGGGCTCTGGTGATGACGGCGCTCGTGATCGTCACCGGCTATACCGCGATCAATGCCGTGGTGAAGGCGGAGCTGTTCCCGGCACATATTCGCGCGCTCGGCGTGGCTTTGCCCTATGCGCTGGCGAACACCGCGTTCGGCGGGACCGCGGAATATGTCGCGCTCTGGCTCAAGAACGCGAACATGGAGCGCACCTTCTACTGGTACGTCACCGCGATGATCGGCATCTCGCTCATCACCTATTGGCGGATGAAGGACACTCGCGCGAACAGCCAGATTGCCGAGGATTGATTGCCCCCGTTCCTCCCTCGCGTCCGCGGAGGAGGAATGAGGACCACCGCCGTTGCGATCGTGCTACCGCGGCAATTCGATCGTTGCGCACAGCCCGCCGCCCTCGCGGTTCGCCAGCCGCACGTCGCCGCCCGCTTCGCGCACGATCGACCGCGCCAGTGCCAGCCCGAGCCCGATCCCGCCGGTATCGCGGTTGCGCGATGTCTCCAGCCGGGTGAACGCCTCGAACACGTCGGCCAGCCGCGCCTCCGGAATGCCCGGCCCGCGATCCGCGACCTCGATCAGCACCGCTTCCGCGCGGGGCACGACCCGCACCTCGGCACCGCCGCCGTATTTCACCGCATTCTCGATCAAATTGCGGATCGCCCGCCGGATCAGCGAGGGGCGCAGCCGCATGCGCAGCCGCTCCGCCTCCTCGAACGCGACGTCCTGCCCCAGATCGCGGAAGTCCTCGACCACCGCATCGACCAATGCGGCGAAATCGACCTCGGTCATCGCCTCGCTCGGCCGTCCCATCCGCGCCAGCGACAGGATGTCGTCGAGCGTCCGGTTCATCTCCGCGATCGTCTCGACCATCCGCAGCCGATCCGTATCGTCCTCGACCGATTCCACCCGCACCCGCAGCGCGGCCAGTGGCGTGCGCAGGTCATGTCCGATCGCGCCCAGCATCCGGTCCTTTTCGTCGAGCATCGCGGTCACGCGCGTCTGGAGCGCGTTGAACGACTGCACCAGCCCGGCGATATCCGCTGGCCCGCGCACCTCGACCGGTTCCGACGCATCGCCGCCCCGGCCGAAGCGCTGTGCGGCCGCGGTCAGGTCGCGCAATGGCCGAGAGATGCGGCGCACGATCCACAATACCGGCAGCAGCACCGCGCCGTAAAGTACCAGCGTCTGGGCAAACAGCCGCCAGAACAACCGCATGCCGCCGCCATCGCCCCACGGCACGATCACTGCCAGCCAGCCGTGACCCGGCTGTTCGATCGCGATTAGCAACGCTTGCTGCGGCCGATCCTCCTGTCGGCGTGGTCGCGCACTCCGCGGGAAATTGCGGCCCAAAACCGCATCGTCCAGCGCGGTCCAGTTGCGCACGCCGGTATCGATCCGCCCGACATCGAGACCCTGTTCGTGAAGCTGCGTGCGCAACTCGGCGGCGATCTGGGGCATGCGCGGCAATGTCGCCGGGATGCCGTTGCCATCCGCCCGTCGTATCCGTCCGCGATTGCGCGGGATCGCGCGGACACCCTGCGTTTCGCGATCGATCGCGTCCGCCACCCGGATCGCCACCGGTCGCGTCGCCTGCGCCAGCCGGAACTCCGCCCGATCCCGCAGCACCAGCGCCAGATTGACCGCCTGCGCAATGAACAGCGCCAGTGCGATCAGCACCGCCATCTGCCCTGCGAGGCTGCGCGGCCACAGTCTCACAATCGGGTCACTTCGGCGGCCAGCGTGTAACCGCCGCCCCACACCGTCTTGATGATCTCCGGCAACTTCGCATCCGCCTCGATCTTGCGCCGTAACCGGCTGACCTGATTGTCGATCGCGCGGTCGAACGCCGCCGCCTCGCGCCCCTGGGTCAGGTCGAGCAACTGGTCGCGCGTCAGCACCTGCCGCGGCCGCGTCACCAGTGCGAGCAGCAGGTTATACTCGCCCGTCGACAGCGGCACCGACACACCCTCACGATCCACCAATGCCCGCTCGCCCGTTTTCAGCACCCAGCCGGCAAAGGCATAGGAGCCGCTTTCGGGCGCATGCTGCCGCGCGCCGCCGGCGGTCAGGCGGCGCAAAACCACCTTTACCCGCGTCGCCAGTTCGCGCGGTGAGAACGGCTTCACGACATAATCGTCCGCTCCCATCTCCAGCCCGACGATCCGGTCGGTCTCCTCCGCCTTGGCGGTCAACAGGATCACCGGCGTATCGCTGGTCGCGGCGATATGCCGGCACAGCGACAATCCGTCCTCGCCCGGCATCATCACGTCGAGGATGAGGAGGTCGATCGCATAGGCTGCCAACCGGGTCCGCGCCGCTTCGGCATCCGCCGCCTGCGTGACGCGAAATCCCTGCTTCGTCAGATATTGCGCCAGCGGCTCACGGATCGAACGCTCGTCGTCGACGAGCAACAGGTGCGGCATGTCTCCCATCGGTTCGGCATTAGCCATGCGGGCGGCCTCCTGCAAAGCCGGGCGGTGCTAAACGCCCGGCGTCATATTCACTGGGCGGGAGCGGGAGGGATCGCACCACCGCCGCGCGGGCCACGTCCCGGCCGCGCCGCCGCCAGTTCCGCCGCATCCAGCTTGCCGTCGCGATTGGTGTCGAGCCGGTCGAACCGCGCACCCGCGCGCTGCACCGTCTCGGCGCGCGTGAGGACACCGTCGGGATCGCCCCGCATCCCCATGCCACCGCCACGCGGGCCACCGCCCCGGTTGCCGCCGTTACCGCCGCGCCATTGTGCCCGCATCGCCTCGCGCGCGGCATCGCGCTCCGCCGCGGTGACCGTGCCGTCCTTGTCGCCGTCCATCGCCGTGAAGCGCGCCTCCGCCTCCGCGATCATTTCGGCCCGCGTCACAATGCCGTCGCGGTTGGCGTCCGCGCGCATCATGCCGCCGCCGGGTGGGGGAGAAGGCGGAGCCGCCATCTGGGCGGTGGCACCCACCGCCAGGAAACCGCTCGCGGCAATCACAAGACCCAGGGTAATACGCATTGTCAAACCTCCACCGGCGGGGCCGATCCCTCACCGAACGATAACGCTTATCGCCCGGTCCTGTCGCCGGTCTGTGTCCGGGGAGGGGGAAAGTGTCGCAATCTGTCGCACCCACGCGGTCAGGCGAACACCGCCACGCTTTGCATCTGCTCTGCCACCGGCGTGCCATTCGCCGCCCATATCGCCATTCGCTGGCTTGAATTGCCCGTCCGCACATAGTCGCTGGTCGCCTGCAACAGCCACCAGCCATCCTGCGTCACCGGCGCATCGCCCAGCAGGTTGAGCTGCCACGTCATCGAACTGACCGGCGCCGGCCGCCCCAGCAGCTTCAACGCGACCGGGGGCAGGCAATCCGCCACCGTCATCAGTTCGACCATCGGATGCAGCCCGTCGCGATCCTTCAGCCGCACCCAGCGCAGCCATTCCGCCGTCCCCGGCTCGTGCCGCTCGACCAGCTCAAAATTCTGCGAGAAGGCCACGGCCGGATGCCCGCGCAGCACGCGATCGTCCGGTCCCGGCGGCGCCACCGCCGGCGCGGCGCCTGCGTGATGATCCACCGCTGATGGCACCGTTCCCATGAACACGAACGTCGCGCGCAGGCCCAGCCCCGCCTCGCTCTCGACATCGGCCTGCACGAATGCGGCGTTACGACCGCGCCGTAAGCGAGTAGCGCGGATCGTGATCGCGCCGGACAGCGGTCCGATGAACGCGACCAGCGCGGATCGCAGCGGCGGCAGGTCGTCGTCCGAGGCCATTGCGGCATGCAGCGCCAGCGCGGCCGACAACCCGCCATAAGCGGTGCGACCCTGCAACCAGCCTTCGGGCACATGCGCGCGCCAACCGCCCTCGATCGGCTCCAGACCCGCGATAACCTCTCGCAATGCCGTCATGCTCTCTCCCGTCGCGATACACGTCGCACGCTAGGTCAAGCGCTCTGCCCGCGCCATACGCAATCTTCGAAAGTCACGCCGCGGCCGCCACCCGCACCCGCGCCACGACGATGGCCGCGGCGGCAAGGCCCAGCACGCCGGCGATCACGAACGACGCGCCGGGAAAATCATGGTCGATCCCCCATGCCAGCACCTGCGTCAGCAGCAGCGGCGCGATGATCGCCGACACGCTGCCCATCGATCCCAGCCCGCCCTGCAACTGCCCCTGCCGGCTCGCATCGACCATGCGCGACAACAGCCCCTGCATCGCGGGCATCGCAAAGCCGGACAATGCACTGGTGCAGAACAGGACATAGACCTGCCAGCTCGCCGTCACCGCGGCAAACGCCAGGAACGAACAGCCGCCCGCAATCAGTCCGATCAGCAACGCCCGCCGTTCGCCGAACCGAGCGATCGCCCGTCCGGTCAGTCCGCCCTGCACGATCGTCGACACCAGTCCGACGAAGGCGAGGGACCAGCCGATCGCCTTCGCATCCCAGCCGAATCGCGCCGTCGCCCAGAAGCTCCATGTCGCCGGATAGACCATGTGCGCCAGCTGCCACAGGAACACCGCGATCAGCAGCGGTGCGGCGTTTCCTGCGCGGAACAGCGGCTTGAATGCACCGACGACATGCGCATCGCGCAGCCGGAATGGGCGGCGGTGTTCTGGTGCGAGCGTTTCCGGCATCGCAACCAGCATCACCGATGCGTTGATCAGCGCCAGCGCCGCTGCCGCGAGGAACGGCGCACGCGGCCCCCATAACGAAAACAGCCCGCCCAGCGCAGGGCCGATGATGAAGCCCAGACCGAAGGCTGCGCCGATCAACGCAAATGTCGCGCCCCGCTTTTCCGGGTGCGTGACGTCGGCGATCACCGACCCCGCGGGACCGTAGACCGCGCCTGCCACTCCGGCGACGGCGCGCCCGACGAACAGCCAGGCGACGCTCGGTGCCATCGCCATGACCGCATAATCGATCCCGAAGCTCAGCATCGACGCGATCAGTACTGGCCGCCGCCCGAACCGGTCGGACAGATTGCCGAGCACTGGCCCGGCGACGAACTGCGCGGCGGCGTAGACGACCAGCATCCAGCCAGCAGTCCGGGTCGCATGTTCGATGTCCGTCTGGCCAAGGCTGGTCAACAGCGCCGGGAATACCGGCGCGACGATGCCGAATCCGATCGTATCGATCAGCACGGCAGCCAGTGCCATCGGCACTGCCCTGTGTTCGAACCGCATGCGCTCTCGTCCCCCCGGGGCCTGATCCCCCGGGCCCGGCGCCGTTCTGCCCGATCGA
This sequence comes from Sphingomonadaceae bacterium OTU29LAMAA1, assembly GCA_024072375.1. NCBI lineage: Bacteria > Pseudomonadati > Pseudomonadota > Alphaproteobacteria > Sphingomonadales > Sphingomonadaceae > Sphingomonadaceae bacterium OTU29LAMAA1. The sequence continues at coordinate 79,414 of CP099617.1, forward strand.
CGGTGCGAAGCCAATGGCGGGGCTTTGCACGCGCGATCTTTCATGGCATGGCTCCGCTCGACATACCCGATCTTCAGATTCGGGTCATAGGAGACGTCCGATGGCCACCGCCGCCGAACTCGAACCGCTGGCGACGTTCCGCGAACAGGCGCGCGAATGGCTGATGGCGAATTTCCCCAAGAGCCTCGCGCATCAGGATGCCGGCCTTTCCGCGCTGGAAGGTCCGCATGATCCGACGCCGGACGAGGCGGCATGGACCAGCGCCATGGGCGAGAAGGGCTGGGGCGTTCCCACCTGGCCCAGGACCTATGGTGGCGGTGGCCTGTCGCGGGCCGAGACGCGGGTGCTGCAGGATGAGATGGCACGCATCGGTGCATCCAATCCGATCGGCGGCATGGGGGTGATGATGTTCGGCCCGACGCTGCTGGAATATGGCACCGAGGAGCAGAAGCAGGAGCATATCCCCGCGATCGCGCGCAATCAGGTGCGCTGGTGTCAGGGCTATTCCGAACCCGGCGCCGGCTCCGACTTGGCCGCGCTCCAGATGTTCGCCGAAGACAAGGGCGATCATTATCTCGTCAACGGGCAGAAGACGTGGACCAGCGGCGGCCAATGGGCGGACAAATGCTTCGCGCTGGTCCGCACCGACAAGACGAAGAAGCATGAAGGCATCAGCTTCCTGCTGATCGACATGGATTCACCGGGTGTCGAGGTGAAGCCGATCCGGCTGATCTCCGGTGCGTCGCCCTTCTGCGAGACGTTCTTCAGCGACGTGAAGGTGCCCAAGGCCAATCTGGTCGGGCGTGAAGGCGAGGGATGGACGATCGGCAAGCGCCTGCTCCAGCACGAACGATCCAGCCTGTCGGGAGGCGGCGGTTCGGCAGGACGCCTGCTGGCGGGCAAGCCGCTGTCGCAGGTGGCCAAGGATTATCGCGGCACCGATTCAGAGGGCCGCGTGTCCGACGCCGACCTGCGTATGCGCCTCGTTCGGCACGAGATGGACACGCGCGCCTTCATGCTCACGTTGCGTCGTGCTGCGCTGGAGGCGAAATCCAATTCCGGGCCGTCCGCCGCGACCTCGATCATGAAGAACGTCGGCGCCCGCGTGACGCAGGATCGCGCCGAACTCGGCATCGAGATCATGGGTATGAACGGCCTCGGCTGGGACGGCGAGGGCTTCACCGAGGCCGAACTTGCCCAGACCCGCACATGGCTGTGGGGGAAGGCGGTGTCGATCTACGGCGGCTCGTCCGAGATCCAGAACAACATCGTCGCCAAACGCATTCTCGGCATGCTCGACCACCAGTAAGCGTCGCTGCCGAACACGAGTTGGAGAGGAGCGGGAGGGCGGCGCGAGCCGACACCTCCCGCCAAATTTTGCCCGCCAATTTTGCAGGAACACCGACATGGCCGTCCTCACCGAAGAACAGACGATGCTCCGCGACATGGCGCGCGAATGGGCGGACAATGAGTCCCCCGTCACCGCCTTTCGCAAGCTGCGCAATGCCGCGCCTGCCGAAGGATATGACCCCGCCGCCTGGAGCGAGATCGGCCAGATGGGCTGGGGCGGCATCGTCATTCCCGAAGAGCATGGCGGTTCGGCGCTGGGCTATCTGTCGCTCGGGATGGTCGTCGAACAGCTTGGCCGCAACCTTGCCGCCAGTCCGCTTGCCTCGACCGGCCCTGCCGCCACGGCGATCGCGCTGGGTGAGAACGACGCGGCGAAGTCTGAATGGCTCGCCCGCATCGCCTCGGGCGATGTCGTCGCCACGCTGGCGGTCGACGAGGGGCCGATCCACGGCGGCCCGGTCACTACCGCGGTCGTGGGCGACCGTATCACCGGCACCAAGGCTTTCGTCGCCGAGGGCGACAGTGCCACCGTCTTCATCGTGGCCGCCACCGACGGCCTCTATCTGGTCGCTGGTGATGAAGGCGTCACCCGCTCGCCACGCCGCATGGCCGACGCGCGCAGCCATGCCGAGGTCCGCTTCGACGACGCGCCCGCGGTCCCTCTCGGCGGCCCGGACCTCACGGCGAAGGTCGTCGATCGCGCCACCGCGCTCATCACCGCCGAGATGCTCGGCCTCGCCGAACAGGCGTTCGCGACCACCAACGACTATCTCAAGACCCGCGTCCAGTTCGGCCAGCCGCTCAGTACGTTTCAGGCATTGCAGCACCGCATGGCTAGGATGCTGACCGAACTCGAATTGATGCGATCCGTCGTCGAAGGCGCGCTGGAGGCGATCGATTCCGGTCGCTCCGACACCGATCAGGCGGTCAGCCTCGCCAAGGCGGTCGCTGGCGACACGCTGAAGCTGGTCAGCCGCGAGATGATCCAGCTCCACGGCGGTATCGGCATGACCGACGAACACGATGCTGGCTTCTACATGAAGCGCGCCGCGGTTCTGGAAGCGATGTGGGGCAACGCCGCCTTCCACCGCGAACGCTTCGCCCGTTTGAACGGCTATTGATCGGCACGCAGAGAAGACGCTGGATTCACGCGTCGAAGGATCAAGCCTCCCGCAAAGCTCGATCATCGAACAGCCCGAACAGCAACGTCGAGGCATACATGGCGATCGCCCGGTCGCGCGGCATCGCCGCCGCCCATTTGCGCATGTCGAACGCCGCATTCTGCAACGCCATCAGCGCCTGCGCCGCCACCAGGGCATCGACCGCCCGGATCGAGCCTTCGGCGATCCCGTCCATCATCGTCCCCGCAAACCGCCGCGCAATCCGGTTCGACCGATCGACCATCGCCGATCGCACCATCGGCGGCAGCCCCGACAGGGCGGTCGTGCGCAGCAACGGTGCGCGTTCGGTGAACTGCACGTCGAGCAGGGTCGCGATCGTGCTCGACAGGCGATCCCAATACGATCCACCCGCTTCGTCCGCCAACCGCTGCGCATCGGTGATCGTGTCGAAACTGCGCCGGTAGCAGGCGATCACCAGATCGTCCTTGGCATCCAGATGGTGGTAAAAGCTCCCCTTGGTGACGTTCAGCTCCGCCGCGATCCGCTGCACCGATGCGCCGCGATAGCCCAGTTCGTTGATCAGCCGCGTCGCTGCCAGCAGGAACGCGGCACGCCCCGGCTCGGTCTCCTCATGCTCCAGATCGATCAGCGCCGGCGCCCAGCGCGCATCAGGCCCCGCGACGCCATGGTCGAACACGTCCATCAGCCGCGCCTCGACGCGGGCATATTGGTCCGGCTCGTACCGGTTGAGCCACGCCGTCAGCCAGAAGGTATTCTCGAGCAGGACGTGCGCCCGCGCGCCGAACAGATCCGTCTGCGCCCGGTTCGCCGGAGTACCCCACAGCGCGCGCGTCCGCCGGAACACCTCGCGCCAGCGATTCATCAGTCGGGTACGGTTGGGCTCTTCGGTCGCCCGCAGGTCCGACAGCACCGCCATCGCTCGATCCTCGCCGCGCTGCACCCGCGCCAGCCGATCCATGTTGAGGCTCAGGTAGCGGCGAACGCGTTCGCGCGGGCCCCCTTCCGTCATCGCCTCGTCGATCATCGCCAGCAGCTGGTCGAGCGTATGCTCGAACGCCGCCGCCGCCAGATCTTCCTTGCGCTTGAAATAATAGGTGACGCTGGTGGTGTTCAGCCCTACCCGCCGCGCCACGTCGGCAAAGGTCATGCCCTTCGCGCTTTGCTCGTTGATCGCCTCCGCAGCGGCGGACAGGATCGCGTCGCGCTTCGCACGGAAGCGCTTCGTCCCCTGTTCCTCTCCGCCGATCGCGTGGCTGGCGTCCGCCCCCGTCTGGTCCATCCGGCCAGTCTATCCACTGCGCTTTCGAAGAAACAGTGTTTTTTCTGCTGCGGTACGATCAGGCGTGAAAAAGCGCCGCACTGGCGCTCGCGACCACTTTACCGAATGTACGGTACGGCCTAGACCGTCGCCAAAGACGTTTGGAGAGAGCCACATGGACTTCACCCTCAGCGAGCGCGAAACCTATTTCCGCGATCGGGTGCGCAGCTTCATCGACCAGGAAATCCGGCCGCGCATGCCCGAACACGACGCGCAGGAGCATGAGGGCGAGCGCTGGAAGGTGATCCCGGTCATCGAAGCGTGCAAGGAAAAGGCGAAGGCCGCCGGCCTGTGGAATTTCTTCATGCCGCCGAACTCCGGCCAGACGCATGTCGACGATACGTTCGAATTCGAGGGCACGCAGCTCACCAACCTCGAATACGCCCTGTGCGCGGAGGAAATGGGCAAGATCGGCTGGGCATCGGAGGTGTTCAACTGCTCCGCGCCCGACACCGGCAACATGGAGGTGTTCCACCGCTACGGCACCCGCGAACAGAAGGAGCAATGGCTCGGGCCGCTGATGCGAGGGGAAATCCGCTCGGCATTCCTCATGACCGAGCCCGCCGTCGCCTCGTCCGACGCGACCAACATCGAAACCTCGATGGTCCGCGACGGTGACCATTACGTCATCAACGGCCGCAAATGGTGGTCGTCGGGTGTCGGAGACCCGCGTTGCAAGGTCGCGATCGTCATGGGCAAGACGGATACGTCTGCCAAGCGCCATGCGCAGCAGAGCATGATCCTGGTGCCGATGGATGCGCCGGGCGTCACGATCGAGCGCATGCTGACCGTCTACGGCTACGACCACGCGCCGCATGGTCATGGCGAAGTGGTGATGAAGGACGTCCGCGTGCCGGTCGAGAACGTGCTGCTCGGCGAGGGCAGGGGGTTCGAGATCGCTCAGGGGCGCCTCGGGCCGGGCCGCATCCATCACTGCATGCGGACGATCGGCGTGGCGGAGACCGGGATCGAGGCGATGGCCAAACGACTGCTGTCGCGCGTCGCCTTCGGCAAGCGTATCGCCGATCATTCGGTATGGGAGCAACGCATCGCAAAGGCCCGGATCGACATTGAAATGACCCGCCTGCTGTGTCTCAAGGCGGCGGACATGATGGACAAGGCGGGCAACAAATCGGCCCAGCTTGAGATTGCGATGGTCAAGGTCGCCGCACCGACGATGGCGCTCCAGATTCTCGACGACGCGATCCAGGCGCACGGCGGCGGCGGCGTCAGCCAGGACTTCCATCTCGCCCACGCATGGGCCGCCCTCCGCACCCTCCGTTTCGCCGACGGCCCCGACGAGGTCCACAACCGCGCCATCGCCCGCGCCGAATTCGGCAAATACGGCGAATACGCCGCGGACCGCCCGGTGCGGTGATGCCGGCGGCCGGTGCTCCTGCGAAAGCAGGAGCCAGAGCCACAAGCGCGCCGCTCGATAACCCTGGGCTCCTGCGGTCGCAGGAGCCCGATCGCTCACAGGATCACGCCATGAAAGCCGCCGTCCTCTTCGAACCTAAACAGCCGCTCACGATCGAAGACGTCACCGTCGCCAATCCCGCACCGCACGAAGTGCTGATCCGCACCGTAGCCGTCGGCGTGTGCCGGTCGGACCTGCATTTCGTCGACGGCATCTACCCGCACGCGCTCCCCACCATTCCCGGCCATGAGGCTGCGGGCGTCGTCGAGGCGGTCGGCAGCGAGGTCCGCACGGTCAAGGTCGGCGACCACGTCGTCACCTGCCTCAGCGCGTTCTGCGGCCAGTGCGAATTCTGCGTCACCGGGCGGATGTTCCTGTGCGTCGACGCCGGCGTCCGCCGTCCAAAGGGGGCACCGCCGCGCCTGATGCTCGGCGACCAGCCGGTCGCGCAGATGCTCAACCTGTCCGCCTATGCCGAGATGATGCTGGTCCACGAACATGCCTGTGTCGCTATCGACCCGGAGATGCCGATGGACCGCGCCGCGCTGATTGGCTGCGCGGTCACCACGGGCGCCGGCGCGGTGTTCAACACCACCGACGTGACGCCGGGTGAGACCGTCTGCGTCGTCGGCTGCGGTGGCATCGGCCTCGCCGCGATCAACGCCGCCAGGATCGCCGGTGCCGGCAAGATCATCGCGCTCGACCCCGTACCCGAAAAGCGTGCGCTCGCGGAAAAGCTCGGCGCCACCCACAGCATCGATACGATGTCGCCCACCGCCGCCGACGAGGTGGTCGAGATCACCAGGGGCGGCGTCCATCACGCGATCGAGGCGGTCGGCCGCCCGCAGAGCGCCGCCACCGCGGTGAAGGTCCTGCGCCGCGGCGGCACCGCCACGATCCTCGGCATGCTCCCGCCCAACGAAAAAGTCGGATTGTCGGCGATCGACCTTCTTTCGGGCAAGAAGCTGCAAGGCGGATTGATGGGCAGCAACCGCTTTCCGGTCGATATCCCGCGACTGGTCGATTTCTATATGCGTGGCCAGCTCGACCTCGACACGATCATCGCCGACCGCATGCCGCTGGAGCGGATCAACCACGCTTTCGACGAACTCCGCAAGGGTGACGCCACCCGCAGCGTGATCGTGTTCGAATGAGGCAGTTTTCCCGCCCCTCACGCCCGACGTGTTCCGGGGGTCACGTACCGCAACGGCAGGACTTGAGGCGCAAAGCCTGTGCTTCGCCGCAGAGTGGAACCCCGGAACACGTCCGGGGCGACGGGGGAGGTTGGGCACCGTGCACGACCAGCAACCCATGAGCGGTGAGAGCATGACCGACACCATCCCCGTCGCCGACAAGGATCGCCTGAACGAAGCGAACCTCATCGTATGGATGGAGGCGAACGTCGCCGGCTTCACCGGCCCGCTCACCTACGCCAAGTTCGCTGGTGGCCAGTCCAACCCGACCTATCGCATCGACAGCCCGTCCGGCGCCTACGTTCTGCGCCGCAAGCCGTTCGGGCCGCTGCTTCCCTCCGCCCACGCGGTCGATCGCGAATACCGGCTGATCGCCGGCCTCCACCCCACCGGCTTCCCGGTCGCCAGGCCCTACGGCCTGTGCACCGACGACAGCGTCATCGGCGCGATGTTCTACGTCATGGGCCTCGCCGATGGCCGTAACCTGTGGGACGGCACGTTGCCCGACTACACGCCCGATCAGCGCACCGGCATCTATAATGCCATGGTCGACACGCTCGCCGACCTTCACAACACCGTTTACGTCGCCGCCGGTCTCGGCGATTACGGCAAGCCGGGGAACTACTTCGCACGTCAGGTCGAACGCTGGACCAAACAATACCGCGCGAGCGAAACCGAACACATGCCCGAGGTGGAGAGCCTCATTGCATTCCTGCCGCGCACCGTCCCCGAACAGACGCGCACGTCGATCGTCCACGGCGATTATCGCATCGACAACATGATCTTCGCCGCCGCCGAACCGCGCGTCGTTGCGGTGCTCGACTGGGAACTGTCGACGCTGGGCGATCCGTTGGCGGACTTCAGCTATTTCCTGATGAGCTGGGTCACCGAACCCGAAGGGCGATCGGGCGTGAAGGGACGCACCGGTCCGGAAACCGGCATCCCGACGATCGAGGACATGACGACCCGTTACTGCGCGCGGACGCAGCGCGACGGCGTTCCCGACCTGAACTGGTATTTCGCCTACAACCTCTTCCGCCTGACCGGGATCGTGCAGGGCATCAAGAAGCGGATCGTCGACGGCACCGCATCCAGCGCGCAGGCCGAACGGTCTGCGGCCCAGGTCCACCGCCTTGCCGCCGCCAGCTGGCACTTCGCGCAGGCGGCGGGGGCTTGATCATTCTATCTGAAAGGGTTGCATGTCACTCTTCGATCTCACCGGCAAAGTCGCCGTCATCACCGGCTCCTCACGCGGCATCGGCAAGGCCAGTGCGTTCGAACTCGCCCGCGCCGGTGCGCGGGTTGTCATCAGTAGCCGCAAGCAGGACGCGTGCGACGCGGTAGCCGCCGCGATCAACGCCGAATTCGGTGAGGGCAGGGCGATCGCGGTTGCCGCCGGCATCTCGTCTAAAGACGCGCTTCGGCATCTTGTCGACGAGACCCGCCGCCAGTTCGGCCGCATCGACGTCCTCGTCTGCAATGCCGCCTCCAATCCCTATTACGGCCCGCTGGAGGGCATTGCCGACGACCAGTTCCGCAAAATCCTCGACAACAACATTCTCTCCAACCACTGGCTGATCCAGATGGTCGTGCCCGAAATGCGCGAACGCCGCGACGGATCGGTGATCATCGTCAGCTCGATCGGCGGCCTGCGCGGCTCCGACGTGATCGGGGCCTATAACGTGTCCAAGGCGGCGGACTTCCAGCTCGCGCGCAACTATGCGGTCGAATACGGCCCCGACAACGTTCGCGTGAACTGCATCGCGCCGGGGCTCATCAAGACCGACTTCGCCCGTGCGCTCTGGGACACGCCGGAGGCGGAGACGCGATCGAGCAGGCACACGCCGCTGCGCCGGCTGGGCGATCCGATCGATATCGCCGGCGCGGTCGTCTATCTCGCCTCCGATGCAAGCCGCTACATGACCGGACAGGCGATGGTCGTCGACGGCGGGGTTACGATCTGATGGCCCGCTTCACCGGCAGATCGATCGTCGTCACCGGCGCCGGCAGCGGCATCGGTCGCGCCGCAGCTCTCCTTTTCGCCGCCGAGGGTGGCCGCGTCATCGTCGCCGACAAGACCGAAGGCGCTGACGACACCGCCGCGATGATCGCGGCAGCCGGCGGCATCGCCCACTCCATCCGCATCGACGCCGGCGTCGAGGAGGATGTCGTCCGCACCGTCGCGCTCGCCTGCGACCGGTTCGGCGGGCTCGACGTGATGTTCGCCAACGCCGGCATATCCGGTGGCATGGCCAACATCTTCGACACCGACGTCGCGCTCATCACCGACGTACTCCGCGTCAATCTGATCGGCCCATTCCTCGCGATCAAGCACGCTGCGCCGCGTATCGCCGAACGGGGAGCGGGAGCGATCGTCCTTACCGCCAGCGTCGCCGGCATCCGTTCCGGTGCGGGTTCGCCTGCCTATTCGGCATCGAAAGCGGGCGTCATCAACCTCGCCGCTGTAGCGGCGCAGCAACTGTCCGGCAGCAATGTCCGCGTCAACGCGATCTGCCCCGGCCTGACCGAAACCGGTATGACCAAACCGACCTTCGACTACGCCCGCGATGCCGGCAAGATGGACCGGCTCGGCCGCCTCAACCCGCTGCACCGTGGCGCGCAGCCGGAGGAGCTGGCCAGGGTGGCGCTGTTCCTCGCCTCCGACGACGCGAGCTACGTCAACGGACAGGCGATCGCGGTCGACGGCGGCCTGTCGTCCAGCCATCCGGTCACGCGACAGGATTACGGCAGAACGGCCGTCTGAGTGACTTGCTAGCGTCATCGGCGTGGGACAGGATGCCGTCATGGTTATCCTCCTCGCCGCCGCGATCACCGCAGCAATCGTGCAGCAGACGTCGCCGCCGCCGCCGGTAGTGATGTACAAGCGGGAGCCGGGACCGCACGCCGTGACCCTCGAACCTCCGCAACAGCAATTGGGGCGCTGGGTGATGCGTCCGGTGTTCTGCGAGCGGTCCGATGGCCCGGGCGGCACCGCGCAGGCCATCGTGCGGGAACCCGACGCCCGGCGTTTCCTGACCTGGAGCCGGTCCGAACCCCGTCGCCCCCTGACGCTGGAATTCCGGATCGATGCCAGCGGCCGGCCGCTGTCGATCCGTCGCCGGATGGCGTCGGAGTTCGAGTATGTCCCCGACGCAGAGGACGTCGCCCCGGCGCTTGCGGCGAGTCGCTTCGCGACCGGCGGGGAGCGGAGCGGGTGCACGGCGACGTTCGTCGTCGACGCAGTGTCGATTGCCGGGGCCCCAATCGCGGAGCTGATGGCCTATGCCGTGTTCCCCACGACGCCGCCGCCGAAAATGGTCTGGCAGCGGATTACGCCCGCGGGCAGCACGTGCACCAATCCGTCGCCGGACGTCCTGCTGCGCGGCTTTCCGGCGTTCGGGACGCTGCCCGAACAGCCCGGTTACGCGACATGGAGCATGACCGGCTACGACCTCGATCGTGGCGGCAAGCCGCGCAACCTCCGGACGCTGGCAGGAACCGGCACGGCGGCGCTGGACCGGACGGCGCGCGAAGCGGTGGCGAAGTCGCGGTTCGTACCGGGCGTGCGGGTCGGCTGTTTCTACCCCTATCACAAGAACGGCACGATCCTGCCGGCGCCGGTCCCGCCTCAGGAAGACGCGGTCCGCCCTGCCGGCGCCACCTGCCCGCGGGAGCATGGATGGGACCGCCCACCGGTCTTGACCTATCCCGCTGCCTATCGGCGTCGCAGTATCGAGGGGTGGGCCATGGTCACGTACGACGTCGCGCCCTGGGGGCAGACCGGCAACGTGCGGGTGCTGCAATCGGAACCGACGTCCGAATTCGGCGATGCCGCGGCGGCGATGATACGCTCGGCCAGCTTCCGGAAGGGCGGCACCGGCTATACGGGCTGCGTCGACCGGGTCCGCTATGTGATGCGCAAGCCCGGCGCCCCGGTCGTGCCCGAAGCGGTGGTCGACTGAGGCATCACGCTTTGGGCGGGCGGCGCCGGATCAATCCTTCCTGCGCGACGCTCGCCACAAGCCGCCCGTCGGCACTGAAGATGCTACCGCGGTTCATCCCCCGCGCATGACCGGCCCACGGGCTATCGGTGGTGTAGAGCAGCCAGTCGTCGGCGCGGAACGGCTCGTGGATCCATAGCGCGTGGTCGAGGCTCGCCGTCTGCATCTCGGGCATCAACCAGTTGACGCCGTGTGGCATCATCGACGTCGCCAGCAACGCCATGTCGGATGCATAGGCGAGTGCGGCACGATGGAGCGCGGGGTCGTCGCCGATCGATGCGGCGGTGCGAAACCACGCGGCATTGTTCGGCGGACGCTTCTCCGGGGCGAACCAGCTGCGCGGATGGAGCGGGCGCATCTCGATCGCGGTTTGCCGACGGGTGAAGAAATCGCGGAATCGCTCCGGCACCTGATGCGCGATCGCCTGCCGCAGTTCGCGCTCGGACTTCAGCGTGTCGGGGCCGGGCACATCGGGCATCGTGTCCTGATGATGCAGACCCTCTTCCGGCGTCTGGAAGGACGCGGCCATGGTCAGGATCGGCTGCCCCTGCTGCATCGCGACCACCCGCCGGGTGGCAAAGCTCTTGCCCTCGAAATCGCGGGTGACCTGGTAGACGATCGGAAAATTCTCGTCGCCCGGCCGCATGAAATAGGCGTGGAGCGAATGCGCGTCCTTGCCCTCGACCGATCGCTGCGCCGCCTGCAATGCCTGCGCGATCACCTGTCCGCCGAACACCCGGCCGCGACCGCCGGGCTGGCGCGACCCTCGATACAGGTCGACGTCGATCTCCTCGACGTCCAGCAACGTGACAAGCATCGCCGCGAGCTGTTCGGGCGTTCGTTCGATGAACTCCGCCATCAATACCCTGCCGCTTTCGCCAGCCGGTCGGCGTGGAACCCGACATCGCCGAACATCTCGGCCAGCACGCGCGCGCGCTTCATGTAGAAGCCGATGTCATATTCATCGGTCATGCCGATGCCGCCATGCATCTGGATGCCCTCCTGCACCGAAAGCGTCGTCGCCATGCCGGTGATCGCCTTGGCGATCGACACCGCCCCGTCCACCATCTCCGCATCCGCGCCCGTATCGAGCAATTGCTGCGCCTTGAGCACCGCGGCGCGCGCGACCTCCATCTCGCTATAGAGGTGCGCGGCACGATGCTGGAGCGCCTGGAAACTGCCGATCGCGACGCCGAACTGCTTGCGTTCCTTGAGGTAGCCGACGGTCATGTCCATCGCGCCCCCGCCGATGCCGAGCAGTTCCGCCGCCGCGCCGGTGCGACCCGCACGGAGCAGGCGGCCGAGCGGGTCGCGACCGGCATCGACCTCTCCGATCACCGCATCGGCATCCACCTCGACTCCCTCGAATGCCATGCGTGCGGCAAGGCTGGAATCCGCCAGTCGCTCGGGCGAGGCGGTGAGGCCGGCGGCGTCGCGGGGGACGGCGAACAGCGTCACGCCCTCGGCATCGTCGGGCGATCCGGCAGTACGCGCGGCGACGATCAGCAGGTCGGCGACATGGCCGTGCGTGACGAACCGCTTGGCCCCGGTCAGGCGGAAGCCGTTGCCCGAGCGCTCGGCCTTCAGCGCCACCGCGTCGCGATGCTTGGCACCCTCGTCGATCGCCAGCGCCGCCACCGTTTCGCCGGCGACAATGCCAGGGAACCAGCGGTCGGCCTGCGCCGATCCCTTCAGCGCCTCGACCGCCGCGACCGCGGTGGTGAGGAAGGGGGATGGCGACAGGTTGCGGCCGATCTCCTCCAGCACCACGCCCGCCTCGACATGGCCGAGGCCGAGGCCGCCCTGCGCCTCGGGGATGAGAATGCCGTTCAGGCCCATCTCCGCAAACTGCTTCCACAGGTCGCGGCTGAACCCGGTCGCGTCGTTCGCATCGCGGAGCGCGCGGAGGTGCGACACGGGGGCATGTTCGGCGACGAAGTCCTTCGCGGTGTCGCGGAGCATCGTCTGTTCTTCGTTGAGGTAGAGAGGCATCGTGGCAATATCCGTGTTCCGGCGGAAGCCGGAACCCAGGGTTCCAGGCGTTCCGCTCTATGGCTATCGGCTCCTGCGTGCGCAGGAGCACGCTCGGTCACGCGCCCGGCAGTTCCAGGATGCGCTTGGCGATGATGTTGAGCTGCACCTCCGACGTGCCGCCCTCGATCGAATTCGCCTTCGTCCGCAGCCACGCGCGCGGGGCGGCGCCGGTGTTCGACCGCTCGCTCTCCCATTCCAGCGCGTCCGATCCGCCCGCCGCCATCATCAGTTCGTGGCGATCCTTGTTCAGCTCGGTGCCCACGTACTTCATCATGCTCGGCTGCGCGGGATGCGCGCGGCCCGCCTTCAGCTCGTCGATGAAGCGTTCGGACATCGCCGCGAACGCCTTCGCCCGCACCTCGAACAGCGCGATCTGCGTGCGCAGCACGGGGTCCGCCAGCCGCCCGTCGTGATCGAGCCCGACCGTTGCGATCGCCCCCTCGATCAGCGGATTGCGGCCACCACCGCCCAGGCCCATGCCGCTGATCATCTCGCGCTCATGGCCGAGCAGATATTTGGCGACGTCCCAGCCCTTGTTCTCGTCATGGATGCGATTGGCCTTGGGCACCTTCACATTGTCCATGAAGGTCTCGCAGAACGGCGAATAGCCGCTGATCAGCAGGATCGGCTTGGTCGAGACGCCCGGCGATTCCATGTCGAACAGCACGAAGCTGATCCCGCCCTGTTTCGATGCCTTGCTGGTGCGGACGAGGCAGAAGATCCAGTCGGCCTTGTCCGCGTAGCTGGTCCACACCTTCTGCCCGTTGACGATATAATGGTCGCCGCCGTCCTCCGCCGATGCAGCGAGCCCGGCGAGGTCCGACCCGGCATTGGGTTCGGAATAGCCCTGGCACCAACGGATTTCGCCGCGGGCGATCTTGGGCAGATGTTCGAGCTTCTGTTCCTCAGTGCCGTACTTGAGCAGCGCCGGCCCGAGCATCGAAATGCCGAACGAGTTGAGCGGATTGCGCGCACGGATCGCTGCCATTTCCTCGCGCAGGACCTTGGTCTCCGCCGCTGACAGCCCGCCACCACCATATTCCTTCGGCCAGTCCGGCACGGTCCAGCCACGCGCCGCCATGCGGTCGAGCCAGTCCTTTTGCGCCGGGCTGGAGGGTGCGAAGTGGCGGCCGCCCCAGCAGATATCGGCGTCGGAGCGCACCGGCTCGCGCATCTCGGGCGGGCAATTCTCCGCCAGCCAAACGCGGGTGTCGGCGCGGAAGGTGTCGAGGCCGCTCACTTGATCGCTCCCGACTTCAGGCTGTTGGCGACGGTGAAGCCGTGCTTCTCTAGCCCGGCGGCGACCTTGTCGTAACCTTCGCTCTTCGCCCAGAACATCGGCCCGCCGCGATAGATCGGCCAGCCGTAGCCGTAGATCCAGACGACATCGACGTCCGACGCCCGCTGCGCCATCCCCTCTTCCAGGATCAGCGCGCCTTCGTTGACCATCGTGTACAGCGTGCGCTCGACGATCTCCTCGTCGGTGACGTCATGCTGCGGCGTCCCCGTCTTCTCGCGCCATTCCGCGATGATCTCGGCGACGCGGGGGGAGGGGGTGGGGTTCCGCTTCGCGTCGTAATCGTAGAAGCCGGCCTGCTTCTTCTGCCCCCAGCGCCCCTCGGCGGCGAGCGCGTCGCGGACGTTCTCGATCCGGTTCGGGTCGCGATGCCAGCCGATGTCGACACCGGCCAGGTCGGCCATCTGGAACGGCCCCATCGGCATCCCGAAAGCGACATGAACGCGGTCGATCTGCTCGGGCGTCGCGCCTTCCAGCAGCAGCTTGTTCGCCTCCACCTGCCGCGGCATCAGCATGCGGTTGCCGATGAAGCCATAGGTGACGCCGGCGACCACTGCGACCTTCTTGATCTTTTTGGCGAGGTCCATGACCGTCGCCAGCACGTCCGGCGCGGTCTTCGCCCCCCGCACGACCTCCAGCAATTTCATCACGTTGGCGGGCGAGAAGAAGTGCATGCCGACCACGTCCTGCGGGCGGGCGGTGCAGGCGGCGATCTCGTCGATGTTGAGGTAGGAGGTATTCGACGCCAGGATCGCGCCGGGCTTTGCGATGCCGTCCAGCCGCGTGAAGATCTCCTTCTTCACCTCCATATTTTCGTACACCGCCTCGATGATCAGGTCGCATTCCGCCAGATCGTCGAAGTTCAGCGTCGGCGTCAGCGCGCCCATCGCCGCCTCGACCTGTTCGGGCTTCATCCGGCCCTTCGCCGCCGATGCCTCATAGTTCTTGCGCATCACGCCGGTGCCGCGCTCCAGCGCGTCGGCCTGCATCTCGACGATCGTCACCGGGATGCCCGCCGACAGGAAGTTCATCGAGATGCCGCCGCCCATCGTGCCGGCACCGATCACGCCGACACGGTTGATCGCGCGGCGCTGCGTGTCGGCGGGGACGTCGTCGATCTTGGCGGCCTGACGCTCGGCGAAGAAGATGTGGCGCTGCGCGGCGGACTGCGTCCCCATCATCAGCTTCATGAATTCCTGCCGTTCGAAGGCGATGCCGTCGGCGAACGACGTTTCGCTCGCCTTGACGACGCAGGCGATGTTGGCGGCTGGCGCCTCGAACCCGCGGAAGCGGCGGCCGTTCTCCTTCTTGAACGCCTCGACCGCGTCGGGATCGGCCTTGGCTTCCTTCTCCGAGGCGCGTGGGATCGGCCGCTTGTCCCTCACCTCGCGCGCGAAGGCGATCGCGTCCGCCTCCAAGCTGTCTTCCCCGACGATCTTGTCGATCAGACCTGCCTCCTGCGCTTTCTTGACCGGGATCGGATCGCCCTTGGCGGTCATTTCCAGCGCCATGCCGACGCCGGCGATGCGCGGGATGCGCTGCGTGCCGCCCGCGCCGGGAAGCAGGCCGAGCTTCACCTCGGGCGTGCCGATCTTCGCGGAGGGCACCGCGACACGGTAATGACAGCCAAGCGCGACCTCGCAGCCGCCGCCCAGCGCGGTGCCGTGGATCGCCGCGACGACGGGCTTGGTCGATGCCTCGATCAGGTCGACGACGGTCGGCAGGCCCGGCTCCTGCATCGGCTTGCCGAATTCGGTGATGTCGGCGCCCGCGAAGAAGGTGCGACCGTCGCAGCGGATCACCATCGCCTGGATCGTATCGTCGGCGACGCCTTCCTTGATCGCCGCCTCCAGCCCGATCCGCACCGCCGCGCCGAGCGCGTTGACCGGCGGATTGTCGGAGATGATGACGAGCACGTCGTCATGGCGTTCGGTGCGGATCGGCGAGGTCATATCGGGTCTCTCCTTGCATGGGCTCCTGCGACGGCAGGAACCCAGGGCCACCGGCGGCGGCATGTACAACTCTGGCTCCTGCCTGCGCAGGAGCACGGACGGCTAGTTCAGCGCGGCATAGATCATCGTCTTCAACTCGCGGCGGATCGGGTAGAGCCCGGACGGGCTGAGCTGCGTCATGAACACCATGTGCAATCGCTCGACCGGATCGATGAAGAAGGCGGTCGAAAACATGCCGCCCCAATAATATTCGCCCGGCGACCCGGGGATCATCGTGCGCGCGACATCCTGCGTCACCGCGAACCCCAGGCCGAAACCGGTGCCGGCATTCTGCGTCTCGCTGAACAGCGACCGCGACAGGCTGGCGAGATCCTTGCCGCCGGGCAGATGGTTCATCGTCATCAGGTCGAGCGTCTTGCGCCCGACGATGCGAACGCCGTCCAGTGTCCCGCCACTCTCGCACATCCGGCAAAAGCGGTGATAATCGAGCGCGGTCGACACCAGCCCGCCGCCACCCGACAGCAGTTTCGGCCGCCGGCTCCACGCGCTCGCCTCGCCGCGATCGTACATCACGCGGCCCTTGCCTGCGACGAGGGTGTAGCAGTCGGTCAGCCGATCGAGCTTGTCGCCCGGCACCTGGAAGAAGGTGTCATGCATACCGAGCGGCGCGAAGATGCGATCGTGGAAGAACGCGTCGAGCGTCTGCCCCGACACGCGCTCGACGACCGCACCGAGCACATCGGTCGACACCGAATAATTCCACCCTTCGCCCGGCGAGAACTCCAGCGGCAGTTTTCCCAGTGCCGCGACGAAGCCGTCGAGGTCGAGGTTGCCGTGCCAGCTTTCCATCTTCGACTCGCGATAGGCGGCATCGACGTTGGAGCGGTTCTGAAAGCCGTAGGTGAGGCCGGAGGTATGCCGCAGCAAATCGAGCATCCGCATCGGTTCGGCTGTCGCGCGGGTGACGAACGGCGCGCCGCCACCGCCACCATTGTAGACCCCCAGTCCCTTGAACTCGGGCAGGACGTGATGGACCGGCGTGTCGACTGCGACCTTGCCCTCCTCGACCAGCATCATGAACGCGATCGAGGTGATCGGCTTGGTCATCGATGCGATGCGGAACAGCGATTCCTCGCTGACGGACGCGCCGCCCTCGCGCGCGCTGCCCTGGTGCGAGAAATGCGCGATCTCGCCATCGCGCGCGATCAGCAACTGGGCGTTGGGGAGCAGCCCGGTGTCGAGATAGCGCGCCTTCAGGAACGCATCGATTGCCGCGAGCCTGCCGCTTTCGAATCCGTTCGCCTGCGCAACGATGGTCGCCATCCTCTGCCATACCCCAGCTTCTAACTTTCTCTTCCTATTGCCTTGAGCGATGGCGGAATCAACAGTAACCTTTCATCGAAACGCAGGAATCGCACCTGCCATCGACATGAGAGAGGAAGCTGCCGTGGCGAGCGAGCCGATCGTAGACCTGCCGCCATCCTGGCCGGCGATGTCGCTTGCCGAGGTGAAGGCGCTGCTGACCGCACCCGGTGCCAAGTTCGAGATGGACGAGGCGGTGATCGACGGCGTGCCGACCCGCGTGTGGAAGAATGCCCCGCCGACGATGCGCTATCTGCTGGAGGCGAGCCGCGGTCACGCCGATCGGCTGTTCGTGATCTACGAGGACGAACGCGTCAGCTACGAGGCGCATTATCGTGCGACGGCGGCATTGGCCGCGCATCTGGTGGCGCTGGGGATCGGCAAGGGCGACCGCGTGGCGCTGGCGATGCGCAACCTGCCCGAATGGTCGGTCGCGTTCTTCGCCGGCGTGGCGATCGGCGCGATCATGGTGCCGCTCAATGCGTGGTGGACCGGCGCGGAGCTCGAATACGGCCTGCGCGATTCGGGTGCGCGGGGGCTGATCGTCGATGGCGAGCGGCACGGGCGGCTGGAAAGCCTGTACACCACGCTGCCCGATCTTGGCCATGTGATCGTCGCGCGCGCGACCACACCGCTCGGCGAGGGAACGCAGCGGCTGGAGGAGGTGATCGGCACGCCCCACGACTGGCCGAGCCTTGCCGAGGTGCCGCTGCCGCCCGCCGCCGTCGCGCCGGACGATGCCGCGACGATCTTCTACACCAGCGGCACCACCGGCGCGCCCAAGGGGGCGCTGGGATCGCACCGCAATTTCATGACCAACATCATGTCGAGCGGCTACACCGCGGCGCGCGCCTGTCTGCGTCGTGGGGAAGCGCCGCCGGAGCCGACGCCGCGCGTCTCGCTGACCGTCATCCCGATGTTCCATGTCACCGCCTGTTCGGCGGGGATGATGGGATCGATCGCGAGCGGTTCGACGATGGTCTTCCTGCGCAAATGGGACGCGACGCGCGCACTGGAGATCATCGAGCGGGAAAAGGTGAACATGACCGGCGGCGTGCCGACGATCGCATGGCAATTGCTCGAACATCCCGACCGCGCCAATTACGACCTCTCGTCGCTCGATACGATCGCCTATGGCGGCGCGCCGTCCGCCCCGGAACTGGTACGCCGCATCCACCAGGAATTCGGCGCGCTGCCGGGCAACGGCTGGGGCATGACCGAAACCACCGCCACGGTCACCCAGCACGGCGGCGAGGATTACCTCAACCGCCCCGACAGCGCCGGCGCGCCGGTCGCCACCGCAGATATCGAGGTGCGGGGCAAGGACGGCACGACGGTGCTGCCGCCGAACACGATCGGCGAATTGTGGGCGCGCGGGCCGATGATCGTGAAGGGCTATTGGAACAAGCCCGATGCGACCGCGGCCACTTTCATCGACGGATGGGTGCGGACCGGCGATCTCGCGCGGATCGACGACGAGGGCTTCCTGTTCATCGCCGACCGGGCGAAGGATATCGTTATCCGCGGCGGCGAGAACATCTATTCGATCGAGGTGGAGAACGTCCTCTACGCACATCCGGCCGTGACCGACGCCGCTCTCGTCGGCGTGCCGCATCGCACGCTGGGCGAGGAGCCGGCGGCGATCGTGCACCTGTGTCCGGGATGCGGGGCGACAGAGGCGGAATTGCAGGCTTTCGTCCGAGAGCGGCTGGCGGGCTTCAAGGTTCCGGTCGCGATCCGCTTCCTTTCCGAACCGCTGCCCCGCAACGCCAATGGCAAGATCCTCAAGAAGGAGTTGAAGGCGCTATTCGTGGATCGCGTGCCGATCACCGCATGATCGCGCAAGAAGCGGGATGGCCAGCCGCGAAAATGCGCTAGGGTAGGGGGATGGCCGACGATCCCGATCCCAGCACTTCCCGCATGACCGCCGAAGAGCAGGTGGCGTTGGGCGCACCGCTGCTGCCGGGTACGCGATCTGAACTGGGGCGGATCGCGTTGCGCCGCGACCGGTTGCTCGCCGCCTTCACGCTGATCTCCGGTATCGGTCTGGCGCTCGGTACGCCGTTCGCGCTGAAGTCGGGCGCGGAATTCTTCATGCCGCTCACCGCGGCGCTGGTCATCGCGATCGCGCTGGTGCCCGTGCTCGAATGGCTGGAACGTCGCCGCATCCCCTCGGCGCTGGCGGCCTTGTTCTGTGTTCTGGTGTTTCTCATCGTCGCCAACATCGCGATCGCCGCGATCGTGGTGCCGGCTACGGATTTCTTCCAGCTACTGCCCAGCAGGATCAGCCGTATCCAGCACAACCTGTCGCCGTTGCTCGACCTCTATTCGACGCTGGAAAAGTCGGTGAACAAGATGTTCCGGCAGGTCGCCTCCACCCCCGTGCGCCAGCCGCAGACCGCCGCGGTCGCGCCGCCCAGCTCGATCCTGGAGCTGGCGGCGACATCGGCGCCGACGGTCATCGTGCAGTTCTTCTTCGGCATCCTGATCGTCTTCTTCTTCCTGTCCGGCTGGACCGGCATGCGCAAGAAGACGATCACCGGGCGGACCAGCTTCGACGGCGCGATGGCGACCGCACGGGTGATCCAGGACGTGGTCGACGACGTGTCCGCCTATCTGGGCACGATCACGCTCATCAACCTCACGCTCGGCGGCATCGTTGCGGGCGCCTTGTATTTCATCGGCATGCCGTCGCCTTTGATGTGGGGCGGCATCGTCGCCCTGCTCAACTACATCCCCTATTTCGGGCCGATCATAGCGGCGTTCCTGCTCGCGATCGGCGGGATGATGACCTTCACCGATATCTGGGTGGCCATGCTGCCGCCGGCGGTGATGATCGGCTGCCATCTGGTCGAGGCGAATGCGATCACACCGCTCGTCGTCGGTCACCGGCTGACGATCAGTCCGCTGATGATCCTCGTATCCATCAGCTTCTGGGGCTGGGTGTGGGGGACGGCGGGAGCACTGCTGGCGGTGCCGTTGCTGATCATCATCCAGACGATATTGGGGGCGGCGGGCAAGCCCGATATCGCCGGTTTCCTGTTCGAACACGGCACGCTCGTGCAGCAGGAACGCGAGCGCCGGCGGCGAAACGACGGTGACGGCGAATAGGCCGTTGACACCCCCGATGCCCTCGCCTAGTTGGCGCGCCTCAACGCTTTCAGCGGGTGTAGCTCAGTTGGTTAGAGCGCCGGCCTGTCACGCCGGAGGTCGCGGGTTCGAGCCCCGTCACTCGCGCCACTCTCCTGTCGGAAGAGTGGGGTAAGCTAATCGGAACATGCGGGAACAGCGCATCGCCGGATCGGCGAAGGTCGCGTTCCGACCGCTTTCAGCGGGTGTAGCTCAGTTGGTTAGAGCGCCGGCCTGTCACGCCGGAGGTCGCGGGTTCGAGCCCCGTCACTCGCGCCACCGGTCGCCAACCGGTATTCCTCAGCGCCAGCGGCCGGTCTCCATCCACTGCAATAGCGGCCGCAGCGGGATGATCCAGATGATCCCGGTGATCAGGTAGAACGGCAGTTGCA
>CP099617.1:1005000-1215000 GCA_024072375.1 Sphingomonadaceae bacterium OTU29LAMAA1
GATCGATCTCGATCGCATCGACCGGACCGTCACCGTCCCAGCGATAGACTGCCCGCTCGACGACATTGCGCAATTCGCGCACGTTGCCCGGCCAACGATGCGTCAGCAACTGGTCCAGCGCCCGAGGGCCGAAACCCGGCCAGCGATCCCAGCCGATTTCCGATGCCATCCGCCGTCCGAAATGATCCGCCAACACCGCAATGTCGCCCGATCGCGCCCGCAACGGGGGCAACGTCACCACCTCGAATGACAGACGATCGAGCAGGTCGGCGCGGAATTCATGCGCGTCGACCTTGTCGGGCAGATGTTCGTTGGTCGCCGCGACGATACGGACGTCGACGCGCAACGGCCGCGACGATCCGATCCGCGTCACCTCGCCATATTCCACCGCACGGAGCAGCCGGTCCTGCGCCGCCATCGACAGGGTGCCGAGTTCGTCGAGGAACAGCGTGCCGCCGTGCGCCTCCTCGAACCGGCCCGTCCGCGCCTTGGTCGCGCCGGTGAAGGCACCCGCCTCATGCCCGAACAGTTCCGCTTCGATCAGCGATTCGGGCAAGGCCGCGCAGTTCATGATGACGAGCGGCTGATCCCAGCGCGGCGACAGGCGGTGGAGGCGCTCAGCGACCAGCTCCTTGCCTGTACCCCGCTCGCCGATCACCAGCACCGGGCGATCGAGCGCCGCCGCGCGACTGGCCCGTTCCAAGGCATCGAGAAACGCCCCCGACTGGCCGATGACCTGTGCCGCTCTTTCCATCGCCAACATCTGGCGTAAAACACCAACGTTACGCAAGCGTTCATCCGTGGTTCATGCGAATAACACACCAGAAACCACGGTTTTTAGCCAATTTCAAAATTGGCACGCACCCTGCAATGCTACTGGCATACCGCCGCACGGTGGTCACCCAAGGTTCTCAGGGTTCAGAATTCAGGAGGTTTCCATGTTCAATTCCGAGATCGGCCGCAAGCTCGCTACCCTCGTCTGCACCATCCTGTTCAGCGCGACCTGCGTCGCCGGAGCAGTCGGACCGGCGACGGGCGGCAGCCAGACGGCCACCGTGAAGGCAGCCCGCCTGACGGCGTAAGCAGCCCCAAACCGGGGCGGCCGATTTCCCTCGCCCGCCCCGGCCATTGTTTGAGGAGTATCGACACCGATGGGCATTTTCTCCCGCACCCGCGACATCGTCGCAGCCAACTTCGCCGATCTGCTGGAAAAGGCGGAAGACCCGGCGAAGATGATCCGGATGATCATCCTCGAAATGGAGGAAACGCTGGTCGAGGTCCGCGCCAGTGCCGCCCGCACGATCGCCGATCAGAAGGAAATGCGCCGGCACATCAACAAGCTGGACCAGCTTCAGGCGAACTGGATGGAAAAGGCCGAACTGGCGCTGAGCAAGGACCGCGAGGACCTGGCCAAGGCGGCGCTGGGCGAGAAGCAGAAGGCGGCGGACATGGCCGAACAGCTGCGGATCGAGGTCGGCGTGCTCGACGATGCGCTGCGCGCTTCGGAAGAGGATATCGCCAAGCTCCAGAAGAAGCTGACCGAGGCGCGCTCGAAGCAGTCCAACGTGCAGAACCGGCTGGAAAGCGCCAACAACCGCTATCGCCTGCGCGAGATGTATTCGGGCCCGAAGACGACCGAGGCGTTCAGCCGCTTCGACATCCTCGAACGCCGCGTTGACGATGCCGAAGGCCGCGCCGAGGCGCTGGGACTGGGCGTGCCGAAGACGCTGGAGGAAGAGATCGCCGAGCTGCGGCAGGGCGACAAGGTCGACGCCGAACTGGCCGCGCTGAAGGCGCGTCTGGGTCGCGGCACCGGCGGGGAGGGCTGACATGAACTTCGAAGGAGTTCTGGCGATCTTCCTCGCGCTGATCGGCCTCCCGTGGCTGATCTTCCACTACGTTACGAAGTGGAAGCAGGCGCCCAAGATCACCGACGAGGACGAGAAGCTGCTCGACGAGATGTTCAATCTTGCCCGCCGCCTCGAGGAACGCGTCAATACCGTCGAGCGGATCGTCGCCGCCGACAACCCCGACTTCAAGCCGAGCCTAACGGCTCAGCCCACCACCTATCAGCTCGACCGGAGGAATTGAGATGTCCGCCCGTACCAAATTCTACCTCGATCCGCAGGACGGCAAGTGGAAGGGCGTGTGCGCCGGGATCGCCGATTACACCGGGGTCGAAGTGCTCTGGGTCCGGCTGGGTGTCGCCGCCATGACGGTGATCGCGCAGCAATGGTGGATCGTCCTCGCCTATTTCATCATCGCCTGGGTCGCCGAAGCCAAGCCCAACGGTCTGTACGACACGCCGGAGGACGCCAAGTTCTGGCAGGGCATGCGATCGAACCCGAAGCGTTCCACCGCCGAAGTGCGCAGCAAGTTCCGCGACATCGATCGCCGGCTCGCCGACATCGAGCTGCATTATACCAGCCGCAACACCCGGCTGGCCGAGGAAATCGACAGCCTGCGCTGAGCCGAGCTCGCCGGGTTTCAGGGAGAAAGACGATGGACATGGGTTGGATGGTGCCGGTCGGCATCGTCGGGGCGGTCTCCGCTCGCCACGCCTTCACCGTGTGGGTCAAAGCCAAGCATGGCTACCCGCTCGACGACAACAAGGGCTGCAGCCGCCGCAGCCGGCGCGGCATGAACGGCATGAACGGCAATGACGACATCGCGGCGGAGCGCAAGATCATGCTGCTCACCAACGAAAACGACAAGCTGACCGGGCAGGTCGGCCGTCTGGAGGAACGCATTGCCGTCCTCGAACGCATCGCCACCGATCCCGCCGAGCGCACCGCTCGCGAGATCGAAGCCCTCCGCGACCGGTAAGGACCCTTACGATGAACTGGGATGGACCCTCTTTCGTCATCGCCCTCGTCCTGATCTCGACGGTCGGCTGGATCATCAACAACTGGATCCGTGCCCGCCACGGCTACGCGCCGAGCGACGACTGGGGGAAAACGCTCAAGCGTGATCCGGACGGCGAGCGCGAGATGCTGGCGCTGAGCAACGAGAACGATCGCCTGACCGGACAGGTCAGCCATCTGGAGGAGCGGATCGCCGTCCTCGAACGCATCGCCACCGATCCCGCCGGGCGCACCGCTCGCGAGATCGAAGCCCTCCGCGACCGGTAAAGGACCAGCACGATGGAACCCGAATACGTCTTCTCGATGATCTTCGGCTCGCTGATCACGCTGGCGATCCAGTGGTACGGCCGCCGCAAGGTGAAGCAGGCGATCACCGCCCCCGATCTGGCGGCGCGTCACGACATCGAACTGCTCGATGCCGAAAACGCCCGTCGCGTCGGCCAGATCGACCGGTTGCAGGAGCGGCTGGCGACGATCGAGAGCATCGTCACCGATCGCTCGCACCGGCTGGATCGCGAGATCGAACAGCTCCGCGTCAGTTAAAGGATCGCATGCGATGTTTCCCTTCGAAGCTTTCGTCCCCGTCGTGGCTCTGGTCGGTCTGGGCAGCGTCGGCGGCTGGGTCCTGACCACCTGGCTCCGCGTCAAGAACGGCTATCCGCTGGACGGTGCCTGGGGCCAGGCGGTCTACCCTCGCAAGAACGAAGAGGCGATGGAGCGGGTGAAGCTGCTCAGCCAGGAAAACGCGCAGCTGCGCGCCGAACTCGGCTCGATCAAGGATCGCCTCGGCAACGTCGAGCGCATCGTTACCGACAGCAGCCACCAGCTGGATCGCGAGATCGAACAGCTGCGGCACAAGACCAACTGAGAGGCACGACGATGAACCCGATTATGATCCCGATCCTCGGCATCTGCTGCGGGCTGCTTGCGATCTTCGGCGGCGTGTTCCTGCGCCCCTGGTTCCGGTTGCAGGAGCGCCGGATGGAGATCGAGGCGAACAAGGTCGCGGAAAAGGCGGCGCAATATGCCGCCCAGACCGAACGGCTGGAGGAACGCGTCCGCGTCCTCGAACGCATCGTCACCGATCGCGGTGTCGATCTGGCGCAGGAAATCGACGCGCTGCGCGACGATCGCACCACACCGAACCGTTTGCCCGTCAACTGATCCTGCCGAAAGGAGGCAGTCCATGTACGATCCCAACGTCTACCTGACCGTGTCGCTATCGTCGCTTGCCGCCGTCGCGATGGTCACCACCGCGGGCCTGTCCGGCTGGCGCAGCTGGCTCGCGCTGAAGCATCAGCAACTCGACCAGATACAGGACCCGGTCCCGCACGTCGCCAATGCCGGCTCGCGGATCGAGATCGCCGACCTGAAGGAACGCATCAAGAAGCTGGAGGCGATCGCGGCGGGTGTCGACCTTTAGGTCGTTCGGGATGGGTTGCCGGGCGGCGTGACGGTTGCCCCGTCCCGCCCCCGCCTGTACCGCGACGGCCATGACCAGCATCGCCGACGTCCGCGACGAATACGACTTTCTCGAACCCGACGATCGCTATCGGTTGTTGATCGATCTGGGACGGCAATTGGAACCGATGCCCGACGCGCTGAAGACCGATGCGACGCTGGTCCGCGGCTGCTCGGCTTCGGTCTGGGTCTATCCGACCCGCGCGGACGACGGCAGCCTGCACTTCCTCGCGGATAGCAACGCGGCGATCACCAAGGGCATCATCGCTCTGGTGTTGCTGACCGTACAGGATCGGGAACCGGGCGCGATCTCGGCAACGGATATCGAGGGTGAGCTGGCCCCGTTCGACCTGAAGACGGCGCTGAGTTCGAACAGGACGCAGGGAATACCGAACATGATCGCGCTGATCCGCGAGACTGCGGCGCGCTACGCCTGACGCGACGTTGTCCGCCCTCGTGGCACCGCGAGGAGCCTACAACCCGTTGGTGACCGGTTGGCTTGCCCGCTGCAGCCGCGCCGCCAGTTCGACCACATCCGCGCCGCGCGGCACAACCAGCCATTCGGCGGGCTGACGGCTGTCGACCATAACCACGGCGCCGCGTGGACACACGCCCAGACAGCGCGTCTCGACCACCCCGAGCGACGCCTTGCGTCCCGACTTCAGCCCCAGGATCTTGCGCAACAGCCTGGAAAGGGACGTACGTCCCTTCTTGCCGAAGCCGCCGTCGATCTTCTTCGAACATTTTCCGCAGACCAGAATGGCACCCTGCCAGTCGCTGCGAATGCGCTTCAGCTCGGTCGCCACTCGCGGCGTTCCTCTGCAGTGCGCAACACGTCATAGGCCGCCTGCACCGTCTGGAACCGGACCGCGGCATCCGCGTCGCCCGGGCGTACGTCCGGATGGTTCTCTTTCGCCATGCGACGCCAGGCCGTCTTCACCGCGTCGAAATCGGCATCGCTCTCAAGCCCCAGCACCTCCAGCGCGCGCATCTCGTCGCGAGAGCGGCTGCCGTCGCCCGATCCGCCCCAGGCATAATGGCTTGCGTTGGCGTAGCCCGACGCGGTCCGGCTTTCGGACGCTTCGCGCTGACTGGCCTCTTCCGCCGACAGGCCCTCGAAATAATTCCAGCCGCGATTGTATTCGGCGGCGTGCGTTTCGCAGAAATACCAGCGATCGGGGCTGTTCGGCGACTTAGGGGCGGGGCAACGGCCGGGTTCCTCACAGCCATGGCGGTCGCACAGCCGCACGGTGGTCGCCTCGCGGCTGGAGCCGTAGCCCCGCCAGCGGGGAAAACCCCAGTCGTTCGATCGGGACGGGATGCGCGCCATCGCCGTCCACATAAGCGTTCGGCAGCGGCGCGCAACCGGCGGCGCGTCAGTCGGGGATCCTGAACATCACCCGCCGCGTGCTGGCGCCGCACGCCAGCCCGCCATCGGGACGGTACGTTCTGGAAAACAGCGACGTGCTCGCCGTCTCCGCCCCCGCCTGCGTGAAGATGAACGGCGGATAGGACAGGATTGCGCGGGAATTTACGACCTTGCCATCCGCGCCGATGTCGAATTGCGTCTCGGTCCAGCCCTCGAAGCCCCAGGACAGCGCCTCCTGCGGGAACGTACCGCCGGTACGCAATATCCGCGGAGGTTTGTCGATGAGCGCACATTGACCGGCGCTCAACCCCGACCGGGCAAACGCGGCCCGGGCTTCCGCCTCGTCGCCGCGCTGTTGCGCGATCGACGCCAGCCGGATCAGCGCACCCACCTTCAGCGGATCGTTCGTCGGCAGGGCGGCATCGCCGGCAACCTCGTCAAGCAACGCGGATGCCGTCTTGCCCGACGTGCTCCGCTCCGCATCCGCCAGCAGCAGTCGTATCGCCGCCCGGGCCTGCGGATCGGCCGCATAGGGTGCCTGCGTCAGCAGCGGCATGACGAGACGCCGATATTCCCCGCGCTTCCACACATCGGCGCTGCCGCTGAGACGGGCGTCCAGATCGAGTGCCAGTTGTGCGGTGGCGGGCGCTTTGCCTGCCTGCGCGATCGCGAGTGCGGTCCGGGCCAATGCCGCCGTCTCCTCGCCCGAAACCACCGGGGATCGGATCAACGCGACGAGCGCGGGGAGCGAGGCGCCTCGATCACCCCGCGTCTTCGCCGCCGCCAGCGCCGCACGTTGCGCTGGCAGCGCCTGGGCGGGATTGTCCGGCTCGTCGGCGATCGGTGCGCCGCGCGCGGCAGACCATGCGATCAGATCGGCCATCAGGCCGTCGCTGACGGATGGCCGCTCGAATGCCATGTTGCAGCGCAATTCGACCCGCGCATTGTAGCGCAGGAAGGGCGGCATCGCCTTCACCTGCTCCGCCGACCACGACCAGCGACTGGCCGCCTGTGCGAATGCCAGCGCAACTCGGCCCCCGCCCGCGGCATAGATCGGCGCGGCGACCAGCACCGTGCCATCGTCGGCGACGGAAAACTGCACGACCGCCATGTCGGCCGGCTTCAACCCGGCCTCGCCGCCGCAATCCGGCGGGGTCATCGCTGCGCCCATGTCGAAATTGCCGCTCGGTACCCGTCCCGCGCCGGTCATCGCCATATAGCGGCGCGCGCTCTCCTTGCGGCCCGACAGCAGCAGGGCGATGGCCGCATTCGATCGCGCCGCGACATCGCGCGTATCGGTCTTGCTCGTCAGACCCCCGAGCATCTTCACCGCGGTCATCGACTCCGCAGTCGCTCGCGGCAGGTCGCCGCGGTTGAGCGCCAGCACCGCCTTGGCGGAGGCGAAGTCGGCCGCCAGCGCAGCGTCGACCTTCACCGTCGCGATCAGCGCATCGGCGCGCGCCGCCGCCGCCGCGGCAGCCGCCGGATCGGTGAAGGTCGCGGTCTGGATCAGCCCCCGTAACGCCCCCAATTTCTCCCCGGGCGTTTGCGCTTCCTGCTCCGCCGACTGAAACGCCACGACCGCGCCGGCGTAATCGATACCGTACTGGAAGATCGTTGCGAGGTTGAGATGCGCCTTGAACCGGTCTTCACGCAGAGCGGCCTCGGCGGCGGGCAAGCCGGCAAGGCCCGCCCGCGCCGCGGCGACCGCTTCGTCCCGGCGGTCCAGCGCCAGCAACGCCGCGCTCTTCCGGACGAGGACGATCGCGTGGCTGCGCGGCCTGGTGGCGACACGCTTTTCCAGCGCTTCCCACGCCGCCAGCGCGGCGGGCCGATCGGGCCCGGCGGACAGCGCCGCCGCCGCCTCGAAATCCTGCTGCACGGTTCGCGTTCCGGCCTGCTGCGCGCCCGCCATTCCGGCAAGCGCACCCGTCAGCGCAAGCGCCGCCATCACCGTCTTCATCGTCGATCCCTCCCCCGCGAACCGCGCAAGTCTGGCCGGTAAGCAGGGGAAACGCCAGAGGGTCTGTAAGCCGGGTTCTGTCCCTTTCCTTGCGGAAATTAGGCGACCATTCCTCTAGGACGACGCTTGCGCGCCGCCTCAAGCAACCAACCCGGACGACGAGCTGAAACGAAGCCCATATGCCGTCCCTATTCGGTTTTGCTCCCGGTGGGGTTTGCCGTGCCGCCCCTGTTACCAGGCGCGCGGTGCGCTCTTACCGCACCCTTTCACCGTGACCGTCCCGAAGGCCGGCCGTCTGCTCTCTGTGGCACTGTCCCTGGGGTCGCCCCCGCCGGGCGTTACCCGGCACCGTCGTTTCGCGGAGCCCGGACTTTCCTCGCGCGCTCGAAAGCACCCGCGGCCGCCCGACCCTCTGACACGATCCCCTTACTCATCGCCTTGCGGCTTGGGAAGCAGCAACGCGAGCAGGATCATCCGGCATTCGGCATCGATCTCGCCGTCGATCAGTTCGGGGCGGAAGCGGCGCTGGAACGCCACGATCGCCGCCATCGCATCGGCGACGTCATAGCCGAACCGCTCCAGCGCCAGGAGGAAGCCGCCCTGCGTCCACATCGGGTCCATCAGGTTACGGGTCGGCCGCGGTAGCGCGAGCCGCAATCGGGCGAGCCGCGACCAGGGGAACAGCTCGCCCGGATCGCGCTTGCGGGTCGGCGCGATATCCGAATGGCCGACGATGTTGCCGCGGGTGATACCGTGGCGTTTCTTGATCGCGGCGACCAGCGGCACCAGCGCGTCGATCTGTTCATCGGTGAAGGGGCGATAGCCCCATTCGTGACCGGGATTGACGATCTCGATGCCGATGCTGGCGGAATTGACGTCGGTCGTCTCACGCCAATGCGACCGTCCGGCGTGCCACGCACGCTTGCTCTCGTCGACCAGCCGGCAGACGGTGCCGTCCTCCTCCACCAGATAATGCGCCGAGACCTTGGCCTCCGGATCGCGCAGCCGCGCCAATGCCGACGGGCCATCCTGCATACCGGTATAGTGCAGCACGATCATGCTGATCGGCAGCAGCCGCTCGTCGAAGTTCGGCGAGGGCGTGTCGAGAAAGGTCATGCGCCCGTCCTAGCCGAGCAGGCGCGGCCGCGTAAGAGGCGTCAGGCGACGGCGCGCTCGGCGGCAGGCACCGGGACCCGTTCGTAGAAACCGCGTAGACGCCGGCTTGGCTCGAACATCCGCGTCTGCCCGATCACGGTCTCGCCCGCGCCCAGCACCAGCGTACCCCCACCCCGCATCGCGCCGGCGAAACGGGCGAATACGTCCGACTTCATCTGCGCCGAGAGATACAGCAGGACGTTGCGGCACAAGATCACATCGAAATGCCCCGCCGGTGGCCGTTCGGCCACCAGATTGTGGCGGCGCACGGCGATCAGCTTGCCCAGTTCGGGCTTGGCGACCCAGTCGTTGCCGTCGGCGTCGAACCACCGCATCATGCGGCGGATCGGCAAGCCGCGCTGGATTTCGAACTGGGTGTACCGGCCGGCGCGCGCGCGCGCGGTCGCCGCGTCCGACACATCGGTGGCAACGATCTCCGGCATCGCCTTGCCCCCCTCCGCGCGCTCGGCGAACAGCATCGCGAGCGACAGCGGCTCCTGCCCCGTCGAACAGCCCGCACACCATATCCGTGCCCGACGCCCCTCCGCCTCGACGGCGGCGACCGCCTCCACGATCAGATCGAATACCGGCGCATCACGAAAGAACGAGGTTTCCTGATTTACCAGAGCGTCGACGATCTGGTCGCCCACGGCGGCATCATGCCCCTCCAGCAATAACGTGACCAGCTGGTCCAGCGTCGCGAGCCCACGATCCCGCAGCAGCGGCTTGAGCGCGGTATCGATCCGCCACGACCGGTATGCGGCGATCTGCTGCCCGGTGCGCGCTTCCAGCAACGCGCTGAAGACGTTCAACGCGACCTGGGACACGGACTGGCTTTGCACGGACGAATGCAAGGATGCAGCGTTCATGGCCGCTGCCGCGCCGCGGCAAGGCGTCCGATCGCATCGGGGGGCAGCACGGCATGGGCGTATCCCGCCTCCGCCACCGATCCGGGCATTCCCCACACCACCGAGCTTGCCTGATCCTGCACCACGACGCATCCCCCCGCCTCGTGCACCCGGCGGGCACCCTCGGCACCATCGCGTCCCATACCGCTCAGCACGACTGCGAGCATGCGCTTGCCGAATACCGACGCCATCGATGCGAACATCGGATCGACCGATGGCATGCACCCGCTGGCGCTCGCATCGGTGGCCAGCCGGATCGCCGACGATCCGTCCGCCAGCGCCACACAGCGCATGTGGGCATCACCGGGCGCCACGGCGATACGTCCGGGCCGCAGCCGCAGCCGATCGATCGCGACATCGCACGGTCGCCCGCTGAGCACCGCAAGCTGCGCCGCGAAGTACGGCATGAACGATGCCGGCAGATGTTGCGTGATCAGGATCGGCAGCACGAAATCCGCTGGCAAGGCCCGCAGAAACTGGCTGAGCGCGTGGATGCCGCCGGTAGACGCGCCGATCGCCACGACGTCATATTCGTCGCGGCCGGAAAAGGTGCGCTGCAGCGGCGGCAACGCGGATTCGGCCGGAGCCTCTGCGATGTGCCGCGCCGGACGAGCGTCGGCGAGGTTGTCCAGCTTGTCGATCAGCGCTTCGCCGAAACGGGTCATCCGTTCGCCATTGGCCGGTTTGAACAGCGTGTCGGCCGCGCCCAGTGCCAGCGCCTGTACGGTCGTTGTCGCACCTTCGCTCGCCTGGCCGGATACGATCACGATCTTGGCGCCCTGCCCCGCAACGATCAGATCGGGCAACGCAGTCAGTCCGTCGACACCGGGCATCTGAACGTCCAGCAGCACCAACGCCACGCGCTCCCGCTCCAGAAACGCCAATGCTGCCCGTGCCGTGCTGACGCTGGCCGCCACCGTGAACCGACCGGTAGCAGCGATCAGCCGCTCCATCACCGCACGCGCAACCGCCGAATCATCGACGATCAGGACGCGCTGGAGTCCCACATCCGGCAATGCGACCGGATCGGGAAACAGTGGTTGCACGGCGAACGCCACGACCGGCTCCTCCGCCTCAGGCCATGCCGACGATCTGGAGTTTTGATTCCAGCGTGTCGCGGTCGAAAGGCTTCATCACATATTCGTCGGCCCCCGCCTCGATCGCGGCACGGATGTATGCCATGCCGTTCTCGGTCGTGCAGAACACCACCTTGGGCCGCGACGGGATGTTCGAATCGCGGAGCGCTCGCAGGAAATCCATTCCGCTCATCACCGGCATGTTCCAGTCGAGCAGGATGACGTCGGGCGCCGATGCCAGACAGGCGTCGAGCGCCTCACGCCCGTCACAGGCTTCGGAAACCGTGAAGTCCAGCGTCTCCAGGATATGGCGGGCAACCTTGCGGATCACCTTGGAATCATCGACAACGAGGCAGGTCTTCATGGGATGGCCTTTTTACCAGCGGATAATCGCCGTTCGGACTATGGCAGCGAAGGGTAAGCGTCGCGTTAAGCGGCGGCCGCCTGCTGCGGCACCAGTGCCGCAAGATCGACGATCAGCATCGGTTCGCCATCGCGTTCGATCAGACCGGTGCCGACAGCCTGCCAGCCACGATCGAGCGCAAGACCGGATGACAGCGGCTGACGTTCGAACAGTGCGACGTCCTCCAGCGAATCGACCAGGATCGCGTAATGGTGCCCGTCGACACGGGTGATCACCGCCCGCCGGGCCGATTCCGGGGTAGGCTCCAGTCCCAGCGCGGTGCCGGTGTCGATCACCGTCACCACCCGGCTGCGCAATGCGACGAGCCCGCGAATCGCCGTTTCGGTACGCGGCACCTGAACCACCTCTGCGATGTCGACGACCGAATCGACCTGCGTCGTATCGATGGCGACGCCGCGTCCGGCGAAATGCGCGATCAGGAACAGGTCCATCAGCGACCTCCCGTAGCTTGCGCCAGCGCATCGAGCAGCGCGGGTCGATCGTATCGATAGATGCTGGCCACATCGCCGGTGATGGCGCTGCGCAGCCGGACGACCTTGCACGTGATGTCGTCCGCAACGCGGGCATCGTCCATCACCAGGGCGATGTCGGCGGGCGCAGATGCCGGCATCTGCGTCACACAGCGATAGCCCGACGCTTCCAGCATGGGACGCAGGAACGTCTCCATCCAGCCGCCGGAGTCCGTCTGCAACAGGCACACGCGCTCGCGTGAGGCCTGCCCCGCCTCACCGGCGAACAGGGCATGTGCGTCGAGCAGTTCGACCTGTTCGTTATCGATGATCACCACGCCCGCGATCGGACCGGATACGCGTGCCGGGGCGATCTCCGCCGGCAGTTGCACGATCTCGATGGGTTCGTGGATCGCATAGGCGATCTCCGTCTGTCCATCGGTCAGGCGAAGCACCGGCACTTCCAGCCGGTCGCCGATCGCGGCGGCGGCATACAGCGGCACCAGGCTGCCCCCGATCGCAAGTCGCAGCTGACCCGCGGTGTGACGGATCGCATCCGTCGCCACCGGTTCGACGCGGTCGATCGCCGCCAGCGGCAGCACCCGGCGTTGCCCGTCGAGATCCTCGAACAACAGGGCCGGCACGCTCGCCCGCTCCGCCTCGACCGTCTCGTCTTCCACCACCACAGTGCGATGGAAGCGCAGGCCCGCGACTGTCGCGATCCCCGATCCATCGAGCAGCAGCATCGGCAATCCGGAATCGGGCAGCGTCTGGCCGGCGTAGACGCCGGTCGCCATCACCGCGGGCGCGGCCGGCTTGACCACGAGTTCCTCGGTGTCGATCACATGATCGATACCGAGCGCATATTCGCCCTCGCGCGTCGAGACGATCGCCAGCGTCCGTTCGCCGACCCCCTCGCCGCCAGCGTTGATCCCCAGCAATCGACCCAGCGACACCAGCGGCAGGCGCCGACCGCGTACCGTTGCGACCTCCGCGTCGCCGACGATGTCGATCCGCACTGCCTCGCCACGAACGCGCAGGATTTCGTCGACCGACTGGCGGGCGATGGCGAACCGCTGCCCGCCGACGCCGACGACGATCGTCGACATGATGGACAAGGTCAGCGGCACGTAGATGACGATGGTCAGCCCCTTGCCCGCCTGATTGGTCAGGTGGATGCGGCCGCCGATGTGTTCGATGTTCGACCGGACCACGTCCATGCCGACGCCGCGGCCCGATATCGCCGTCACCGTGTCGCGGCTGGACAATCCGGCATGGAAGATCAGGTCCAGCCTGGCCGCGGCGTCCATCGCCGCCAGTTCGGCGTCGGTATACAGCTTTTGCGCGCGCGCCTTCGCGACCAGGCGATCGACGTCGATCCCGCGACCGTCGTCGGCGATCTCCACGAGGATCTGGTTGCCCGACTGGCGTGCAGAGACCAGCAGATGGCCCGCCTCGCGCTTGCCGGCCGCCCTGCGATCCGCCGGCGCCTCTATCCCGTGATCGACCGCATTACGGATGATGTGGACCAGCGGATCGCGCATCAGCTCGATCATCTCGCGGTCCAGCTCGACGTCCGATCCGTCGATGCTCAGCGCCACCTGCTTGCCCAGTTCGCCCGCCGTATCGCGCACCATGCGCGGCAACGCGGAAAACAGCGCGTCGATCTTTTGCATGCGCGTCCGCGTTACCGTGTCGCGCATCTCCGCCACCGTCAGCGACAGCCGCTCCAGCGCCGCCTCGACCAGCGGATCGACCTGTTCGTCCCGCAGTCGACGTGCCAGCTCGTTGCGGGCCAGCACCATCTCCGACATGCCGCTCATCATCCGGTCGAGCAGGTCGACGTTCAGCCGTACCGACCGGCTGTTGGCGCGGGGATGACTGGCCGGTTGTGAAGGAGCCAGCGGCTGCGCATCCTCGGCCAGCGCCGCAATCAGCAGATCTTCGCTCGAATCATCCAGCGCCGCGCCCGAATCGATCGCCTCGACGATCTCGCCGATCCGGTCGACGATCGCGAGTACCGCATCGACCAGCGTCCTGCCGGGTACACGCTTGCCGTCGCGCACCGCCGCCAGCACGTCCTCCGCGGCGTGGCTCAGCCGCGCGAGGCGAGGCAGGTCCAGGAAACCGCAGCTACCCTTCACGGTATGGACGAAACGGAAGATGGCATCCAGCCGGGCACGATCGGTGGGATCGGCTTCCCACGCCACGATCTCTCCCGAAAGCGCCTCCAGCGTTTCGCGAGTCTCGGCAATGAATTCCTGTAACAGGTCGTCCATGGGCCCCCGGAGATTACCGGCGGGTCATGGCCGATGAGGGGTTAAAGGGACGTTTACTCCCGTCCCGCCCTCGCCTCGCGAGACGTATCCTATCCGGCGTTGAACACCGCGCCGAGGATCATCACGTCCGCCGCCGGCTCGCTCACCTGCACCGCACCGCCAGCCTCCGCCACCAGCGTATGCACCAGATACGCCGCCGCCGCCCTTGGCGTGACGCCGCCCTCCTGCTCGCCGTGCGTCAGCGTGTTGCGCAGTTCGCCGTCCAGGATGATGCGTGGCCCCTCGATCTTGACGACGATTTCCAGCTGCCCGCCATTCTCCTCTCCGCCGACATCCAGCGTGCCGCCGCGCACCAGTG
Source organism: Sphingomonadaceae bacterium OTU29LAMAA1 (assembly GCA_024072375.1). NCBI lineage: Bacteria > Pseudomonadati > Pseudomonadota > Alphaproteobacteria > Sphingomonadales > Sphingomonadaceae > Sphingomonadaceae bacterium OTU29LAMAA1. The sequence goes on from CP099617.1 coordinate 1,019,307, forward strand.
CCTCGCTGGCGATCAGCGTCAGGTTCAGCATCACCTTCAGCGCGGTTTTCGGCAGGGTTTCCGCCTCGACCCACCAGTTGAACGTCGTCCGTTTGTTGTCGACCAGCAGCCCCTCGATCGCCGTCTTCGCCTCGCGGCTGTCGACCTGCTCGCCGAAGCCGCCCGCGGCGCCGAACGCCAGGCGGAAGAACTTTAGCTTGTTCGCCGACGCCCGCGCGCTTTCGCTGAGCAGCTGGAACACGCGCGCGCGCATCTCGGGATCGTTCTCGTCACCAAGCAATTCCAGCCCGTTGTTGAGCGCGCCGACCGGCGACAGCAGGTCATGACATAACCGCGAGCACAACAAACTGGCGAAATCGACCGGGCTGACGGACATTCTGATCCCCTGAATCCTGTCGCTTCTGTGGCGGACGCGACTCGCGGTGGCAAGCGAACACGGCTGCCCCGATCGTTTCCCTTGTTGTGGCGCCGGGTCAGGGCGCCGGGATCATCGTCACCGGATCGAACCGCCCCTCGACCGTCCCGTCGTCCACCGCACGCCAGCATCGCACCTCGCCCGCCCCTGCGATCAGCCATAAAGTACCATCGGCGAGCGCGTGCGCGGCATCGCGCGGCGACGGCATCGGCACGCCGCCGGGATGCGAATGATAATGTCCGAGTATGCGCGGCCCGCCTTCCCGGGCACGCCGGTGTGCCGCGATCAGCGCCACGGGATCGATCTCGAACCATCGCGACGGATCGGCGGCGACGTTTCGGCACGGTTGCACCGCCGTGACTGCCCCCTCGCTCCCGAACAGCAGCCCGCATATCTCCACCATCGGCGAGGTTGCCGCGTCGTGCAGGATTCGATCGATCAGGTCGCTTGCAATCGTCACCGTCATGCCCACATCCGTAGGACATGGACCGGGGGGTTTCCATCATCGAGGCGACCATCGCCACCACGGCCGACGGCTGGCGGCTCGACCGTGCGCTGGCCGACGCGGTGCCGACCTTGTCGCGCGAACGACTGAAGGTGCTGATCGCCAGCGGCGCGGTGACGCGCGACGGCCAGATGGTGCGCGATCCCGCCAAGCGCGCCGCGGCCGGCGATCGCCTGTCGGTCATCGTCCCGCTGCCGACTTTGCCGCACAACGAGGCGCAGGATATCCCGCTGGTCGTCGCCTATGAGGACGAACATCTGATCGTCATCGACAAGCCTGCCGGCCTCGTCGTGCATCCCGCCGCCGGCAATCTGGACGGTACGCTCGTCAACGCGTTGCTCCACCATTGCGACGGCAGCCTGTCGGGCATCGGCGGCGTCGCGCGCCCCGGTATCGTCCATCGCATCGACAAGGACACGTCGGGGCTGATGGTGGCCGCCAAGACGGACCGCGCGCACGAGGGGCTGGCTCGCCAGTTTCACGATCACAGCATCGACCGCCGCTATCGCGCGATCGTCGGGGGCTTGCCCCGCCCGTCCGAAGGCAAGGTCGATGCGCCGCTCGCGCGCTCCGCCACCAATCGCAAGAAGATCGCGATCGTGCAGGGCGGCAAACGTGCGGTGACGCATTTCCGCACGATGCAGACGCTGCGCGATGCGGCATTGGTGGAATGCCGGCTGGAGACGGGGCGGACCCATCAGGTGCGTGTCCATATGGCCTCGATCGGTCATGCCTTGCTGGGCGACCCGGTTTATGGTAGAACAAAGGGTGCTCAAAAAGCGCTGCTCGAAACCCTGGGTTTCCGTCGGCAGGCCTTGCATGCCGCGCATCTGGGGTTCATTCATCCGGTGAAAAGCACCGCTTTGGCGTTCGATAGCGATATGCCTGCTGACATGCAGGAACTGTTCAGCGAGCTTCACGTATAGGTTCGAGCCGTTCGTCGCCGCAGTGCGGGACGATACGCCTCCGCAGAAAGGGAGATCAGATCATGGCAGCCCGCAGCAACGTCCCCGCGACGATTCCTGCCCTCGGCGGGGAGCAGAGCCTCAACCGCTACCTGTCCGAGATCAAGAAATTTCCCATTCTTGCTCCCGAGCAGGAATTCATGCTCGCCAAGCGCTTTCAGGAGCATGGCGACACCGATGCGGCGGCGCAGCTCGTCACGTCGCACCTCCGCCTCGTGGCGAAGATCGCGATGGGGTATCGCGGATACGGCCTGCCGACGTCCGAGCTGATCAGCGAGGGCAACATCGGCCTGATGCAGGGCGTCAAGAAGTTCGAGCCCGATCGTGGCTTCCGCCTCGCCACCTATGCGATGTGGTGGATCCGCGCCTCGATACAGGAATATATCCTGCGGTCGTGGAGCCTCGTGAAAATGGGGACCACCGCGGCGCAGAAGAAGTTGTTCTTCAACCTGCGCCGGATGAAGTCGAAGCTCGACGCGTTCGAGGACGGCGATTTGAAGCCTGAGCATATCACCAAGATCGCCACCGATCTGGGTGTTGCCGAAAGCGACGTCGTGTCGATGAACCGTCGCATGGCGATGGGCGGCGACACCTCGCTCAACGTCTCGATGCGCGAGGATGGCGAGGGCCAGTGGCAGGATTGGCTGCAGGACGACGCGCCGTTGCAGGACACCGTCGTCGCCGAAGCGCAGGAGGCGGATGTCCGCCACGGCATGTTGGTGTCGGCCATGGATGATCTCAACGATCGCGAGAAGCATATCCTTACCGAGCGCCGGCTGACCGACGATCCAAAGACGCTCGAGGAGCTGAGCCAGGTGTATGGCGTGTCACGCGAGCGCGTCCGCCAGATCGAAGTGCGGGCGTTCGAGAAGCTGCAAAAGGCGATGATGCGTATCGCCGGCGAAAAGCGGCTACTCGCGGCGGCGTAAGATGGTCGGCACCGTCGTCATCGGCGGCGGTGCGGCCGGGATCGCTGCGGCGCGCCGTTTGCAGGATGCCGGTGAGGATGTGCTTCTGGTCGAGGCGGGGGACCGGCTCGGCGGACGGGCGTATAGTGTCAGGCTCCAGAGCCTGTTCAATATTTGCGGCAAACCCGCGCATGGCCCGGAGTCTGCGTCACGGTCGGCGGAAGAGCAGGAGGCTCGAGCGGCCCCCTTGGGGACCGGTCGACCTGACAACATGTCCGGGGCGACGAAAGATGTTCGGCCCTGGGAGCCGACCATCGATCTCGGCTGTGGCTGGCTGCACTCCGCCGATCGCAATCCGTGGACCGCCATTGCCGAACGCGACGGCTTCGTGATCGATCGATCATGCCCCAATTGGGGTGTCCAGTGGAACGACCTGCATTTCCCACCCGACGAGAAGCGGGCCTCCACTGCGGCGTATCAGCGCTGGCATGACGCCGCGCTCGCCGCGCTGGATGGCCCCGACCAGCCACTCTCCGCTTTCGTCGCCGCAGACGATCCATGGCGTCCGATGATCGAAGCCATCTCCGGTTACGCCAATGGCGCGCCGCTCGATCAGGTCTCGTTGCACGACTGGGCCGCGTATGAGGATGCCGCGACGGACGACAACTGGGCGTTGCCCGCCGGCTATGGGACCCTCATCCTCCACCATGCCGTCGGCGTCCCGATACGTCTGAACACGCCCGTGACCCGCATCGATCACTCCGGGCACACGCTTCGCATCGAGACCCTCACCGGCACGATCGAAGCCGATCGCATCATCCTCGCCATTCCGACCACGGCATATGCCGCAATCGCGTTCGACCCGCCGCTCCCCGCCAAACAGGATGCAGCTGCCGCCCTTCCGCTCGGCCTTGCGGACAAGGTATTCTTCGCGGTGGACGATCCGGCATGGCCGGCGAACGCTCACCTCGTGGGAAATCCGCACGCTTCCTGCACGGCGAGTCACCGCCTCTCCCCTTTCGGCTTGCCGATCATCGAAAGCTTCTTCGGAGGCGCCTGTGCCGAAGCGATGCCGGACGCCAACGCAGCTACCGACTTTGCGAAGGAAGAACTGATCGGCCTGCTCGGCAGCGGCTGGCGCGATCGCCTGACCCCGCTGGCGGCTACCCATTGGCGCACGACACCGTTCATCCATGGCAGCTACAGCCACGCCCGGATCGGGCATGCAGGCGCACGCGCAGCGCTCGCCACACCGGTGGACGATCGCCTGTTCTTTGCCGGCGAAGCCTGCTCCTCGACCGACTTCTCCACTGCGCACGGTGCCTGTCGCACCGGCATCGACGCCGCCGAAGCGATCCTGGGCTTGCTGCCGACCGCTGCCGCCCCCTAGAAGCCGGCGATGATCCGCATCCTCCGCACCCTGTTCAAGGCCGGCCTGATCTTCGTCGGCATCAGCATGTTGTGGGTCGGCCTCTACCGCTTCGTGCCGGTGCCATTCACATGGACGATGGCGGGCGATCTCGCCGGCGGTCGCAGCGTCACCAAACGCTGGATGCCGCTGTCGGACATGGACCCCGACATGGCGCGCGCCGCGATCGCGGGTGAGGATTCACGATTCTGCGAACATCATGGCTTCGACTTTCGCGCGATCGCCGGCGCCGCCTATCGCAATGCAAAGGGCGGCCGTATCCGCGGCGGATCCACGATCAGCCAGCAGACGGCGAAGAACGCCTTTCTGTTTCAGGGCGGTGGTTATGTCCGCAAGGCGTTCGAGGCCTATTTTACCGTCTTGATCGAGACGCTGTGGAGCAAGCGGCGGATCATGGAGGTGTATCTCAACATCGCCGAGACCGGCATCGGCACGTATGGCGCGGACGCTGCGGCGATCCGGTATTTCAACCACGACGCATCGCGATTGTCGCCGACGGAAGCCGGTCGCATCGCCGCCGTCCTGCCACTGCCCAAGAAACGCGCGGCGATCGACCCCCGCGGCTTCGTCCGCCGCCACGGCAACACGCTGGCGCGCTACGTCGGCGTGGTGCGGCGGGGTGGGTTGGACGGCTGTTTGAGGTGAGTTTGGTCGGGGTCGAGGTTTCCCCAGACCGCGCACCCAGTGCTCACCTCCCCCTCCGTCACGGCTACGCCGCGCCGCCTCCCCCTCGCGGGGGGGGAGCGATAAGGCGGCACCATTCCAAGCTCCTCCACCGCGAGGGGGATAGAGATCATTTGGCGCCAGCCGAATGATCGAGGGGAGCTTCTTCGCCTACCCCTCTCCGTCAGCTCGGCGACCATCTCACCCTCGCGGAAGAGGGACGCCACATATCAGAACGGCAGCTTGAAACCCGGCGGCAGCGGCAATCCGCTGGTCATCTTGGACATCTCGGCGCCCGACACCGCATCCGCCTTGGTCCGCGCGTCGTTGAACGCCGCGGCCAGCAGATCCTCGAGCATCTGCTTTTCCGATACCTCGATCAGCGAATCGTCGATCGCGATGTTGATGATGCGGCCCTTGGCGCTCGCCTTCACCTTGACGAGGCCGCCGCCGGACACGCCCTCGACCTCGATCGTGTCGAGCTGGTCCTGTGCCTTCTGCAACTCGCTCTGGACGTTCTGCGCCATCGCGAGGATTTCATCGAGATTCTTCATGCGATACTCCGTTTGCCGGGCCAGGCTTCCAATTCAGCTTCCGGGAAAGCCGCGAACGCCGCCTTCACCAGCGGCGTATCGAGGATCGCCTGACGCGTCGCCTCTTCATCGGCCTTGGCCTGCTCGCGCAAGGTAGGCGCACCGGGCGCATCCTCCAAGGCGATCTTCCATACCGAGCCGGTCGCTTTCTTCAGCGCATCGGCGACATCGCGCAGCGTATCCGCCGACATCGGCCGCGATCCGCTCAGGATCAGCTCGGGAGCCTCGTAGCGGACGACGCGTGCGCCGTTGCTCAATTGCGCCGCGACCGCATGATACCCCTTGTCTTCCAGCAGCGTCACCAGCGCGGCGAAGTCGGTGGGCGTCCCCGGCTTGTCCGCCGCGACCGGGGTCGCCGGCGCGGGAGCGGGCGCAGCCGCCGGCGCGGACATCGCGCCCAGCTTGCCGCTCGCGATCTGCTTCGCCAGTTCACCGGGATCCGGGAGTGTCGAGGCGTGAATCGCACGCAGCAACGCCATCTCGGCCGCCTCGATCGGCAGGGCTGCCCTGGCGACCTCGTCGTGCCCTTTCAGGAACAATTGCCAAAGCCGGTGCAGCGCCGGGAACGACAGTTTTGCTGCCCATTCCGAACGCGCCGCGCGCTCCTCCGCCGGCTGCGCCGGGTCTTCGGCGGTGCCGACCTTGGCGAGCGTGATGCCGTGCACCGTCTCCAGCATCGACCGCAGCACCGACTGCGGATCGACCCCGTAATCATATTGCCGTCGCAAGCTGGCGAGCGCCGGGGCGGCATCACCCGCCAACACCAGTCCCAACAGATCGCGCACCGCGCCGCGGTCGGACAGCCCCAGCATCTGCCGGACGGCGTCAGCCGTCACGCCTCCGCCTTCGAGTCCCGCATGTGCTATGCCCTGATCCAGGATCGACAATCCGTCGCGCGCCGATCCTTCCGCCGCACGCGCGATCAGCATCAACGCCTCCGGCTCCGCTTCGACCTGCTCTTCGCGGCAGACGAAGGCAAAATGGGCGGCAAGCTGTTCGGCCGAGATTCGCCGCAGGTCGAACCGCTGGCAGCGCGACAGCACCGTGATCGGCACCTTGTTCACCTCGGTGGTGGCGAACAGGAACTTCACGTGGGCAGGCGGCTCCTCCAGCGTCTTCAACAACGCATTGAAGGCGTTCTTGGACAGCATGTGGACCTCGTCCACGATATAGATCTTGTAGCGCGCCGACACCGCGGCGTAGCGCGCCGCGTCGATGATCTCGCGCACGTCGTCGACGCCGGTGTGGCTCGCGGCGTCCATCTCGATCACGTCGATGTGCCGCCCCTCGGCGATCGCGCGGCAGGGCTCGCAGACGCCGCAGGGATCGATCGTCGGGCCGCCCTGCCCGTCTGGTCCGACGCAGTTCAGCGCCTTGGCGATCAACCGCGCGGTCGACGTCTTGCCGACTCCCCGGACGCCGGTCATCAGGAACGCATGCGCCAGCCGGTCGCGCTTGATCGCATTGCCCAGCGTGGTGACCATCGCGTCCTGCCCGATCAGCTCGGAAAAGGTCTGGGGACGGTATTTACGCGCAAGCACGCGGTACGGGGTCGCTGCCGCGGGTTGCGGCGGTTCGCCCAGATCGAAGGAATCGGCCATCGCGACGCATATAGGATGCGGGGGCGCTGGTGTCGAAGGGCTTGGTGGGGTGCGGGGTACTTGGCGCGTCATGGCAAAGCCATGACGTCAGACGGCGCTTGGCGCCGCTGGCCGCGCAAGCAGCGGCTTGCGGTGGGAGCCGGGACGACCCGCGGCGAAATCGTTGCGGCTGCTTCCTTCCGGACCTGACCGGGTTGGCGACGACCACGTCCGCCCGACTCCCGCGGCGCATATGGCGGGGTCGGGCGGCGGGATCAAGCCATCAGATCAACGATAGACGCGGAAGCAGCGCCGCACCGGCCCGTAATAGCCACGCTGAACCCGACATACGGTACGACCGCGACCGTAGCCGCCACGTCCATAGCCATAGCCCCGCCCGCGGTCGTAGCCGCGATGCCGGCCACGATCCCAGCGCCGGTCCGGCCCCCGGTTCCAGCGGCGATCATAACCGCGATGATCTCCACGATCGTAGCCGCGCTCGTAGCCGTGCCGCTGCGCCTCGGCGGGTGCCGGGGTCATGAGCGTTCCCGCGGCGAGCGCTGCGGCGCTGAACAATGCAATCAGCTTCATGATGGATACTCCTTTCACGCACCCGGCCAGCCGGGCATGACGCACCATCGCGCCGCCGCCATGCACGGTTCCTGAATTCGCCGTTGTCGAAATGTCAGGTTCGCTGCCGCAGCGTGCCGGTCAGATCGAGGGCACCCACACCGTCAGCCCGTCCAGCATCGGCGTCAGCCTGATCTGGCACGCCAGCCGGCTCGTCCGCGTTGCCGCGGGAACGAGGTCGAGCAGATCCTCCTCCTCCTCGCTGGCTGGCGGCAGTCGCGCGAAATCCTCCGCAGCGACGACGACATGGCATGTCGCGCAGGCGAGATCGCCGTCGCATGTCCCCTCCAGCGGCTGGCCATCCGCCTGCGCGACATCGAGCAGGCGTGCGCCCTCCACCCCCGCCGCCTCTCTCGCGCTGCCATCTGCGGCGACGAAGCGTACCCGGATCACGACCGCTGCCGATCCGCCGCCGCGACGATCGCATCCAGCCCGGTGCGAAGCTCATCCTCGGTGGTATACCGCCCGAAGCCCAGCCGGATGCTGGAGCGCGCCTGCGCATCGCTTAGCCCGATCGCACGCAACACATGGCTCGACCGCCCCGACCCGCTGGCGCACGCCGACCCCGCGGAAAAGGCGATGTCGCGACAATCCGACATCAGCCGCGCCACATCCAGCCCGTCTCGCCGCACATTGAGGTTGCCGCGATAGCGGAGTTCGACCGATCCGTTGATCGTCCAGCCGCGCAGCCGCCCGACCGCAAGCGCCCACAGCCGTTCGACATGCGCCGCATCGGCCTCGCCCCGTTCCGCCATCAAACGCGCCGCCACGCCGAAGCCGGCGCACAGGGCCGGCGACAGCGTTCCCGACCGTCCGCCCTCCTGATCGCCGCCATGCAGCAGCGGATCGAGCGTCACGCCGTCGCGGATCCACAGTGCGCCGATGCCTTTGGGTCCGTGGATCTTGTGAGCCGACATCGCGATCAGGTCGACGTCGGCCGGAATAGCGACGCGTCCGAACCCCTGCACCGCGTCACACAGGAACAGCGCGCCGGCCTCATGGGCCGCCTGTGCCAGCGTGGCGACGGGCTGGATGACGCCGATTTCGTTGTTCACCAGCATCACGGCAGCGAGTTGCGCCTCTCGGCGCGGCGTAAACATCACATCGAGCAGCGCCGGATCAGCCATGCCGTCACGATCGACGCCAATGATCCCGCGCTCTCCGAACTCGCGAGACGCCAGGGTATCCAGCACCGCCGCATGCTCCGTCGCCGCGGCTATGACGGTCGCACGACCGATGCCCTTGATCGCCCAGTTCAGCGCCTCCGTAGCGCCGCTCGTGAACACCACGCGCCCGCCCTTCGGCATGAGCGCGGCCACCTGCTCCCGCGCGACCTCGACCGCGGCCTTTGCCCCCCGCCCCGGCCGATGCGCCGAATGGGGATTGGCATGCTGCGTCTCGAACCACGGCAGCATCGCGGCCAACGCCTCGGGCGCGAGTGGCGCCGTCGCCTGATAATCGAGATAGATCACGCTGCGCGCCGGGTCGTTCGGGCCATCTGACGCCATGCGGCGATGAACGCGTCGACCTCCCCCTCGGTCGTCGTCCGGCCGAAGCTCACGCGGATCACTTCACGCCCGGCGGCCTCGTTCCAGCCCATCGCGGCGAGCACATGGCTCGGCTTCATGCTGCCGCTCGAACAGGCGCTGCCCGCCGAGACGGCAAAGCCGGCGCTGTCGAGCAGGATCAGCTGCGCCGCTGCCGCGCTTCCCCGCAATCGGTACGATCCGATCGCCGGATGCCGCGGGCTGTCCGCCGCGACGATCTCGCCCCCCGACCGCACGATCGCATCGTCCAGCCTCGCGCGCAGCGCGGAATGATCCGGCTCCGCCTCGGCCAGCGCCGCCGCATAACCGAGCACGCCCGGCAGATTCTCCGTACCCGGCCGATAGCCTCGCTCCTGCCCGCCGCTCGGATGCAGCAGCGCCAGATCGCGGACCAGCAGCGCGCCCACCCCCGGCGGCCCGCCGCGCTTGTGCGCCGACACTGCGACCAGATTGGCGATCTCCGCCAGTTCCGCCGACGCCGGCATCTGCGCCGCATCCACGAGCAGCTTGCCACCCGCATCGTGCACCACCGCGGCTATTCCGGCGATCGGCTGAAGCACACCCGTCTCGCTGTTCGCCCATTGCACACAGACCAGCGCCGGGTCAGCCGCCAGCATTGCCGCGAGTGCATCCAGATCGACGATGCCGTCCGCGCCGACCGGCACGACATCTGCGCCCGCGCTCGCGCGCATCACCGCATCGTGCTCCACCGCCGTGACGAGCCGCCGCTGCAACGTCGTCCGACCCAGCGCTATGGCCAGCGACTCGCTCGCCCCGCCGGTCAGCAACGTCTCGCCCCGCCAACCGTAGGCCGTCGCGATATCCCGGCGCGCCGTCTCCAGCGCCGCCCGAGCCGCGCGCCCCTCCGCATGCGGCGACGACGGATTCGCCCACAGCGTCAGCCCGCGCGCCATGGCGTCGCGCGCCGCGGCGGTCATCGGGGTTGTCGCGGCATGATCCAGATAGATACGGTTCGGCAGGATTCGTTCCAATTGCGCAAGGGAGCGTCACCCCTATATAGCGCGCAACATTCTGCGCTCCACCAGCGCGCCCCTTCTTACGTGGCGAGACTCATGCCCGAAGTCATTTTCCCCGGTCCCGAAGGCCGTCTCGAAGGGCGTTTCGCCCCGGCTCCCCGTCCCCGCGCGCCCGTCGCGATGATCCTTCACCCGCACCCGAGCGCGGGCGGCACGATGAACAACCGGCTGGTGCAGGAGCTCTACAAGACGTTCCAGCGCCGCGGATTCGCAACGCTGCGCTTCAACTTCCGCGGCGTCGGCAAGAGCCAGGGGACGTTCGATAACGGAGTCGGCGAACTCTCCGACGCGGCGAGCGCGCTCGACTGGGTGCAGAGCTTCCACCCTGAGGCGTCGACCACCTGGATCGCTGGCGTCAGCTTCGGCGCGTGGATCGGCATGCAGCTGCTGATGCGTCGCCCGGAAATCCGCGGCTTCATCTCGGTCGCGCCGCCCGCGAACATGTACGATTTCAGCTTCCTGGCGCCCTGCCCGTCATCGGGCATCATCATCCAGGGCGAAGCCGACGAGGTCGCGACCCCGGGCGCGACGCAGAAGCTGGTCGACAAGCTGCGCACACAGAAGCACATCACGATCCATCACGACACGATCCCGAAGGCGAATCACTTCTTCGAGAATGAGACGCCGGAATTGATGCGTTCGGTGGACAAGTATCTGGATATGCGGCTCGACCCGAACTCGCCGATCCGGTGACCTCAGTCGCCCATTCCTCCCCCGCGAGGGGGAGGTGGCATCGCGAAGCGGTGACGGAGGGGGAGGTAAGCGACGTATTCGATAACAGAGGACATCGCTTACCTCCCCCTCCACCATTCGGCTGACGCCGAACGGTCCCCCTCCCCCTGGCGGGTGAGGAATAAAGAATGGCTACATCTGCCAGATGACCACGTTGCCCAGCAGCACCGCAGCCATCACCAGCAACAGCACCGCCTTCTTTCGATCCCCGCCCCGCGCGAGTAGCGCACCGCCCCCGATCAGACAGGCGAAGCAACCCAGCATGGCAATGGCGGGTGCGGCATTGGCGATCGATCCAAGGGGGCCAGTCATGCGGAGATTGTGCCGCGATTGCCCCGGTAAGTCGAGCCACCCGCTATCAAACGCAACCTCCCCCCCTCCCTGCAAGGGAGGGTCAGGGGTGGGTGGAAGCCGGGCGATACGGTTCAGACCCAGCGCGTCCCGTCCATATCGCCAAGCAGCAACCTACCATCAGCCCCTCTGTTGCAGGGAGGGGAGCAGCATTCTTTAACAGCCCCGCCATAATGGCAGGGTAACGTCCGCTCAGCCGATCGCCCGCGCATAAGCATCGATGTCGACGTTCCCCCCCGACAGCACCACCAGCAGCCCCGGCTCCACCACCACTTTCCCCGCCAGTACCGCAGCCAGCCCGACCGCGCCGCCGGGTTCGATCACCAGCCGCAGATGCTCCGCTGCCCAGCGCTGCGCCTTTGCAATCTCTGCCTCGCTCACCGCCACGCCGGTCGCGTCGCGCCGCGACAGCACGTCGAACGTCAGCGGCGACACCCGCGTCGTCTGCAATGAATCGCACGCGGTCGGCGGTGGGTTCGGCCCGACCGGCTCGATCCACGATGCCTCCAGCGAACGGCGCATGTCGTCCCAGCCTTCGGGCTCGACCACGGTGATCGCCGCATCCTTGAGTCCCAGCGCGATACCCGCCGACAGCCCCCCGCCGCCGCACGGCACCACCGCCCGCACCACTGGCCCAAGCCCGAGCGCCACCATCTGCGCTTCCGCTTCGATGCCCGCGCTCCCCTGACCCTCGATGATCCACGCGTCGTCGAAGCTCGGCACCAACGTCGCGCCCCGCGCCTCCGCCAGCCGCCCGGCGATCGCCTCGCGGCTTTCGGTCGCGCGGTCGTAGCGGACCACCTCCGCGCCCAGCGCCAGCGTCCCCTCCAGCTTTGCACGCGGCGCATCTGCGGGCATCACGATCGTTGCCGCGATCCCCAGCCGTTTCGCCGCCCAGGCGACCCCCTGCGCATGATTCCCCGACGAGAACGCCACCACCCCGCGACGTCGCGCATCCTCGTCCAATGCGGTCAGTCGATGCCACGCGCCGCGAATCTTGAACGCGCCAATCGGCTGCAACGATTCGGCCTTGAACGCGACGTCTAGACCTTTGATTTCACGCGTATAAAGCGGCGTCGGCGGCAGGATGCGGGCGATCTTTTCGGCGGCATCCCGCACCCCCGCCCGCGTCGGCTGTCGCAAAATCGTCACTATCTGTCCTTTCGTGCACCAACCCACTTTACATGGGGGTCGGACGACCATAGATCGCGCTTCCGCTGCCCCATGGGACTTCCAACCGCAAGGCAGCTTTTGTCACCGTATGCCGAAAGGCAATTGGAGGTCCCTTGAATTGGCCAAGCACGATAGCGCGCTGGGGTTAGCGCCCCTCTCGACCGCCCGTACCGCATCTGTTCGCGGGGGCATCGACATCGCCAAGGCGCGCCCGGTGGACCCGGTCACGCTCGTTCGTCCGCACGCCGCGGCACGGGCAGCCCGATTCTTCGTCGAGAAGTTTCCGGGCCGCTCGATGTACGCGGTGAAGGCGAACCCCAGCCCGGATCTGCTTCAGATCCTCTGGGATAACGGCATCACGCATTACGATACCGCGTCGATCGCCGAAGTGCGTCTGGTCAAGGCGACGCTGCCGAATGCCACCTGCTGCTTCATGCACCCGGTCAAGTCGGAAGAGGCGATCGCCGAGGCGTATTTCGTCCATGACGTGAAGACGTTCTCGCTCGACAGCATGGAAGAGCTCGACAAGATCGTCGTCGCCACCCGTGGCGCGACCGACCTGACGCTGTGCGTGCGGCTGCGCGTGTCGTCGGAATATGCCAAGCTCAGCCTCGGTTCGAAGTTCGGCGTCGGCCCCGGCGAGACCAGGGAACTGCTGATGGCGACCCGTCAGGTCGCCGATGCGCTTGGCATCTGCTTCCACGTCGGCAGCCAGACGATGTCGCCCGACGCGTATTCCAACGCGATGGAGCGCGCCCGCGCTGCGATCGTCGAGGCGGCAGTGACCGTGGACGTTATCGACGTCGGCGGCGGCTTCCCGTCGAGCTATCCCGGCATGACCCCGCCGCCGCTGGAGCGTTTCTTCGAGACGATCCACCGCGCGTTCGAGAGCCTGCCGATCAGCTATTCGGCCGAATTGTGGGCCGAGCCGGGCCGCTCGCTGTGCGCGGAATACGCCTCGGTCGTGGTGCGCGTCGAGCGTCGCCGCGGCACCGAGCTGTACATCAACGACGGCGCCTATGGCACGTTGTTCGATGCCGCGCATATCGGCTGGAAGTATCCGGTGCAGCTGCTCCGCGAACCGGACAGCGACGCGCGCGACATGGACTTCGCCTTCTGGGGTCCGACCTGCGACGACCTCGACTATATGGCCGGCCCGTTCCCGCTGCCCGCGGACACCAACACCGGCGATTATTTCGAGATCGGCATGCTCGGCGCCTATGGCTCGGCGATGCGCACGCAGTTCAACGGCTTCGGCATCAGCGAGAATGTGATCGCCGATGACGAACCGATGCTCTCGGTCTATATCGAGGACGACCGGCTGGACCAGCGCGCGACCAACGTCGTCAAGCTGTAACGCCCGCCGACTAACGAACGATCTTCCCCCCTTCCGCTGCGGCGGGAGGGGAGGCTTTGGGTTTCCGCGTCCCCAAGTAAGTGAATGACGACGGGTTCTGGATAGCCAAAGGCGAACCATGACCGATACCCTGAACAAGACCGCCGGTGCGAACGCGCCGATCAACGACAATCGCAAGGCCGAACTGCTGTCGAAGCAGGTCAAGCACATCGACATCAAGAGCTTCGACGCGCGTCCGATCGTCGATGCGATGGCCGACATGAGCTTCACCAGCCGCGACCTCGGCCGCGCGACCAACATCTACAACCAGATGCTGGCCGACAAGGATTGCTCGATCTTCCTCGTCATCGCCGGATCGACCTCGGCCGGCGGCTGCATGGACCTCTATGCCGACCTCGTGCGCAACAACATGGTCGACGGCATCGTCGCGACCGGCGCGACCATCGTCGATATGGATTTTTTCGAAGGCCTCGGCCACAAGCACTTCCAGGCGCTCGAAATCCCCGACGACGACACACTGCGCTCGCTCTACATCGACCGCATCTACGACACCTACATCGACGAGGAAGCGCTCCAGAACGTCGACCACACGATCTTCGAGATCGCCGAATCGCTCGAGCCGCGCGCCTATTCCAGCCGCGAATTCATCCGCGAGATGGGCAAGTACCTCGTCGAACACGGCAAGAAGGAGAACAGCCTCGTCAAGCTCGCCTATGAGCATGACGTGCCGATCTTCTGCCCGGCGTTCGTCGACAGCTCGGCCGGCTTCGGCCTCGTCAAGCATCAGGTCGATGCCGCCAAGGCTGGCCGCCCGTATCTGATGATCGACGCGGTCGCCGACTTCCGCGAACTCACGCAGATCAAGATCGAGGCGGGTGTCACCGGCTTGCTGATGATCGGCGGCGGCGTGCCGAAGAACTTCATCCAGGACACCGTCGTCTGCGCCGAAATCCTCGGCCATGACGACGTGCAGGTCCACAAATACGCGGTGCAGATCACCGTCGCCGACGTCCGCGACGGCGCCTGCTCGTCCTCGACGCTGCAAGAGGCGGCGAGCTGGGGCAAGGTCAACACCGGCATCGAACAGATGGTCTTCGCCGAGGCCGGCTCGGTCATGCCGCTGCTCGCATCCGACGCCTATCACCGCGGCCTGTGGAAGGACCGCCCGGTCCACCGCTGGAGCAAGCTGTTCGACAAGTAAGCGCACGATGCGGGGCGGAGGAAACTCCGCCCTGTTTGTCTTCCTCATTCCTCCCCCCGCCAGGGGGAGGTGGCGCGGCAAAGCCGTGACGGAGGGGGAGGTAAGCGACGAATTTTATGACGGGGGGATGCGGCTTACCTCCCCCTCCGTCAGCTGCGCTGCCACCTCCCCCTGGCGGGGGAGGAATGAGTTGCACGCACTCAATCACTAATGCACCCTTCCGAAAACGGGAAAACGGGAGGGGAACCCAGATCATGCACAGCGAAATCCTGCGGCCCATGGTCGCGCTCATCGCCTGGACCTTGGTGATGCTCGTCTGGATGATGGCCACCCGCCTGCCGGCGATGAAGGCGGCCGGCATCGATCTCGGCAAGCTCGTCGGCAGCAAGCCCGCCGACGCCGACCGCGGACTGCCGCCCCACATCCAGTGGATCGCGCACAACCACAATCACCTGATGGAACAGCCGACGCTGTTCTACGCGATCTGCACCGTGATCGCGCTCAGTGGCACCGGCAACGGCGTCAACGCGGCCGTCGCCTGGGTCTATGTCGCTCTGCGGGTGCTACATTCGCTGGTACAGGCAACGGTGAACCGGGTAGGACCTCGCTTCATGCTGTACCTCGCCTCCACCGTCGCGCTTGCCGCGCTCACGCTCCATGCCTCGATGGCAGTGTTCTGATGGGCAAGGGAGAAGGCTTCGAACGCCACCGCCAACCGTGGACGCAGGACGAGATCCAGAAGCTCCACACGCTGGCGAAAAAGGGCATGGCGCTGAAGGCGATAGCCAAGGCCCTCACCCGCAGCGAGGAATCGACCAAGGACCGCGCCAAGGCCGACGGGCTGTCGATCGCCAAGTTGCGGTAGGACGCCGGTCGCATCACACTCACCCACTGCCGCAACGAATGACGGGGCCAACGATCGCCGGCGGTGTGAGTATGCGTAATTGGTGGAAAGCGGAACGACTGCTTTCCGCACCCATATGTCTTAAACCGACGAACAGCGCATTTTTTTTGATCATAGTTCGGTTCGCTTGGCAAAACGAAGCTGAGTGATAACAATGGTGAGGCCTTCTCTTTTATCCCCCCGTTCGACGTCGCCCGATAAGGCGACGGTTCGTTCGGTCGCCCCCCCTTCCAGATCATCAGGCATTCGCTTGTTCGTGATCTCGGCATAGGCGCTACCAACGGCTTTGTTGGCAAAGCTAATCAAATAGCGGGGGCAGTCTGGACCTCCCGACAATTTCGGACCGACATGAAAGGTAAAAGGAGACGCGACGTAGAGGAGGGCTGTGCCTTCAACCCTGTCGCTTGCCGATAATGACCAGCATCGGTCAGCAGATAGTTGAACTACCCTTGATGCGCATGACGGGAGTGTCAGCGAAGCGACTGTCAGAAGGAGGGATGAGCGCATCGCTACATCCTCACAGATCGAGCGGATGTCTGCAAATGGACGTTAGCGGATATGGTAACGACGACGCTGATTGGCGGCGGGCGAGGTCACCCGAACAGCCGCTTGGCGCTCCGCTCCAGCATCAGCAACTGCCATAACGTCCGCCCGTGGTCCGCTCGCCCGCTGCGATGCTCTTCCGCCAGCGAGGCGACGGTCTTCATGTCGAGCCAGCCGCTTTCCACCAGCGTTCGTGATCGGCACAGCCCCTCGGCCTCCGCCGCCAACGCCCCGCGGAACCACGCACTGATCGGGGTAACGAACCCCATCTTCGGCCGGTACAGGATATCCTTCGGCAGATAAGGCTCGAGGCTGCGCTTCATCAGCCACTTCCCCTCGCCACGCCGCAGCCGCATGCCCGCTGGCAGGGTCGCGCAGAATTCGATCAGCCGATGGTCGAGCAAGGGCTCGCGCGCCTCCAGCCCCACCGCCATGCTGGTGCGATCGACCTTGGTCAGGATGTCGCCCGGCAGCCAGATCTTGATGTCGGCATATTGCGCGCGGTCGATCGCATCGCGCGCCGGTGCCGCCCGCATCGCAGCGACATAACGATCCTCCGCACGATGCCCCTGCAGCGCCGCCCGCGCCTCCGCGCTCAGCAACCGCGCGCGCAGCCCGGGCGCGGTCACGCCGACCGCGCGCGCATAGGCTTCGTCGCCATCCGCGCCGAGCGCCAGCAGCGTCGCCTTCGCCCGCAACGGTCGCGGCGCCCAGTCGGCCTTGGGATAATATCGGCCCAGCGTCCCGAACGCCGCCTTCCGCCAGGCCGGCGGCAGCAACCCGCGCACCCGCTCTTCCGCCGCCTGGAACTTGTAGCGGCGATACCCGGCCAGTGCCTCGTCCGCGCCATCGCCCGACAGCGCCACGGTAACGCTTTTCCGTGCCAGCGCCGCCACCTGATAGGTCGCGAGCGCACTGCCATCGGCGAATGGTTCGTCGAAATGATGGACCAGCGTATCGATCAGCGCGAAATCGTCCGAGCGTACGACCTGCACATGATGATCCGTCGCGAAGCGCTGCGCGACCGCCGCCGCATGGACACGCTCGTCATGCCCCGCCTCGTCGAAGCCGATCGTGCAGGTTTTCACCGCCGTCTTGCTCGCCTCGGCCATCAGCGCGACGACCGCGGAGCTGTCGACACCACCCGACAGGAACGCGCCCAGCGGCACGTCCGCCACCATCCGGCTGCGTACCCCGTCGCGCATCCGCGAGAGCAGCTCCTCGCCCAGCACGCCGGCCGATCCGTTCGCCCGATCGGCGAAGCTCACGTCCCACCAGCGCTTCGGCCGCGGCATCCCCTGCCAGCGTTGCACGTGCAGGAACGTTCCCGCCGGCAGCTTCTTCACGCCCGCGACCAGACAGGCGTCGTCGGGGACGTAGCCGAACGCCAGATAATCCTCGACTGCGGTCACGTCCGGCACCCGCCGTAGCAAGGGATGCGCAAGCAACCCCTTCAGCTCGGAGGCGAAGGCGATGCTGCCATCGGACAGTTCGACGTAATGGAGCGGCTTCACCCCCATCCGGTCGCGCGCCAGGAACAACGTCCCCGCATCGGCATCGTGGATCGCAAAGGCGAACATCCCGTTCAGCCGATCGAGCAGCGCCGGCCCCCACGCGCGCCAGCCGTGCAGCAGCACCTCGGTATCGCCCCGCGTCTGAAAGCGTGCGCCCTTCTGCGCCAACGCGGTGCGCAGCTCGGCGAAATTGTAGATCTCGCCATTGTAGGTCACCGTCAGCGCGCCCGATTGCATCGGCTGCGGCGATCCCTCCAGATCGATGATCGACAGCCGCCGATGCCCCAGCCCGACGCCGGGTGCAGTCCAGACCCCCTCCCCGTCAGGACCGCGATGCGCCTGCGCGCCGATCATCGCCGCGATGCGCGCGGGGTCGACCGGCTTCGGCGTACCCGGATGGAAGATGCCGGCGATGCCGCACATCAGCGCAGCCCGGCCGCGGTGTCGCCCAGCACGCCGATCGGGCCGATTGCCGCCGCCAGCGCCGCGATATCCGCGCGTGCATCACGCCCCGGCACCACCTCTGCCGACACATGGATCGCCACCGCGCGTTGCGGCCCGCCGAGCAGCTTCGCCTTCATCGTTTCGATCTTCACCACGCGTTCGTCCGCCGTTACCCTGTCGCCGACGACGTACCATGTCGCGACGACGCGCTCCACCGGGCCCGGCGCCGTCATCCGCAAGGTCGATCCGCCTGCGATCGGGCCGGTATCCGCTATTCGCACCCAGCGGTCCTCCTCGCGGATCACGCCGGTGCCGAACGCGCCGATCTTGTGGCCCTCACCCTGGCTGCCGAACACCGCGATCGCCAGATCGACCGCCGCGCCGTCGGCCCGCGCATAGCGGCCGAACAGGCTGTGATCGGCGCCGGGATAATACGGCTGCCACGGTGCCGCCCGGCTGAGCGCGACGCGGCTCCACCCCGCGACCTGCGGCAGGTCGATATGCGCCGGCAACGGCGTCGCACGATGCGCGATGGCGGCGCTCCATGCCGGCCACAGCCCCGCCACGCCGACCGCCAGCAATGTCGCGAGCGGTAATGCCAACAGGCCTCGCCGCGGTACGGGCAGTTCGGCGGGATCGAACATCGCCGCATCCGGCGCGCGATCGAACCAGCGCCAGCCAATGCCCAGCACCGCCGCCATCACCAGTCCGAAGAACACCCAGCCATAGACGACATGGTCGAACCCCGTCGCCGCCTCCACGCTGGTCAGGTGTGCGGCATAGATCGTCCCGAACGCCCGCAGGCCGTTGGCGAGCACCGGTACGACGATCGCGGCGACCATGAACCATGCCCGACGACGCCATGATACGAAGCACACGTTGGCGACGAGCATGCCGAATGCCAGCATCGCGATGACGAATTTGGCGCCCGAACACGCCTCCGCCACCTCGAAATAATACCGGCCCGCGTGGATCAGCACGCCGTTCGATTCCGCCGGCACGCCGACCAGATGCAGCAACGGCATCACGATCCTGACGGTGACGGCCTGCAGCGGCGGCTCCAGCTCCTCGCCGAACGGAACGAGAAACACTGCATAGCCAAGCGGGAACAACAGCCCCCGCGCCACTTGCGGACCAAGCAGGGTCACGGTCGCGCCCTGCAACATGACGATCAGGCCGAATTGCCGGGCGAAGCTGACCGCCCCTGCCTGCCCCATCAGCCAGCCGGCGCCGCCTGCGGCGATCAGCGCCAGCCCGGGCCACCACGCCGCCGGCGTCAACGCCGCCAGTTCACGCCGTCGCTGCCACACCAGCCAGCCGATCACCGGTCCGATGAACAGGCAATGCCCGAAGGTCGTGCTGGTCCACCAGATCGACCCGAGATGCGCGACATCCTCCCGGAACAGCAGCAGGATCGCAGCCACGGCGAGCGCCAGCGCAATCCCGTGCCGCCGCCATACACCGACCGGCACGGCGTCGCGTCCGGATGCCAGCGCGACGATCATGCGGCCAGTCCCAGCAGCGCGTCCAGCGGTGCCAGCCGGGCGTCCCAGTCGTAGCGCGCCAGCACCCGCTCCCGTGCGCTGGCGCCGAGCGCAGCGGCGGCATGCGGGTCGCTCAGCAATCCGGCGATCTGCGCCGCATGATCGGCCGCGTCGTCCGCAACCTGCAACGTGCCGCCATGATCGATCCCCTCGGCCGCAGCTACCGACGCGACCACCGGCCGCGCCATCGCCATCGCTTCCAGCACCTTGTTCTGGATACCTCGCGCCAGCTTGAGCGGAGCGACGCAGACATCGGCCGCCGCTAGCCATGGCCGCACGTCGTCGACCGCACCGGTCACGATCACATCATCGCCGGCGAGCGCCTGCACGGCGGCCGTCGGCGCACGACCGACGATGGCGAATTGGAGCGTCGGAAATCCAGTGCGTAGCAGCGGCAGGACGTCGGCGGCAAACCACGTCACCGCTTCGATGTTGGGGCGGTAATCCATCTGGCCAGTGAAGACGATCAGCGGCGTTTTATCCTCTCCCGTCCTCATGGAAGGCAGAGCGCGGGCAGGATCGAACGCCGCGGCATTGATGCCGTTTTCGACCGCCTCGATCCGCCCCCGACCACCACCGCTGCGAAACAGCGCGGCCTCCGCCTCGCTCACGAACACGCTGGCCCGGACGTTGCCCGCGACCTGCCGCTCGAACGCCCCCAGCATCCTCGCCTCACGCCGCATCATCCACCGCATCGGCAGCGATCCGCTCTCGCCAAAGCCGGCGAATTTGGCCGAATCGACATCGACGAAATCCATCACCGTGGGGACGTCCGTCGGCAGATACTGCGCCATCTGGCCCGAGAAACAATAGACCGCATCGGCGCGCACCCGCGCCACCGCATCGTGCATCGCCTTCGATCCGAAGGCCGTCAGCGATACCGGCCTGCGCGTCGCCAGCGCTTCCAGCGCAGCCACCGCCTGCGCCTTGCCGCGCCGGACGATCGCGACGCTCGCCAGCCGCTCCGCCAGTACGGGCGGCACGTCGAAGTCCGCCTCCGTCTCGCCGAACGCTACCAGATGGACCTTCGCTCGCGATGCCAGATAGCGCAGCACGTGATAGCTGCGGATCTTGTCGCCGCGATCGGGCGGGAATGGCGCGCGATGGGCGAGGAACAGCAGCTCCATCACCCCAGCCCGCGCGAAATCCACGGCCCCACGATATTGGCGACCGGCAACGGCAATCGCTGCCACGTCCGTACCATCAGCGCATATTTCGGATTGAGCGGATTGACCTCGCGTGCTTCGCCTTCGCTACGCTTGGCATAGCTGCGAGGGGTCGGGGTAAAGCCCCAGTTCTTCTTGAACGCCGCCGCGCCGGTGCCGGTTTTCGACCGCCCGAAATCGAACCGGGCGCAACCCCGCCCGCGCGCATGGTTCATCAGGGCGAAGTACATGCGGTCATTGGCGCGCAACGTCCGCGCCGCTGCCGTACCACCGCCCCAGTAAGGAAACACCGTTCCCTGGAAATAGACGCTGAGCACGCTTGCGACCGCGCGGCCCTGGTGGCGCACGGTCAGCACGTCGGCTTCCATCGCCGCCATGACGCTGCGAAACAGCGCGGCCGGAAACACCGGCGTGCCAAGATTGCGCACCGATTCGGCGTAGACGCGATAATGCTCCGCCAGCAGCGCCTCGCCGCCGGTGACGACCTCCAGATCGAGGCCGAGCGAACGCCGCACCTCGGCGCGCTGCTTGCGCGGGATCGCCAGCAATTCGCCTTCTTCCGTCGCGGACAGGTCGCGGACGAAGCCGAGATAGGATGTGTCGTCGGTGTCCCAGCCACCGGGCGCAGGCCCGCCACGCAGTTCGACGCCGGGACAGCCGATCCGCTGCGCCAGTTCCCATGCGCCGGAGCCAAGCGCGTCGACGCCCTCCCCCAGCACACCGCCGTCGACGCCGAAGCCGGTCGAGACCAGCGCCTTGCCGAACAGGGGCGATCGCATCTCGGTCAGCGGCAGGACGCCGGCGATACCGCCATCGGCACGCTCGGCAACCAGATAGCGTGCGCGCTGCCGACAGCCACGCTCGACCGCTCGGCTCCACGCGGTGAGATGGAATGGCGTCGCGCCCGCCGCGTCGCGCACGAACGCGTCGATCGCACCGCTCTCGCCGATGTCGGACAGGTTGGCCTCACGTACGCCGAGCGGCGTTTCCAGCAGCGGGATCACGCTAGCGATGCCGCTTCACGAGCCACCACGGTATCGACCCGTCCCCAATCGTGCCGCGCGATCAGCCCGCGCAACTTGCCCGCCATCGCGCCCAAACGGGAATAATGCCGCACTTTCGATCGCAAAGGCGCGTTTTTGACGCGCGGCTGGTCCGGATCTACCTCCCAAGGGTGAAAATAGAAGATACCCGCATGCCCCTCACCATTCACCTGTCGCACGGCGAAGTCGGTCAGCGCTGACGGCAGCAGACGAAAGAATCCGCCACCCGTCGCCAGATGCTTCGCGCCGATCTTCGCCACCGTGACCGGCAGTTCGATCATCGGTGAATCCTTCAATGGCCGAAACGCATAACGCGGCGCGTCGCGCCAGCCGTAATGGTCGTGAACCACCGGCGCGACACTTGATGAATAGGCATAGCCCGCCTCGGCCAGTTCGTTGAATGCCCACAGGTTGCGAGTGTCGATCGAGAAACTCGGGGCGCGATAGCCGGTCACCGCCTGCCCGCTGGCATCCTCCAGCGCCGCACGCGCACGGACCAGATCGGCGCGAAAGGCGCTCGCATCCATCGTAAAGACGCGCTGGTGATCCCAGCCGTGGCTCGCGACCTCATGCCCCGCATCGGCGATGCGCCGGATCAGCCGCGGATGCCGTTGCGCAACCCAGCCCAGCGTGAAGAACGTCGCCTTCACCCCCGTTTCGGCGAACAGGTCGAGCACCGCACCGGTGTTCGCCTCCACGCGACTGGCGATCGTGTCCCAGTCCCGCTTCGCGATCACGCGTTCGAATGCGCCGACCTGAAACCATTCCTCGACATCGACCGACAGGCCGTTGAGCACGGCGCTACGCGGCATGATCCCACGCGGCGGGAGCGCGGATGGGGATGTGGTCGTCGGTGATCTCGGACGCTCCGGCCACCACCGCTGCCGCAGCTGCCTCGACCTCGCCGCGATCCGCCTCGACCCAGTCGACCAGCAACGTCAGCACCCGGCGTAGCGCGGCTTCCTGTTCGGCGACGCGCGTCTCCAGCGCCGCAATCCGCTCCTCGGTCAGGGTGGAGGGCAGCGGCTCCGCAACCGGTTCGGCCGCGTCATCGACGACGATGCCCCCCGTGGCGGTTTCAGGCTCGGGCTCGGGCTCGGGCTCCACGACAGGTTCGAGCCATTGCACTGTCCGCGGCACGAAGCGTCGCACCGTCGATTCGGGTGCAGCGTGCTCGGGTTCGGGAGCGACTTGCGGTGCGGGTTCGGCTCTGGCCCCCGTCTCGGCAGCCAGCATCGGCAGGTCGGCATGCAGATCGCGAAGCACGTTCCGCACGACCCGCGCGTCGATCATCTCCAGCCCCTCGATCGCGGCATGCAGCATCACGCGTCCGGCAAGCTGGTTGAGCCGGCGGGGCACGCCGCCCGACCCTTGATACATCGCCGAGAAGGCATCGTCGGCAAAGTCCGGACGCCCCTGCCAGCCGACCACCGACAGGCGGTGCGCGATGTAATCGGCGACCTCGCCCGGCTCCATCGGATCGAGATGGTGGATCGCGATCACGCGCTGGCGCAGCTGCTCGAGCCGCTCCGATCCGTGCAGCCGCTCGCGAAATTCGGGCTGCCCCAGCAGCAGGATCTGCAACAGCGCATGTCCCCCCGCCTGGAAGTTGGACAGCATCCGCAATTCTTCGAGTGCATCGACGGGCAGCGCCTGCGCCTCGTCGACGATCAGCAGCGTGCGCCGGCCTGATCGCGCCACCGCATGCAGCCCGCGTTCGATCGCGGTGAGCAATTGTGCCTTGGCGAGACCCATCGGATCGACACCCAGCCCGGTCGCGACGATGCGCAGCAGGTCGTCGGCGGGGATCGCGGTCGATACGATGGTGATGACGTTGAGCGCGGCGGGATCGAGCATGCCGGTCAGGTGCCCGACCAGCGTCGTCTTGCCTGCGCCGATGTCACCGGTGACGACGACGAAGCCCTCGCCTTGCGCAAGGCCGTAGCCCAGATAGGCCATCGCCTTGCGATGCGTTGCCGTCTCATACCAGAAGCGCGCGTCCGGCGTCAGCTGGAACGGCCGCCCCGTCAGTCCGAAATGCTCGTCGTACATCCGTCAGCCCTTAGAACGAGTAGCGCGCGGCGAGCAAAGCCTGCGCCGACCACGTGGTATCCACATCGGCGGTATCGAACGCGTAAACGCCTGCGCTTGCCGAGGTGGTGAGCCGACCGAAGCTGTGCCCGTAGCTGGCGGTCGTGCCGTATGACCAGACGCCGAACGATTGGGCGACGCCCGATTCGTAATAGTTGACGAAGGCGTTGACATCGATCGTCGACACGGGCGTCAGCGTCCGATTGAAGAACAGCTGGCCATAATAGCTCTCGTCCTCGATGCCGTAGAGCGTCACACCGGGCACGCTCTCACGGTTGAACAGCTTGCGATTCGCATAGCCGACGCCGCCGCCATAGATCGACCGGCCGCGTGTTACCGACATGACCGCATCCGCACCGCGAGCGCGATAGCTGGCGGTGGAGATCGACTGGAACACGTCGTTCAGGCACCCGCCCGGCGTCGCGCCGCTGGTCGAGAAGACGCAGCCGTTGAACTGCTGCGTGAACGCATCGCGCGCCGACAGGAAGCTGGTGGGCAAGTTCGACAACCCGGTGCGCAACTGCCGACCGAACGTCGTCACGCTGTCGTACACATCCGCCGAAAAGCCGATATGCTCCGATGCCTGATAGGTCAGCAGCCCGGTATAGCTCACCGAACCATAGCGCTTGCCGACATGCGCCTCCGCCGAGGTGCGGCGGTTTGGCCGCCAGATCACGCCCGCATCATAATAGACGCCGTCGGTGCGATAGGCGATCTGCCGCGGCGAGGCTTCGTTGGTCACGAACCGGCCATCGCGGTCGACCACCGGTACGCCGGTGGCATCGGTCAGCGCAGACCGGCTGCTCGTCTCGATCCGTTCATAGCCGACGCCCGCAGTCAGCGCGACG
Source organism: Sphingomonadaceae bacterium OTU29LAMAA1 (assembly GCA_024072375.1). NCBI lineage: Bacteria > Pseudomonadati > Pseudomonadota > Alphaproteobacteria > Sphingomonadales > Sphingomonadaceae > Sphingomonadaceae bacterium OTU29LAMAA1. The sequence continues at coordinate 1,044,490 of CP099617.1, forward strand.
TTGGCGGACACCGGCGCCAGCACGTCGCCGCGCGCCCGCCAGCCTTCATACCGTCCGTCGAGCTGGCCCGAATCCTCGCGCTCCCATCCGCCGCTGGCGGTCAGACCGATCGGCAGGATCTGGCCCGGCTGCACGCCCAGACTCAACCCTGCGACCTGCCCGAACGAATCGTCGTAATAATCCAGCCGCGGCTGCCCGGCCGGCACTGCCGTGAAGCTGGGGCTTTCGACCTTGGTATAGCCTGCCTGATAGCTTGCCGCGATCGCGACCGGACCCGCATTGGTGGCGTAGCTGGGTCCGCCGTACACCGCATAGACCTGGCTGATGTTGTCGACGTTGCCGACCAGCACGCCCGGTGCGGCGCCGCGGATGTCGGAGCGTGTCCGCGTCGCGATGCCGCCTGCTTCCAGCGTCAGGCCTCGCGCGACCTGCGCCGAAACGCGTGCCAGACCGGTGTGGATGTCGTCATCGCCGATGTCGTCGTCCCACGAGATGCGCCGTTCGTAGCGATACGACAGCTGTCCGGTAACCCGCGCGGTGCTGGCTGCTACGTCGATCCCCGCCGCGATCGTCGAATAGGTCAGCACATCGCCGCTGTTCAGATCGGCGTCGAGCACCTGCCCGACCTCGATATACGGCGTCACCTGCACCCGGCGGCTCTGCGCCTCGGCGCCGGTGCCGGCGATCAGCGCCCCCAGCGCGACGCCCGCGTAAAGAACCCGCATCACTTGCCTGACTCCTGGCCATAATAAGTGCCGTAACGGTGCCCTCCCGGCACGAACGATACGGCATTGAGCACGAGCGCGATCTCGTCACAGCCATCCAGCCGCTGCACCGCCTCGCGCAGTTCGTTTTCCGGCGTGCGATCGGCCCGCACCACCAGCATCACCTGCCCCACCAGCATCGCCAGTACGGCGGCCGGGGACGCCGCGAGCGCCGGCGGCGAGTCGAAGATCACGATGCGGCGCGGGTTGGCCTCGAGCAGCCGCGCCAGCACGGCGCGGGTCCGCGCCGACGCGAGCAATTCGGTATCCGTTGCGGTCTTCGTCCCCGCCGGCAGGATCGACAGTCCACCGACATCGGTCCGGATCACCAGGCTCTCGACATCGACCCGGCCGTCCGCCAGCGCATCGAGCAACCCCGGCTGTTCCGCCATGCCCAATCGCGCCAGCACGTCTGGCTTGGCGAAATCGGCATCGACCAACAGCACTTCGGTATCCCGTTCCGCCGCCATCGACAGCGCCAGATTGACCGCGCAGAACGTCTTGCCGTCGCCCGGTCGTGCCGAACAGACCAGCGCGGTCCGTGCCTTGTCGACCTGCCCGGTTTGCGCCACCCGTTCCCGCGTGATGAGCAGTTGGCGTTTGATCAGCCGGAATTCCTCGGCCAGCGGCCCGACGGGTGCGCCCGGCACGATCATGCCCGCCTCGGCCAGCATGCCGCGGTCGATCGTGGCGATATCGCTCAGTTCGGGCGTGTCGTAGAAGGATTCTGGCAGCTCCTGTCCCACCGGCGCCCGCAATTCGGGCGGGATGGCAAGGAACGTCGCATCCATCTCCACCACGTCCGCGACAGGGGCTGCGACAGGGGCCGCGACCGGGGCCACAACCGGGACCGGATCGGCGACGGGCCGCACCGGTGCCGGCAAGTCCGCCAGCGGCGCATGCTGCGGCGCTCGCGCTCTCAGCTGCGATCCGAAGTCATAGGTCTGCGCCGCACGCTCGAGCAGCGATTCGCGACGGATGGGCTTGTGCATCATATCGTCCTTACCCGCGCTCACGCCGCCATGCCGCGCTGGAGCACCTCGACACCGACCAGCAGCACATAGGCCGCCGCCAGCCCCGCGGCACCGCCTAGGAACAGCTTCAGGCGCTTGGCACGCTGATCCGCCTGGACCCGCGTCACCACTTCGCCGATCGATCCGATCACCGGCATGCCGGTGGCCTTTTCAAGCCGTGGCCCCGTCGCGAATGTCGCGCGCAACTGGCCCAGCGCGAACGCGGCACCCACGCCTGCGCCCAGTCCGGCGATCAGCACGCCGGTCAGCAGCAGCATGCGGTTCGGCGCCGTCGGCGCGCGCGGCATCGTCGGCGGGTCGATAACGGAAAATTTCACGTTATCGGTCTGTGTCTGCGCCTGTCCGCGCAACGCGATCTGCTGGCGCTGGGTCAGCAGCTGGTCGTATTGATCCTTCAGCACCTGATAGTCGCGATCGATCTGGCCTTGCTCTGCCGCGACCTCGGGATCACCCGACAGTTTGGCATTCAGCTGGTCGAGATCGCCCTGCAACTGTGCCTTGCGCATCCGCAACGCCGCCACTGCAGACTGCTTGTCGGCGACCATCGACTGCAGCGACAGGTACAGCGGATTCGGCGTTCCCGCCGTCCCCCCGCCCATCGGTTCGCCGCGTGCCGCAGCCTGCGCAGAGGACAATTGCCGCTTGAGCGCGATCACGTCGGGATGCTGATCCGTATAGCCACGCGCCCGCGCGTCCGCGAGCTGGCCTTGAATCGCGTTCAGCGCGGCGCGTGCCGGGCCGGCAGCGACGCCGCCCATGCCCGGGATCGTGGCAGGCGTGCCCGCCATCTGCCCCTGCACCGCCGCAAGGCTCGATTGCGCGGCGGCAAGGTCGCCGTCGACCTGCGCCATCTGACTGCGTGATGCGCCCATGCGATCGCTGACGCTGCCCGTCCCGGGCAGCGAGCCGAGATAGCGGGTCTGGAAATCGGACCGCTTCGCGTCGGCATCCGACAGTTGCTTTTGCAACTGCTCGAGTTGCTTGTTGAGGAATTCGAGACTCTGCGACGTCTGGCTACGATCACGACCCAGGTTCTGTTCGACGAAGATGTCGATCAGCTTCTGCGTGATCGCCCGCGCCAGCTTCGGCGAGGACGCTGTCGTGGTGATCTGGAACAGATTGTCCTGCTGGCTCTCCACCTTGATCGCGGTGGCAAGCCCGGCGACCCGATCGGCGATGTCGCGGTCGCTCGACACCGTCTGCGCCAGATCGGTACCACGCACGACCTTTTCCAGATTGACCGCGCTGATCAGTGTCTGGCGGATCGTGTCCACGTCCTTCTGCTGCGTCTGGGCCGGCGCATCCATCGATGCGGGCAGGATCGACTGCATCTGCACGAAGACGCGGGCACGCGATTCATACCGGCTCGGCATCTGGCTCACGACGAACCAGCCGGCGACGCACACACCCCACGCCACCGCCAGCGCCAGCCAGCGCCGCGTCCAGATCGCATGCAGCGCCAGCCGCGCTTCGTCATAGAGGCCGTTCATCCGCTAACGCCTCAAAACATCGATTCGGGAATGATGATGACATCGCCGGGCTGCAGGCCGACGTTGGCACTCGAATCGCCCTTCTTCAGCAGGTCGGCGATCGCCAGCTTGTACTCGTGCTGCTCGCCGGTGTCACGGTCGTGACGAATCAGCTTGGCCTTGTTGCCGGCGGCATATTGGTTGAGGCCGCCGACCGCGATCATCGCGTCCAGCAACGTCATGTTCGCTCGGAACGGGATCGAGGCAGGCTTGTCGGTCGCGCCGATCACCCGGACCTGCTGGCTGTAGGTGCCCGAGAAATTCTCGACGATCACGGAGACGATCGGATCCTTGACATACTGGCCCAGCGCCTTCTTCATGTCGGCGGCCAGCATCGACGGCGTCTTGCCCACCGCCGGCATGTCGTTGATCAGCGGGGTCGTGATGCGGCCATCGGGACGCACCTGCACCTTCGCCGACAGTTCCGGATTGCGCCAGACGAAGACGTTGAGTTGGTCGAGCGGGCCGATGACATATTCCTCGCCCGGCTGCTCCTTGCTCGCGACATAGGATGCCGGCGGCAATTGCGGGCCGCCGCTGCCGCTCGAACAGCCGGACAGCGCCGACGCGGCGGCGCCGACGGCAAGCAGGACACGGACGGAAACACCGGAACGCATTGGGTCTTCTCCTGGCCGCCCGCCACGTCCTGACGTGATACGGGCTTCCAGGGCGCTATGCCGCCGGAGAGGTGAAGATAGCGTTAGGAACGCTTGAAGGCCAGGCGCGATCGGCCGGGCTTTCCCCGCAACCACGATACGTTACAACTGCGCGATGATCCGTTTCCTGCCACTCGCCACGCTCGTGCTCGCCGCGCCCGCTATCGCGCAATCCGCGCCGCCGCTGACCGAACTTCAGATCGTCGCCGTCACATCGATCGATCAGTCCGAACGGATCGGCCCTGACCAGCGCGCGACGACTCGCCGCCACCGCGGTCCGATCACGGTGATCGTGCGAGCGACGGGCATCGGCCGCGCCCGCGTGTTACGTATCGATGGCGCGCAGGCGATGCCGCAATCCACCAATCGCCCCTTGTGCGGTCCGGCGGTGACGGCAGGCGCCTGCCGGCCGGGCGAGAGCGCCACGGGTATCGAAACCACCTATCACCTCGGCAACCTGCCGCGGGGCACGACGGTGACCGTGCAGGACACGTCGGCGAACCTGCCTGCGCAAACGCTGACAGCGGAGCTCACGATCGACTGATCAGCCCGCCACGATCTCCGTCGCGGGCGGGTGCCCCAGAAATGCGGTGGGGCTTGCCGAGGCGCCATAGGCGCCAGCCAGAAATACGGCGATCAGGTCCCCGGCTTCGGCACGCGGCAATCCGATCCGGTCCCCCAGCCGGTCGAGCGGCGTGCAGAGCGGCCCTACCACCGACACCGTCTCTGCCGCCGCACCACCCACCTCATGCGCCAATGCCAGCGGGTAATTCCGTCGCACCACCGTGCCGAAGTTGCCCGACGCCGCCAGTTGATGGTTCAGGCCGCCGTCGGTCACGAGAAACGTTTCGCCCTGGCTCTCCTTGCGATCGACGATTCGCGTCAGATAGACACCCGCCTCGGCGACCAGCCACCGTCCCAGTTCGATTCCATAGCGTGTGCCCGCCGCCGTCAGGTCACAATCCGCCACCGCCGCTGCCAGTGCGACGCCGACCCGTTCGACATCGAGTGGCACGTCGCCGGAGAAATACGGGACGCCGAACCCTCCGCCCAGATTGACGAACGGCGGCAGAAGGCCGGCCTCGTCGCCAAGCCGTGCGGCAAGCGCCAGCGTCGCCGCCTGCGTCTCGATGATCGCACCCGCATCCAGCGCCTGACTGCCGGCGTAGATATGAAAGCCGCGCCAGTCCGCGCCAGCATCGACAATCCGGCGGACGAGCGCTGCGACGCGCACCGCGTCGACGCCGAACGGCGACGGCCGTCCGCCCATCTTCATGCCTGATCCGCGTAGCTCGACATCGGGATTGACCCGCACCGCCAGCCGCGGCGTCACGCCCAGTTCCTCGCCGAGCCGCAGCGCCCGCTCCGCTTCTCCCTCCGATTCGACGTTCAGCGTGGCCCCCGCGCGGATCGCGCCGATCAATTCCGCATCGCGTTTACCCGGTCCGGCAAAGCTGATCGAACGCGCCGGCATAACCGCCAGCGCCGTCTCCAGTTCGCCCCCAGAGGCGACGTCCAGACCGTCGACCATTGGCGCCACCCGCTCCAGCAATGCCGGCAAAGGATTGGCCTTGATCGCATAATGTAGATCGATACCGGGAAACGCCGCCCGGAAACGCTCGACCCGCGCCGCGATGATACCGACGTCGTAAACGAAGGCCGGGGTGGCGGTCGCCCAGTCCTCCGCACGGGTGCCGGCGATCGTCAGCATGCCCGATTGTTCGGCGAATTCCGCCGGCAACGGTCCCATCGGCTTCATGCCACCACCTCCGTCCGGATCGCCGCGCGATCCAGCTTGCCATTGGCGTTCCGCGGCAAGGCATCGCGCCACTCGTAGCGCGCGGGCTGCATGAAGCTCGGCAACAAACTCCGCAATCGGGTTCGCAAGGCATCTTCACGATCGCGCTCGCCGGTCAGCACCACCACGATCGCCTGCCCCAGCCGCGCATCCGGAACGCCGATCGCCACCGCCTCCCGCGCTTCCTCGCCTGCCAGCACCGCTTCCTCCACCTCGACCGGACTGATCCGGTTGCCCGCGCTCTTGATCATCTCGTCATCCCGCCCGACGAATCGGAACAGGCCGTCCGGTCCCTCGATCACGGTGTCTCCGGACCATACCGCCATGCCACCGCTCTTCGCCCAGACGGGCGCCGGCCGAAACCGCAGCGCGGTACGCTCCGTATCGCGCCAATAGCCCTGCGCCACCAGCGAACCGGCATGCACCAGTTCACCCGGCTCTCCGATCGCTCGCGACCCGTCGGCCTTTACCGCCATCACCTCGGCAAAGGGGATCGCTCGCCCCATCGCATCGGGATGCGCGTCGATCAGCGCCGGATCGAGCCACGTCGACCGGAATGCCTCGGTCAGTCCATACATCGCCACCACCTCCGCCCGGGGAAAGCGGTCGCGAAGTCCGCGCACCAGCCGCTCCGTCAACGCACCCCCGGAATTGGTCAGCCGCCGCAGCCGCATCGCCGTGTCCGCAGGCCACTCCGCCTCCAGCAATTGGACCCAGAGGGGCGGCACGCCCGCGAGCGTCGTCGCGCCGACCCGCTCCACCGCCTTCACCACATCGCGGGCCGTCAGATAGTCGATCGGTGCCACGGCTCCTCCGGCATACCATGTGGAAAGCAGCTGATTCTGCCCGTAATCGAACGACAGCGGCAGCACGCCCAGCACCCGGTCGTCGGCCGAGATGCGCAGATAATGCGCCACCGACACCGCACCCAGCCACAGGTTGGCGTGGCTCAACATCACGCCCTTTGGTCGCCCCGTCGATCCCGAGGTGTACAGGATCGCCGCCAGCGCATGCGGATCGTGCCGCGAGGAGCCGGGCCCCGTACCACTCATGACCACCAGATCGTCGTCGACCACGCGGCATTCGTCCGGCACGTCGCCGTCTTCCAGCGTCGCCGCTCGTGCGCGCTGTGTCACCAGCACCCGCGCGCCGCTGTCGCCAAGAATATGCGCCACCTGCGCTCGTCTCAGCCCCGGATTGACCGGCACATGCACCAGCCCTGCCCGCGCCGCCGCCAGCGGCATGACACAGGCGAGCGCCGTCTTCGGCAACCACGACGCCACCCGGTCGCCGGTATCCAGCCCGCATGCCATCAGCCACCCGGCAACGCTTGCGACCGCCCCCTCCAGTTCGGCGAAGCTCCACGTCCGGCGGCGCTCGATCAGCGCCGGATCGTCGCCCCGTCCCCGCAAGACATGATCGATGGGGCAAGGGTCGGGATCGGGCGACAGCATCCCCTCTCATAGCGCCACCCCGTTGCCGAATGCAGCCCCAGCCTCTAACGGGTCCCGAACCGCAACCGATCAGGGCCGCCGCATTGCTCCCCGAAGGCTATCACACCGTCGAAACGACCGTCCGCGCCGTGTTGGCCGATGTCCTGGGGCTGTCGGCAGAGCGGGTCGCCGCCTTCGAACCGACGACGCCGCTATTCGGCGCATTGCCCGAACTCGATTCGATGGCCGTGGCGGGGGTCCTGACCGAGATCGAGGATCGGCTCGGAATCCTGATCGAGGATGACGAGGTCGACGGCGACATGCTGGAAACGTTCGGCGCGCTGACGGAGTTTGCCGCCGGTAAGGCGCTCGTCTAGCCTGCGGCATGGCGCCGCGCATCGATCACTACGACTGGCCCGGCGGCCGTGAGGCGCTGCTCCGCTTCGGCCCCGACGCTGGCCCGGTGATCGTCGCCGCGCTGCCGCTGTTCGAGGAAGCGAACCGCACCCGCACGTTCACCGTCACACTGCTGCGCGCGCTGGCGGAACGCGGCATCGCCAGCCTGCTGCCCGATGTGCCCGGACAGGGCGAGAGCATGACGCCGCTCGCCGATCTGACAATCCTGCGCATGGCGGAGGCGCTGGAGGCGGTGACCGACCGCTGCCTCGATGACGGCCGCCGCACCTATGCGCTTGGCATCCGCAGCGGCGCCCTGCTTGACTATTGTGCCCTGCACAGCGGCCGCTGGCATTTCGCGCCGCAAGATGGCCAGAGCCTGCTCCGCGACCTCCACCGCATCTGGCGCGCCGCGGGCCATATCGGCGATCGCGACGCCATGATGTACGGTGCCGACACCGCGGAGATTGCCGGGAACTGCCTGTCGGCCGACCTGCTGTCGTCGCTGTCCGCCGCCAGTGTGTTCGACCAGCCGGACATCCCGCACCGCGTCGTCCGCCTCGCCGGCGACCCCGCCGCGGCAGACCGCAAGATCCACGCCGCACCGCTTTGGCGCAGGAGCGAACCCGGCAACGATCCGGTTCTGGCGCAAGTCCTTGCCGATGATATCGCCGCTTGGGTGGCAGCATGCGAAGCCTGATCGCCTTTCCCTGCGAGGGCGAAACCCTGATCGGCACGGTCGATGTCGCGCCCGGCAAGACCGGCCTGCTGATCGTCTCCGGCGGCAACGAAATCCGCTGTGGCGCGCATCGCGGCATGGCGCTGCTGGCGCAGCAAGTCGCGGCGGCGGGCTATCCGGTATTCCGTTACGACCGTCGCGGTATCGGCGACTCGACCGGCGAGAACGCCGGCTTCCTCGGCGCCAGTCCGGATTTGATAGCCGCCGCATGCGCCTTCCGCAGCCATGCCTGGCAGGTCGACACACTCGTCGGCTTCGGGAATTGCGACGCTGCCAGCACGCTAGCCCTCTTCGGTCGCGCTGCCGGGATCGACCGCCTGATCCTCGCCAACCCCTGGACGGTAGACGATGCCGACGACCTGCCTCCCGCCGCCGCGATCCGCGCGACCTACCGCCAGCGCCTGACCAGCCCCGCTGCATGGCGCAAGCTGGTCACCGGCCGGATCAATATCACCAAGGCTGTCAGTGGTTTACGCAAAATCTCTGTGAAACGTCCGCAGGTCCTCGCTGACAAAGTCGTTCACGCCATCGAAGCGTGGGACGATGCGGCGCATGTGATTCTCGCCACCGCAGATGCGACGGCGCAGGCCTATGCCGCCGCCGCCGGTGATATGCCCGCGCAACGGATCGACACGGCATCGCACAGCTTCGCCCGCGAGTCGGACCGGCACGCATTGTCCGATGCCGTCCTCGCCGTACTGTCCCGCTAGATCCTATTCCGCCGCCTCGGCCATCTCCTCGAATTCCGCCGCCGCCAGGAACCGCTCGGCATCCAGTGCCGCCATGCATCCGGTGCCTGCTGCGGTCACCGCCTGCCGGTACACCTTGTCGGCCACGTCGCCGCAGGCGAACACGCCGGCCACGCTGGTGCGTGTCGATCCCGTCTCGACCGCGATATAGCCGTCGTCGTCCAGCGCCAGATGCCCGCGGAACAGCTCGGTCGCCGGATGATGCCCGATCGCGACGAAGCCGCCCTCGACATCCAGCTGCGAATGTTCGCCGGTGACGGTATCCTCCAGCGTCAACGCCACCAGCCCGGCATTGCCGCCGCCATCCACGAATTCGCGCACTTCCTTGTTCCACAGCACCGTGACGTTGGGATGCGCATGCAACCGCTCCTGCAAAATCCGCTCGGCACGCAGGCTGTCGCGGCGGTGGATCAGCGTCACGTCATCGCTGTGGTTGGTCAGGTACAGCGCCTCCTCGACCGCGGTGTTGCCGCCGCCGATCACCGCCACCTTCTTGCCGCGATAGAAAAATCCGTCACAGGTCGCGCAGGCGCTGACGCCCTTGCCCTTCATCGCCTCTTCGCTCTCCAGCCCCAGCCACTTGGCCTGCGCGCCGGTCGCGATCACCAGCACCTCGCCCTCGTACACGTCGCCACCGTCGCCGATCAGGCGGAACGGTCGGCGCGACAGGTCGACCTCGACGATCGTGTCCCACATCAGCCGGGTGCCGACATGCTCCGCCTGCTTCTGCATCTGCTCCATCAACCACGGGCCCTGGATCACGTCGGCGAAGCCCGGATAATTCTCGACGTCGGTCGTCGTGGTCAGCTGTCCGCCCGGCTGGATGCCCTGCACCACGATCGGCGCCATGCCCGCACGCGCGCCATAGATCGCCGCCGACAGCCCCGCCGGACCGGAGCCGAGGATGAGCATGCGCGTGGTATGAGTCGTCATGGAACGGGTGCCTGTCGGGAAGGGAAGATTCGGACCCTGATCTAGGGTATCGCAGGGCAGATTTGAACCGCCCGCATCGCGACCGGCGGTCCACCGGTGCGAACGCCTGTCCTACACGGCGCCGAACCGGTATGATGCAAGCATGCTCCGTATGTCCGCACCGATGGCCGCAGTCCCTCCGGTCGCGTGCGGGGGCCGTTTCCGACGGCGACGTACCGTCAACTTCGGCAACTTCCGCGTCGCCCGACTCGCGCGGCCGACGTGCATCCAAGCCTGTTCCAACGCGTTACACCGGCGAAGCGAAGGGGATATCCGTTGAGCGACGACACCATCAACACCGATCCGTATACTGGCGCCGCGGGTGGCTGGGGTTCGATGAAGTCCCTCGCGGAGATCGGCCTGCGCGAAAAGAACGGGCCCGAAACCGCCCGCGAACTCACCCGCCAGAACAAGCCCGGCGGCTTCATGTGCGTGTCTTGCGCCTGGGGTAAGCCCGCGCACCCCCATGTTGCCGAATTCTGCGAGAACGGGGCCAAGGCGACGGCATGGGAACTCACCAGCTACCGCACCACGCCTGAATTCTTCGCCAGGCACACCATCGCCGAATTGCGCGGCTGGAAGGATTTCGACCTCGAACAGGCCGGCCGCCTCACCCATCCGATGAAATACGATGGCGCTACCGACAAATACGTCGCAGTCAGCTGGGCGGAGGCATTCGCGGACATCGGCGCCCATCTGAAGCGCTACGATCCGAAGAAGGTCGTCTTCTATGCGTCCGGCCGCGCGAGCCTCGAAACCAGCTACATGTGGGCGCTGATGGCGCGCATGTACGGTAGCCAGAACCTGCCCGATTCCTCCAACATGTGCCACGAGACGACCTCCGTCGGGCTGAAATCCGCGATCGGCTCGCCCGTCGGTACGATCCACCTGTCCGACTATGACGTCTGCGACGCGATCTTCTATTTCGGTCAGAATCCCGGCACCAACAGCCCGCGCTTCCTCCATCCCCTGCGCTCCTGCGCCAAACGCGGGGTCGAGATCGTCGTGTTCAATCCGCTGAAGGAACGCGGTCTCGAACGCTTCACCGATCCGCAGAACCCGATCGAGATGGCGACCGGCAAATCGACGCCGATCGCCAGCCAATATCACCAGGTGAAGGCCGGCGGCGACATCGCCGCGATCCTCGGCATCTGCAAATATGTCATCGAGGCGGACGACCAATGCCAACGGATCAACGCCCCGGCGATCCTCGATCACGCCTTCATCGCCGAACACACGACGGGCTTCGATGCGTTCGCCGACATGGCCCGCGCCACCGACTGGTCGACGATCGAGCATGAAAGCGGCCTGTCTCGGCAGGATATCGAGGCCGCCGGCGCAGTCTACGCCCGGTCGAAACGGGTGATCTGCGTCTATGGCATGGGCCTGACCCAGCACGTCCACGGCATCGATAATCTCCACACGCTGGTGAACCTGATGCTGTTGCGCGGCAACGTCGGCAAGCCCGGCGCGGGCTTCGGTCCCGTCCGCGGTCACAGCAACGTGCAGGGCCAGCGCACGGTCGGCATCACCGAAAAGCCGGAACTGGCCCCGCTGGACCGGCTGAAGGAACTCTACGATTTCGAACCGCCGCGCGAGAAGGGCTGGGACACGGTCGATGCGTGCGAGCACATCATCGACGGCAGCGCGCAGGCGTTCCTCGGTCTTGGCGGCAATCTCGCGCGTGCAGTGCCCGATACCGCCGCGATCGAGCCGGCATGGCAGCGGCTCGACCTGACGGTCAGCATCGCAACCAAGCTCAATCGTACGCACCTGTTGCCGGGCAAAACCTGTTACCTGCTCCCCTGCCTCGGCCGGATCGAAACCGACGAACAGGCCGGGGGTGCGCAGGCGGTGACGATGGAGGACAGCTTCAGCCGCATCTACGGCTCGCGCGGCCGGGCGACCCCGGCGGCGGAAACGCTGCTGTCCGAACCGGCGATCGTCGCCGGCATCGCAACGGCGACGCTCGCCCCCAATCCGAAGGTCGACTGGAACGCGTGGGTCGGGAATTACGATCTGGTCCGCGACGCGATCGAGGCGACCTATCCCGACAAGTTCGACCGCTTCAACGATCGGATGTGGACACCGGGCGGCTTCTGGAAGGGCGTGCCCGCCGCGCATCGCCAATGGCTGACCGAAAGCGGGCGCGCCGAATTCAACATACCCACCGCATTGAACGCCACGGGCTTCGCCGAAGCTCCCGGCCGGTTCCGTTTGATGACCCTGCGCTCGAACGACCAGTTCAACACCACGGTGTACGGCTATCACGATCGCTTCCGCGGCATAAAGGGCACGCGCGACGTCGTCCTGATGAACCGTGCCGACATGGCGGAAATGGGACTGGCGCCGCACGATCTCGTCGACATGGTCGGCGACGCCGATGAAACGACGGAGCGCCGCGTGCCAAAGCTGATGGTCGTCCCCTACGACATTCCACGCGGTTGCGTCGGTGGCTATTATCCGGAATGCAACATCCTCATATCTGTTAAGCACAAGGCCGAGCAAAGCCATGTTCCGGCAGCGAAATCGGTGCCGGTCCGGCTGGAGAGGGCAGCCTGATCCGCGGCCTCGTCCTCGGCGCGATCCTGGCCGGCGGACGATCGAGCCGGTTCGGCAGTGACAAGGCATGTGCGCTGCTGGACGGCCGCCCTCTGCTCGATCACGTCCGCGAAGGGCTCGCCCCCCACGTCGATGCCGTCGTCGTGATCGGCCGGGCGGGCGGTATTCCCGATCTGCCGTCTCCCGATCTGGGGCCGCTTGGCGGCATCGCCGGCGCGCTCGATCACGCCGCCACGCACGGCTTCGGCACGGTGTTGACCGTGGGTTGCGACATGCCCCGGCTCCCCGCCGATCTGCTCGAATCGCTGCTACGTCGAGCGCCCAGCTATTGTACCGACGCTCCCATTCTCGGTCATTGGCCGTCCACACTGGGCGCGCAGGCGCTGAGCTACATCGCGACATCGGCACGGCGATCGGTCCGTGGTTGGGCGAACGGCATCGGCGCGTTACCGATCGCTGCGTCGGGGCCACTGGCGAACGTCAACACGCCCACGGACATGATGACACTGTGACGTCGTTTCGGAACGAGCCCATCGGTATCCTGCGTCCCGATGGTGTCTGCGCCCCGGGAACGCGCGACATCGCGATCGAGGCCCCCGTCGCGATCGAGGTCGATGGGCTGGGCTATGCGGTGATGATGATGACGCCCACGGACCTGACCGCGTTCGCCATCGGCTTTATGCTGACCGAGCGGCTGGCGGACGTACCGGCCGATGTGATCGATATCGATCCCTTCGAATCACCGGCCGGCTGGATCGTCCGGATCGCACTGGCCGACAATTGCCGTGCCCGCATCCACGACCGCGTACGCCACCGCACCAGCGACACCGCCTGCGGGCTTTGCGGCATCGCCAGTCTGGAACAACTCATTCGGCCCGTCACCGGACGCCCGCCTCGCCCTACGGTCGACGCTGGCGCGGTCTTCTCCGCACTGGGCTCGCTCCGCGCGCATCAGCACCTCAACGCCGCCACCGGCGCCGCCCACGCCGCCGCCGCCTGTTCCGCAGCGGGCGGCATCGTCGCGCTGTTCGAGGACGTCGGCCGGCACAATGCGCTGGACAAGCTGATCGGCGATCAGGCGCGCAATGTGGGTGCACCCGCGGCTTTCACGCTGGTGACGTCCCGGATCAGCTTCGAAATGGTCGACAAGGCACTGGTGTCGGGCACACCGTTGCTCGTCGGCATATCCGCTCCCACCAGTCTTGCGGTCGATCACGCACGGGCGCACGGCCTTACCCTGCTGGCCCTCGCCCGGACCGATTCGCTTCTGGTTATGAACGATCCATGGAAGGTGTTTGACGTAAGTCGACGCGCTTAATGGCCCCAGTCCCAGACGTGCTCCGACCAGTTCCGCACGGCCGCTGCGGTATCGCTGAACCAACTCACGACGATATGTCGGTATGCGCCCTCCAGAAAGACGCTGTCGGCTACGACGAGCACCATCAGCACGGCAGACCACAACACGCCGCGATGCATCGGTTCGGGTTTGCGAACCAGCTTCACCTCGGTCGCACGACGTTCCGCCAGCCGCCGCTCCGGTCCCGCATAGGCGGCGGAGGGTGCGATGCGACGCTCGACCCTGCGGCGCTCGTTGGGGAAGTTATACGACATCGCGATGCCTCGACCGGGAGCAGACCCGATCGTCGCACAGGGAAGGTTTACAAATCGTTCGTATCGCAGGTGGCGGTCACGACGGCGGCACTACCGAAATGGTAGCGGAGGAGGGACTTGAACCCCCGACCCCAGGATTATGATTCCCGTGCTCTAACCAGCTGAGCTACTCCGCCCCGCCGTGTGAGGGCGCGCCTATAAGTGGGGGATGCGGCGTCCGTCAAGCGAACATGTGCCGGGAAAGCGCCTCCCATGGTCCGCCGCGATACCACCAGGTCGCAAGACCGGCGATTTCGGCATCCCATGGTTTGAAATCGCGGGTTAGCGCAGCCATCAGCAGCTTTGCGATGTTCGGCTGCACCTTGTTCTGGATGGTGACGTGCGGACGCCATCCGCCGGCGTCCTGCGGGGTCAGCATGCCCGTGAACGCCTCGGCGAGATCGCGACGGATCGCGATCAGCTCGGGCGACTCAATTCGATAGGCGACGCCGCGGCCGAGCGACATCAGCCCGCCGACGCGTGCTCTGGGCGCCCGCACGCCGCGGGTCAGCTCGGACAGGCGATGCTTCAGCTCGCCCTCCGCAGAGGGCGGCAGGTGGTGGAATAACGTCAGATGCGCCGACAGCACATTGCGTTCCGGCGGGAAGTGCGCCGCGCGCTGCGCGTCGAACCAGCCCTGATCGCGACGGCCGAACAGGGCGGTCACGATGATGGGCGCCGGGCCGTTCTCGGTCGTCAAATCTCGACCTGGCTACCAAGCTCGACGACGCGATTGGTCGGCAGGCGGAAAAATTCCATGGCACTTTCCGCGTTGCGCAGCATCCAGGCGAACAGCTTTTCGCGCCACAACATCATGCCGGGCCGCTCCGACGGCAGCAGCGTCTGCCGCGACAGGAAGAAGCTGGTGTCCATCATCTTGAAGTCGGCGCCGCATTCGTGAACGCGCTTCAGCGCCGCCGGCACGTCGACCTCCTCCATGAAGCCGTATCGCAGGATGAGGCGGTAGAAGCCCTCGCCCATGGCGTCATTGGTCGCCCGCTCCGCTTCGGGCCAATACGGCTGCGCGACGATCTTTACGGTCAACAGGATGACGCGCTCGTGCAGCACCTTGTTATGCTTCAGATTGTGGAGCAGCGCGTGCGGTACGCCATCTGCGGTCGATGTCATGAACACCGCCGTCCCCGGCACGCGACTGGCTGAATTCGCGGCGGAAGTGATGAACACCTTGATCGGCATCGCCGCCTCCCGCAGCCGGTCCATCATCAGTTGCCGCCCCTTCGACCAGGTGGTCAGGAAGGTGAAGACGATGAGGCCGATCATCAGCGGGAACCAGCCGCCATCCGGCACCTTGGTAAGGTTCGCCGACAGATAGGCACCGTCGACGAGGAAGAAGAGCGAAAGAAGCGGCGCGGCGGCATAGAGCGGCCAGTTCCAGAGCCGGGTGAGCGCGACGCCGAGCAGGCAGGTGTCGATGAACATCGCGCCGGTCACGGCGATCCCGTACGCCGAGGTGAGGTTCGACGAGGTCCGGAAGAACAACACCAGCAGGATCACCATCACCATCAACATCCAGTTGACCAACGGGATGTAGATCTGGCCGGCAGTCGCCGCACTCGTGTGCTCGATGCGCAGGCGCGGCATGAAGCCGAGCTGGATCGCCTGCTGTGTCACCGAGAAGGCGCCGGATATCACCGCCTGGCTGGCGATGATCGCCGCCATGGTGGCAAGGATCACCAGCGGCAACTGCAGGCTATCCGGCGCGAGCATGTAGAACGGGCTTTTCAACGCCTCCTGCCCCTCGCGGAACAGCAAGGCACCCTGCCCCATATAGTTGCACATCAACGCGGGGAGGACGAACACCAGCCACGACAGCCCGATCGGTTTACGACCGAAATGCCCCATGTCGGCATACAGCGCCTCTGCGCCGGTGACGGCCAGCACAACCGATCCGAGTGCCAGGAATGCCCGCAGCGGATCGATCAGGAAGAACTCCGCGGCATAATGTGGCGAAAAGGCCTTGAGCACCTCCGGCGTCTGGACGACGCTGATCAGGCCGAGCACCGCGATCACCGCGAAATAGACCAGCATGATCGGCCCGAAGACAAGGCCGATCCGCGCGGTGCCGCTCTTCTGCACCCAGAACAGGGCGATCAGGATCGCGATGACGATCGGCAGCACGAGTCCCGAAAACGCCGGCGCCGCGATCGCCAGCCCCTCGACCGCACCGAGCACGGTCACGGCCGGAGTGATCATCGAATCTCCGTAGAACAACGATGTCGCAAACACGCCGAGCAGGATGATACCGGCGGACCAGCGCTTGCTCTTGGTTCGACCGGAGACCAGCGCCAGCAGCGCGAGGCTACCGCCCTCTCCCTTGTTGTCCGCACGCATGATGATCGCGACATATTTGATCGTCACCACGATCATCATCGACCAGAACATCAGGCTGAGCACACCCATGATGTGCAGCGGGTCGAGCGTCAGCTGATGATGCCCGGCGAAGGTTTCGCGAAAGGCGTAGAGCGGGCTGGTGCCGATGTCGCCGAAGACGATGCCGATCGCGCCGACCGCAAGCTTGAGCATCCCGTCCGCGTGATGACCGTGATCACCCTCGTCGCTGCGCGCGTTAGGGACGGCGGCGGATACAGGCGTGCTCACGAGCGGTAAGACCGATCCGACACGATGCGAAGACCGGTAGTGTTCCCAACCTGTTCCATAACGATGCGCCTTAGCATGGGCTGAATGGACGGAGCAACGGCAGGCCGGCGCAAGCCGTGCCGCTCAGGGACGGCGAAAGACCTCGCGGATCACGAAGTGCGACGCGAGACGCGTGACACCCGGCAGACGCGACAGCGTTTCACGGTGGATGCGCTCGAAGGTGTCGTCGCGGCGCACCTCGACGTGCAGCATATAGTCCGCCTCGCCGCTCATAAGGAAGCAGTCGCGGATTTCAGGGATTTCCGCGATCTCTCGCTCGAACGTCGCCATCGTCTCCTCTCGCTGGTCGCGCAGCGTCACATTGACCAGCACGACGCTGGGATTGCCCCGTGCCGCCTTGCTGAGCACCGCGCGATATCCGGCGATAAAGCCGCGCTCCCGCAGCGATCCGACACGGCGGTGCGCCGCACTCGGCGACAGTCCGACCGCGTCGCCCAGTTCCGCGCTGGTTAGATCGGAATTGGCGATCAGCTGGGACAGGATACGGCGATCGATGGCGTCGAGCATGTAGATTGCGTTACATCGGTTTACGACGCGATGATATCCTGCGGAAGCGACGCTGACCGGACGAGATTGCGACCTTCTCCCGCACGACCTTCTGTATGGCGGTCGGCAGAAGAGGAGATAATCATGCGCATCGGCGTTCCCAAGGAAATCAAGAACCACGAATATCGCGTCGGCCTGACCCCGCCGTCCGTCGCCGAACTGGTCGCCGCCGGCCACGAGGTCGTCGTCGAGACCAAGGCCGGCACCGGCATCGACTTCGAGGATCAGGATTATATCGACGCCGGCGCGACGATCCTGGCCGATCCCGCCGCGGTGTTCGCCGCCGCCGACATGATCGTAAAGGTCAAGGAGCCGCAGGCCAGCGAAATCGCATTGCTGGAACCGCGGCACCTGCTGTTCACCTATCTGCATCTCGCCGCCGACAAGCCGCAGGCGGAGGGACTGATGAAATCCGGCGCCACCTGCATCGCTTATGAGACGGTCACGGCGGCCCGCGGTGGCCTGCCGCTGCTGAAGCCGATGAGCGAAGTCGCCGGCCGCATGTCGGTGCAGGTCGGTGCGCATTACCTCGAAAAGGAACAGGGTGGGCGCGGCGTCCTGCTCGGCGGCGTGCCGGGCGTCGCACCGGCGAAGGTCGCGATCCTCGGCGGCGGCGTATCGGGCGTCAACGCGGCGCAGATGGCGGTCGGCATGCGTGCCGACGTGACGATCTACGATATCTCGAACGATCGCCTCGCCGAACTGGATATGTTCTTTTCCAGCCAGATCAAGACGGCTTATGCCAGCAAGGCGGCGATCGCCGCGGCCGTAAAGAACGCGCACCTCGTCATCGGCGCGGTGCTGGTTCCCGGCGCCGCGGCACCGAAGCTGGTGACACGCGAGATGGTGAAGACGATGAAGCGCGGCGCGGTGCTGGTCGATATCGCAATCGATCAGGGCGGCTGTTTCGAGACTAGCCACGCGACGACGCATGAGGATCCGGTGTTCGAAGTCGATGGCGTCATCCATTATTGCGTGGCGAACATGCCCGGCGCGGTCGCCCGCACATCGGCGTTCGCGCTCAACAATGCGACGCTGCCGTTCGCGCTCAAGCTGGCCAATCTGGGTGCCGAGGCGGCGATGAAGGCGGACGCGCATCTCGCCAACGGACTGAACGTGTCGCAGGGCAAAATCCGGCATCAGGCGGTGGCCGAGGCGCTCGACCTGCCGTTCGAGGCATGGAACGGCTAAAACGGAACGAAGGTGGAACAGGATGGTTGGAGCCTCGAACTGAGAGAGGCTTCAACCATGTCCGAAATCGAAAACCCGAAAACCCATCCGACTTCCAATGCGGAGAAGGACCCGGATGACTGGACCACCGGCGACGAGGCCATGACGGGTGCGCAGGCCAGCTACCTCAAGACCCTGAGCGAGGAGGCTGGCGAGGCCTTCGACGACACGCTGAGCAAGGCCGATGCATCGAAGCGGATCGACGCGCTGCAGGAACAGACCGGTCGCGGCAAGTAGAACGAGCGGTGGCCTTCCCTCGTCAGGCCGGGGGAAGCGCCGTCAGCCGCCGGTACGCTGCTGCTCGGCGAGCAGTTGATCGATGAGCATGACCCGTACCGCGATGTCCCGGCGGTACGATGCTCCGGCGGGCGAAAGCGCCAACGCCCTCGCCCACTCCCCCCGGGCGCGGCCGTAGTCATTGGCTCTAACATAGGCCAACCCCAGGAAGAAATGTGGTGCCGGATGTTGCGGCGCGACGCGGATCGCCTGCCGAAAGGCGAATATCGCTGGCGGCGATGGCGTGTTGCCATCATGCGCGGCCATCGTCGTGCCCAGCGCGGTCCACAGCATCACGCTGTGCGGATAGCGATTGAGACCGCCCAGGATTGCACGCACCGCCGACCGACGATCACCCGTACGCGCCATTGCGTCGGCAGCGGTCAGATAGGCGGCCTCTGCGGTGAACCGCCCGAGCATACGCTCGCGCAGATCGATCAGCGCGGGATCGTCGGCCTGCCCGATTACGGCGGCTCGCGCCGGGCTGGAGGCGAGGTTTGGCGATCCCTGCCACGCATAGCCCGCAGCCCCCAGCATCAACGCCGCACCGATCATCGCCCATAACAATCGGTCGACGCGCAGCAGCAGCAACGCGATCCCGCTCGCGGCGGCGAGTGCGACCAGCGCGACCCAGCCCATCAGCGCTGCCTGCGACGAAAGCTGGAACGCGCGATGACGGCTCCCAGCGCCAGCAAGGCGACTGGCGCGAGCCATAGCGGCCAGGTCGCGGCACCGAACGGCGGATCGTAGGTGACGTAATCGCCATAGCGTTCGACCAGCCACCGCCGGATCGCATCGGGTTTCTCTCCCGCAGCGATGCGGCCGCGGACGAGCGCGCGCATGTCGCCGGCCATGCTGGCGTCGCTGTCGGCGATCGACTGGCCCTGGCACACGATGCAACGCAACGTCGCCATCAGTTCGCGCGCCTGCGCCTCCTGCGCCGGATCGCGCAACTGGGTATAGGCGAGCGCGGCCGGCGGCGTCGACGGATCGGCCAGCGCGGGTGCCGCGATCAGCACAAGACAGAGGCGCCACGTCCTCACCGGGCGTTCTTCACGGCAGCGGCGATGGCGGCGACATCGCTAGCCCTGATGTCGCCGACGTGCTGGTGGACGATGCGGCCCTTGCCGTCGATCACGAAACTCTCGGGAACGCCCGACGAGCCGAGCGCAAGTTGCACGGCGCTTTGGCGATCGTCTCCGATCCGATCGAAAGGGTCACCGTTGCGGTTGAGGAACCCGCGCAATGCGGGGGCGGTGTCGCGGATGGCGATGGCATCCACCGGTACGCCCATCGCCTTCAGCCGCAGCAATTGCGGCGATTCGGCAGCGCAGGGAATGCACCAGCTGGCGAAGATATTGAGCAGGCGCGGCTGGCCCTGCCGGAACACCGCAGTGGAGAGGCCCGGCTTGCCGGGCGCGATCGGCGGCAGCGTGAAATCGGGCAACGGCTTGCCGATCATCGCCGACCGGACGGTGCGGTCGGCGGGCTTGATCAGGCCGCCGGCGACGACCGCGAACAACAGGCCGAAAAGCGCCAGCGGCGTCCAGAGCAGCCAGCGCCTCATGCATATCGCTCCTGCACGACGACGCGGCGTTCGCGGCGTTCGCGGCGCCAGCGACCGATCAGCGACAGCGCGCCACCCAGGGCGATCAGCACGCCGCCGAGCCAGATCAGCGTGACGAACGGCTTCCACCACAGGCGCAATTGCCAACGGCCCTGTTCGTCGGCCTGCCCCAGCACCGTATACAGCTGGCCGTCCCATTCGGTCGCGATGGCGCTTTCGCTGGTTGCCGTCACGGGATCGGTGAAGAAGCGGGACTGCGGGCGAAGCACGATCGTGTCGTCGTCGCGGGTCGCGGTCAGGCGGGCTTCGAGCGCGGACCAATTGTCGCCGACGACCGGCTTGATGCCGGCAAGCCTGACGACATAGGGACCGACGCGTACCGGCTGACCGACCCGGGCTGCGATCAATGTCTCGGCGGTATAGGCGCTGTCACAGGCCATGCCGACGAGACTGACCGCGATACCGAGGTGGGCGACGACCATGCCCCAGGTAAACAGCGGCGTACGCAACAGATTGCGGCCGATCAGCGGCAGGATGCTGGCCACTGCCAGCCCCGCGGCCAGCGAGATGCCCAGCAGCGGCAATACGCCGGGGGGAGCGAGGACGACGAGCGCCGCGCCGGTGAACCCCGTCGCCGCGATCGGCCAGATCAGTCGGTCCAGCAAGGCGCCTGCATCGTCGCGTCGCCACCGCAGCAGTGGGCCGACCGCCATCGCCACGACCAGCGCCAGCGCGATCGGGCCGGCGGCCTTGTTGAAGAAGGGTGGTCCAACCGACAATTGCACACCGAAGCTGGCGGCGACGAGCGGATAGAGCGTACCGATCAGGACGATGCCGAGGATGACGGACAACAGCAGGTTGTTGATCACCAGCCCCCCTTCCCGGCTGACGAATTCGAAGGTGTTACCGGCGCGCACCGTACCGATCCGTGCGGCGAACAGCGCGAGCGCTCCACCGATGTAGATGAGCAACAGCGCAAGGATGAAGGCGCCACGTTCGGGATCGACGGCAAAGGCGTGGACGCTGGTGAGGATGCCGGAACGGACGAGGAAGGTGCCGATCATCGACATGGAGAACGCGACCACTGCCAGCATCACCGTCCAGGCGCGCAACCCATCGCGGGTGGCGAGCACCGTTACCGAATGGAGCAATGCCGTCGCCGCGAGCCACGGCATCAGCGACGCGTTCTCGACCGGGTCCCAGAACCACCAGCCGCCCCAGCCAAGTTCGTAATAGGCCCAGTAGGATCCGGCGGTAATGCCGAGCGTCAGGAAAACCCACGAGGCCAGCACCCACGGCCGCATCGCCCGGGCGAACGCCGGGCCGACGTCGCGCGTGATGAGTGCGCCGACCGCGAAGGAAAAAGCGACCGAAATGCCGACGTAGCCTATGTAAAGCGTCGGCGGGTGGAAGGCGAGACCGGGATCTTGCAGCAGCGGGTTGAGGCCGAGGCCGTTCGGCGGCGCGTGGCTGATGCGGGCGAAGGGATTGGAGGCGAATAGCAGGAACGCGTAAAAACCCAGTGCGATGCCCGCCTGCGCACCCAGCGTGGCGATCAGCGTGCGTTCGGGCAGGCGCCGTTCGAGGATCGCGACTGCGCCACCGGCAAGGCCGAGGATCGTGACCCAGAGCAGCATCGAGCCCTCGTGGTTTCCCCACGCGCCGGCGAATTTGTAGATCCACGGCTTGGCCGAATGGCTGTTCTCGACGACAAGTTTGACCGACATGTCGCTGGCGAGAAACAGCGCGATCAGGGCGATCATCGTGATCGCGGCAAGCGCACCCTGCACGATGGCGATCGGGCGGACGGCGGCGACCGGCTCGGGCTGCCCGCGGGCGAGGCCGAGTGCGGCCATGACGAGTTGCAGCGCCGCCAGCGCCGCGGCGAGCCACAAGGCGGCGAGGCCGATCTCCGCCGTCATCGCTCCAGCGTCTTCGTTTCGTGCATCTTGCCGGCCAGTTCGGGCGGCATGTACTTTTCGTCGTGCTTGGCGAGCAGGTTGGTTGCGGTGAAGCTACCGTCGCGGTTGAACTGCCCTTCGGCAACGACGCCGGAGCGTTCGCGGAACAGGTCGGGGGTTATGCCGGCGAAGGTGACCGGCGTGGTCGCCCTGCCATCGCCGACGACGAAGTGAACCGTGACGCCGTCCCGCGCGCGCGTGATCGATCCCGCCTGAACCATACCGCCGAGCCGCACCGCACGGCCGAGAGGGAGCCCTTGCCGCTGAACGTCCGACGGCGCGTAAAAAAAGGCCGCCTGATCCTTCATCGCCGACATGGCGAGCAGGGCTGCCGCGACCACCGCCGCAACGCCGAGTAGCGCCAGCGTCAACCGTTGGTGCTTCGCCTTCATCTCTCGGCGCGCCTCATCGCGATATAGCTGGCAAGCGTCAGCAATACGGCCGCGCCGATCGCGATTGCATAGGCCGCGGTGATGAACGGCCACGCGTTCATGCGCGCGCCATCCGGCGCATGCGCGCCTCCGCCTTGGTACGCGCGAGTGCAGTGCGCATCCGCATCAGGACGATCGCGGCGAACAACAGGGTGAAGCCGGTCATGGTGAAGCCGAGCGGCCACAGGATGCTGCCGGCGATGCTCGACTTCGTCAGCCCGATCGAGGGGCCCTGATGGAGCGTGTTCCACCAGATCACTGAATAGCGGATGATCGGCAACAGCACGGTGCCGGCGATGCCGTAGAGCGCGGGGATGCGTCCGTCGCCGCCGCGTTCCGCATCGGCGCGGGCCAGCGCCATGTAGCCGCAATAGACGAAGAACAGCAGCAACATCGAGGTCAGGCGCCCATCCCACTGCCACCACGTCCCCCACGTCGGCCGGCCCCAGATCGACCCGGTGACGAGGCACACCGCGGCGAAAATCGCGCCCGGCAGCGCGATGGCGCGCGCGGCGAGTTGGCTGAGCGGGTGGCGCCAGACGAGGAAGGCGATGCTGCTGATCGCTATGCCGCTCCATCCGCCCATGCCGAGCCAGGCGGCGGGCACGTGAATGTAGAGGATGCGGACGCTTTCGCCCTGAAGATAGTCGGGCGGCGTCTGCGTCAACCCGGCCCAGCAACCGATCGCGAGCATCACCCAGCCGGCGACCAGCAACGCCGGCGTACAGGCACGGGCGAGCTTGAGGAAACGCGCAGGGTTGGCGAGGGCATGAAGGGTCGGCACGGCTGGTTCCGCCATACGAAGCTTTGCGCGCGCCGTCACCTGATACTATCCGCCCGCCTGGCCGGCCGGACGGGGAAACGGCGGCCCCTTACCCGCGGCCGATGAGTCGACGAGCGATCGTGTCGGCCACTTCCGCGGCGGGGCGGCCGGTGCGTTCGCTCTCGTCCCACACCTCGTCGAGGCGTGCGGGGATCTTGGCGATGCGCGCCATCACCTCCGCCTCGTCGCCCTGCCCGAGATATTCGAGGCCGACGTTGATGATGCCCCCGGCATTGATGACGTAATCCGGCGCGTAGAGGATGCCGCGCGCATGAAGGCGATCGTAATCCTCGCGTGTCGCCAGCTGGTTGTTCGCGCCGCCGGCGACAACCTTCGCCACCAGCGTCGGGATCGTCGCTTCGGTGAGGATCGCGCCGAGCGCGTTGGGGCTGAAGATGTCCGCCTCGACGCCGAGGATCGCACCCGCGGCGACGGTATTCGCACCCAGCTCCGCCGCCAGCGTCTTCGCGCGGTCCGCATCGACATCGGCGAGGGTCAGGCGGGCGCCATCCTTCGCCAGCAGTCTGGCAAGCCCGCCGCCAACAGATCCGACGCCCTGGATCGCGACGTGGACGCCCTTCATATCACCGGTGCCGAGGCCCCGCTTCGCCGCCGCCTTGACCCCCAGATAGACGCCGTGCGCGGTGTAGGGCCCGGGATCGCCGCCGGCCGCGCCGCTTTCGACGGGAAGGCCGCTGACGTATTTCGTCTCGCCGGCGATCACCTTCATCCGCGCTTCGGACATGCCGACGTCTTCGGCGGTGACGTAAGTGCCGCCGAGCGATTCGACGGCGCGGCCGAATGCCTTCAGCCGATCGTCGGAGATGACGGCCCCCGGCTCGTCGGCCAGGATGACACCCTTGCCGCCGCCGAGCGCGAGACCGGCCATCGCGTTCTTGAAGCTCATCCCACGCGACAGGCGCAACGCGTCGGTGACCGCCTGATCGCCCGATGCATAATGCCAGAATCGCGCGCCGCCGGCTGCCGGACCGAGATGGGTGGAGTGGACGGCGATGATCGCGCGCAGGCCGGATGCACGGTCGGTAAAGGTATGGACGCCTTCATGGCTGTCGAAATCGGGAAGATCCCACACCGAGGTCATGGCCTGCTCCGCTTGGATGATTCTTGCGAGCGACGGCAATATTATTTCGCTGCCGCTTTGGCTAGCCCCGATGGCGTCTGCGCTGCATCGGCTGAGATAATGGGGCGACCGACGGGACTTGAACCCGCAACTTCCGGCATCACAAGCCGACGCTCTAACCAATTGAACTACGGTCGCCGCGAAGGCTGGCCCCCTAGCGGGGGTGGTGGCGGTGCGTCAAGACAGGCGAATGCGTTTTTGGTGGATGAGGCGCGCGATACCGGCCTCGTCCGTTCGCAGCTACGCCTATCCCCCTCCCCGAGAGCCGCAGCGGACGCTGACCGGCGACCGCGTCGGGGCATGTCCGCCGCACTCGGCTAGAACCGTCCCTCGATCGACAGGCGGTAACCGCCCTCGCCGGCGACGAAGCCCGCACCTGCGAGGCGCTGCGCGGCGGCGGGGTCGGCGGGCGCGATGCGGAGCGCGGCGGTGTAACGGCCGCCGCCGGTAATCCGCAACTCGATGCTTTCGGCGCCGGCTTGGCTGGCGAGCGGCAGCAGCAATGCTCCACCATCGCAACGCGCGATTCCGGAGAGTTCGGCCGGCAGTGCGATGCCCGCCGCCTCGCCGACCAGTCTTGCGCGAACGCGCCCTTCTGCCTGCTCGCAGGTATCATCGTTGAAGTGAACGGTGACGTTCTCTAGCGCGAGCTCCGTCACCGGCAGCGGCGCGAAGGCACGCCCGGTCGGCAGCGTCGCGGTCATGTCGTCGACACCCTGCCCGTGCCGGCTTACGGTGATCGCGCCGTGCAACAGGCCCGGATCGCCGTCGAGTGTGATGCGCGCGCGGCCGATCAGCAGGGCGAAGGGCGAGACGCTGGCGTTGAGCGAGCCGAGGGCCAGATCGCCGAAGCGGGCTTCGTTGAGCCGGCCGGCCCAGATGCTGCCCGACACGGTGCGGGCACTGAACCCCTGATCGCCCAGTCCGGCCCAGCCGAGCACCAGCCGCATCGGCAGGAACAGGAACAAGGCCGCGAGCATCAGCCCGCCGAACAGCGCGGCGGGTCCGGTGGCGAGACGGATGCGCCTCATGCCGCGCGTGCTCGAACGACGAAATCGGCGGCGACGCTGCCATCCGCATTGTCGCGCCAGGCCGCCGATTCGACCAGGATGCCGTTGGCTTCGAGGCTGCCGAACCAGCGGCCGAGCGCGGCGGGCCTGCCGGCCGCGATGGTGGCATGGACACGGCCGCCGGCGCTGTCCTCGACACTGGCCAACGCAAAGCCGGCAGCCTCGGCGCGCAGGCGCAGGGTGTCGGCAAGGCTGCCGGTCAGCGGCACGCGGCGACCTGCGGCGCGGATCAGGTCGACCTCCGCCTGCGTCGCACCTAGGCGGACGACCGCGTCGGCATGGCGCTCACGCGCGCTCGACAGGCCGTCGCGGACAGGCAGGATGAGGCCGCCCCAGACGATCGTCACCGCCAGCAGGGCGAGCATGACGAGGATCAGGCGGCGTTCGCGCAAGGCCCGACCGGCGAACCAGATGCGGATGCTGGTCATGGTCGGTCCACCGTCATCTCGCCCGTAACCCTTCCGTTGGCGGACTGGAACGTGCCGGCGGTGACGGTGAAGCCCGCCACCTCCAGCGTGCGCTTGAGGTCGGTCGGCAGCGATTCGCGCGCCGCGCCGACGCCGATCCGCAAGGCGCCGTTCGACTGGAAATCGAGGCTGGTCAGTTCGGTGCCGGGCGTCGATCGCACCGCAGCATAAACGGCCGCGACCGTCGTGCTGAAGCCTAGGCCGGGACCGCGGACCCCCGACAGACGCTCGTCGAGCTGGCGGTCGACGTCGGTCACCGTCTCGCCCCGTGCCAGACCGGTGCGGCCGAGCGCCTCGGCCCGCGCCTCCAGCGCGTCGGCACCGAAGCTGTATTTCGCGATGCGGACGAGGTCGATCGCCAACGTCACCGCGAGGATTGCGGCGCCGAGCAGGGCGAGCCGGCGGATCAACGCCCAGTCGATGCCGATACGGCGACGCCGCGAGAACGGCCCCTGACGCAGGTCGAGCGGCGGGGTCGTGGCCGCGCTGGCGACCGCTTCGTCGAGCGCCGCACGGTCGGGCACCAGGACGGGAGAATCGCCGATGATGAAGTCGGTCAGCCGGGCCTCGTCGGTGAAGCCGGTAGAGCGGCTGCGGACCAGCGCCTCGCCGGCGATCATGCCGCGGATATAGCCTTCGTCGGGACGGGGCAGCAGCAGCGCGGCGGGAATCATGGCGACCGGATCGATCCCGTGCACGGCAAGTTCGGCGAGCCAGCCGGCCATCGCACCCATACCGACCACGGCGATCGGGCGTTCGCCCTCCCCTTCGTCCCCGACCGCCACGTGCAGTTCGCCGATCGGCGTCGCGCTGGCATCCGCCACCAGCAGGCGGGCGGCGGCAAGCGCCTGCGCAGGCGAACGTACCGGCAGATCGGCCCAGTGCAGCGTCACCGCGTCGGCGGGGGCGACGGCGACGATCGCCTCATCGGCGAGCGCGGGCAGCCCTTCGCCTTCGTTGATCGCGCCGCCGCCATCACCATCGCCGGTGCGCAGCCAGCGATAGCCTTGGGTGGCGGAGGGCAGGAACAGGAGCGTCGTCATGATTCGTCGCCCCATTGCCGCGCCACGAGCCGCGCGGGAAGCCGGCTTGCGTCGATCAATGCTCTTTCCTGCAATCGGCTGGCACCGTTGGTGACGTCGATTCCGAGCGCGAACCATTTCGAGGTGATCGCAAGACCGGCGCCGCCTTCGGGTGTCGCACCGTTGCCGGCGGCGTTGAGGAAGGCGCTGGTGCTGCCATAGCCCTGCGGCGGTCGGCGCAGGATCATGCCGCGCGCAGCCTCGACCGACAGCGTATCGGCGAACAGCATCGCGACCAGCGGCGCCTGTTCGGGTGTCAGCGTGTTGATGTTGATCGACGACGTTTCGGCGATCGGCAGCGTACAGACCCATGGGCGCAGCATGGCGTAGATCTCCGGCGTCACGCCGTCGACGGCGCGCAATTCGCTTGGGTCTGACATCAGCACCCCGGCCGTACGATAGGGCGTCGCCTTTGCGAGATAGGTCGGGTCCTCCGCGCCGCCGCCCTGCTGGTCCTGATCGGTGTCGATCCAGTCGGCAGCCGCGGGGGCGATGCGCTCCGCGACCTGTGCGGGGATACCGGTCAGGCGCATCAGGCGGACGAACTGCAACCGCTGCATGACGCTTTGCGTCGACGTGTAGACATTCGGCGCCTGACGGCTGACGAGGCTATTGAGATTGAAGCAATTCCCGCCATCGGTAACGCGCGCCACGGCAAGGCCGCTGCTCGGTAGCGGCAGGCCGTAGGGCCGGTTGCTCCAGCCGCCGGCCAGCGTGACGCGGTCGCGGCTGGTGCCGAGCATGTCCGTCACCTTGCTGGTGGCGAGCGCTTCGGCCGCACGGGCGTAGTCGCGGGCCTGCTCGCCGCCCAGCGCATTGCCAGCGAGGCGGGTGGTGAGGCGCAGGCGCTCGAGCGCCGTGCCGGCGAGGACGGCGATCATCGCCACCAGCAATAGGACGGTGAGCAGCGCGGCGCCGCGTTCGCGCTCAGGCGGCATCGGGCGTCGCCGTGGCAGTGGGCTGCGGGCCGGGCTGACCGGGTGGTGGCGCCGGGCTGTAACCCGAGCCGACCAGCAGCATCAGGCGATAGGCGCTGCCGTCGGTGCGGTGGAGCACGACCTCCGCAGCCTGCGGCAGGGCCGCCCCCTGCGTGCCGTCCCAGCGATCGCTCCACGCACCCTTGTAGCGGTAGCGGGCGGAAACACTGACGACCTTCTCCAGCAACGTGACGGGCGCGAGCGGTGCGGCGCCGTCGATCATCGGATAGGCGATGCGAATCAGCGCGGCATCCTGAATGACGTAGGCGACCTTTTGTGCGCTGGCGCGGGGCGCAGCGTCGACGTTCGCCCAGCCGGTACGGACGAAGCGCATCCGCCCGTCGGGTTCGCCTGTAAAGGCGGGAAGGACGGTGCCGCCCTCGTCGCGGGCCGGGCGGTCGATCGCTTGCCCGAGATCTCCGGATAGGAGCGCGGTCGTGCGATTGAGCGCGGAAATGTCGTCGAAGCGTTTACCGGTGGCGGTCTGTGCTCGGACGCTGAAGGTCAGGATCGCCACGCCCGCAGCGGCAAGCATGCCGAAGATCATCAGCGCGATCATGACCTCGACGAGGGTGAAGCCGCATTCGCCATGTCGGGCTGCACGCGACGCCCGTGTTCCCGGACGCGATCTCACTGCGGCGTGTCCGCAGGACGGATGGCCACGGTCCTGCCGACGATCTGCCCGGCGGGATTGGTCACCGCCACGTCGATGCGGACGATGCTGGCGTTGCCGGTGGCGCGCACGTTGCGCACCCAGTTCCAGGCGCGGCCGCCGTTGACCTCGCTGCCTGCGGTGCGGCCGGCGACGGGAGGCTGCGCCTCGGTGATGGCGTCGTTGGCGACGTTCCTCGCGACGAGGCCGGCGATCAGACTATCGTCCAGCGTCGTCGCGCCGCGGATCGTAGCCGTCTCGAGGCGGAGCAGTGCGAGTACGGCGAGGCTGAACACCGCGAGCGCGACCATGATCTCGATGAGGGTGAAGCCGCTTGTGCTCCTGCGGACCCGGGACCCCGGATTCCCGGACAACACAGGTCGGTCTGCCCGGGTCTGGATTCCTGGACCCGCAGGAACACGGGAGAACACTGTCATCAGCTCGCCACCCGGACCGTGCCGTCGGCGGCCATGTCGATCACTGCGCGCGCGCCGCTGCGGGTCAGCGTCACCTGCGCTTCCCGATCCGCCAGGCCGGTGGGGTCGAAGACGATGCGCAGGCGGCCGCTGGCCTCCCCGGTGACGGCCTGCGTGCCCTCGGTCCATCGCTCCACGCGCAGCGGCTTCTCGGCCATCGCGGTCCACTGTCCCGCGGCGCGACGATCGAAACCATAGCCGCCCGCGGTCACCCAGACGCTGACCGGGCGTGCCTCGACGATCGCGGCATCGTGCGCGGCACGGGCGCGCAAGGCGAAGCGGGCGGCTTCGTCTGCCACCCGGCCGCGCGGATCCGGCATGTTCCACACCGCCACGGCCGCCGCGAGGCCGATGATGGTGACGACCACCATCAGCTCGATCAGCGTAAATCCGTTGCGGCGGGGACGCATGGCTATTCCCAGCTGGTGATATCGGCGTTGACGCCTTCGCCGCCATCCTTGCCGTCGGCGCCGAGGCTCCAGACATCGGCCTCGCCGTGCTGACCGGGCGAGGCATAGAGGTACTGACGGCCCCAGGGGTCGGGCGGCAGCTTCTTGATATAGCCGCCGCGCTGGTATTCCGCCGCATTGACGCCGGCGGGCGCGGTGACGAGCGCCTGCAATCCCTGCGACGTCGTCGGGTAGCTGTTCATCTGGAGGCGGTACATCTCCAGCGCACCCTCGATGGTGCTGATGTCCGACTTCGCCTTGGTGATCTTGCCCTTGTCGCCCGCGGGCAGCACGTTGAACGTGACGATCGCGGCGAGCAGGCCGATGATGACGATGACGACCATCAGCTCGACGAGGGTAAAGCCCTCCTCGTTCTTCCGGCGTTTCTGAGGCTGTTTACGCATGAAGGTCCTTACTGGCCTGCCAGCGTGTTGAGCTGGAGGATGGGGAGCAGGATCGATAGCACGATGGTGGCGACGATTCCGCCCATCACGACGATGATTGCGGGTTCGAGCAGCGACAAAGCGGTCGCGGTGAAGCGGTCGAATTCGCGTTCGAGATAATCCGCGGCGCGTTCGAGCATCTCGTCGAGCCTGCCCGCCGCCTCTCCGCTCGCCGCTAGATAGGTGAGCAGCGGCGGGAAGACGTTGGTACGGCGCATCGCCGCGGACAGACTGCCGCCGCCGCGGATCGCCTCGACGATCTCGTCCGACGCGGCGCGCAGGCGACGATTGTGGATCGTGCTGGCGGTCAGCGCGAGCCCTTCCAGCAAGGGCAGTCGGCTGGCGATCATCGTGCTGAGCGTGCGCGACATGCGCGCGGCGTGGAGATCGCGGAACAGCCGCCCGAGCAACGGCATGCGCAGCAGCGCGGTATCGAAGGACAGGCGGAGTGCGGGGTCACGGAGCGCGTACCAGCCCCCGACCCCGGCCAGCGCGACGACCAGCACCATCACCCACCAATATCCGACGAGCAGGTCGGACAAGCCGATCACGACGCGGGTGAGCAGCGGCAATTCCTGCCCGACGGTGTCGAACTGCTCGACCACCTGCGGCACGACGAACATCATCAGCGCGGTGACGACGCCCAATGCGACGACCGCGAGGATCGTCGGATAGGCGAGCGCGGTGATCAGCTTGCCACGGATTTCCGCCTGCCGCTCAAGCAGCGCGGCGAGGCGGTCGAGGATCGTCGGCAAGCTACCAGAGCTCTCGCCCGCCGAAACCATCGCGCGGTACAGCGGCGGGAAGCTCTTCGGCTCGCGCGCCATCGAATCGGCGAGGCGACGCCCTTCGACGACGCCGGCGTGGACCTGGCTGACGATCGCGCGGACGCTGTCCTGTTCGGTCTGGCGGGTGATGGTGCGGAGCGATTCCTCCAGCGGCGAGACACGGTTGAGCGTGGCGAGCTGGCGGGTGAACAGCGTGAGCTGCTTGTTGCTCATCTTGGCGCGACCAAGCTTGATGCCGAACAGCGGACGGCTGGTCGCGGCCGGCGGCGAGCCGGGTTCGAGGCGGACGACGTAGAGCTTGCGCTTGTCGAGGTTCGCGCGTGCGGCGTCGATCGTCGCGGCGGCGACATGCCCCCGCTGCTCCTGCCCGCGGGTATCGATGGCGAGATAGTCGAAGTCAGCCATCAACCATGATCTCGTGTTCCTGCGCAGGCAGGAACCCAGGGTTACGAGCGACGGCGCTGGTGGCTCTGGGCTCCTGCATTCGCAGGAGCACGGGGAGCCTCACCCTTCCTACGGCCTGCGGCCGCGGACCCCTTCCCTCTCCCCCTGGGAGAGGGAGAGACGCCGAAGGCGGCGATGGGTGAGGACAGCTACGCATCCGACACCTCGTCCACCACCGAATCGGTCGCATCGCGGCGGCTCACGCGGATCGCTTCTTCCGGCGTCGTCAGGCCCTTGCGCACCAGCGTCTCCGCCGCCTGCGCGAGGTTCGGCGTCCGCGCGAAAGCATGCGCGGCGATCGCCGTCTCGTCGGCACCATCGTTGATGAAGCGACGGATCGTGTCGTCCACCCGAACCGCTTCGAACACCCCGATCCGCCCCTTGAAGCCGGTATGGTTGCACTCGCTGCACCCCACCGCCTCATACACCTGAGCACCGGGTTCGATGCCGAGCAGCCCGGCGACGCCACTCTCCGAGGGCACCGCGCGGCGGCAGGTCTGGCACAGGCGGCGGACCAGCCGCTGGGCGATCACCGCGCGCAACGTGGAGGCGAGCAGGAACGGCTCCACCTTCATGTCCCGCATGCGGGTGATCGCGCCGATCGCATCGTTGGTGTGGACGGTCGACAGCACAAGGTGGCCGGTCAGCGAGGCCTGTACCGCGATCTCCGCCGTCTCGCGGTCGCGGATTTCGCCGACCATGACGACGTCGGGGTCCTGGCGCAGGATCGCGCGCAGGCCGGCGGCGAAGGTCAGGCCGACCTTGGGATTGACCTGCGTCTGGCCGACGCCCTCGACGGCGTACTCGACCGGGTCTTCAACGGTCAGGATGTTGCGGCTGCCGTCGTTGAGCAGGCGAAGCGCGCCATAGAGCGACGTCGTCTTGCCCGATCCGGTCGGACCGGTGACGAGCAGGATGCCGTTGGGCTCGGCGAGCGCGCCCCGCAACAGCGCGTACATGCCCGCGTCCATCCCCAATGCGTCGAGGTCGATCCCGGCATTGTCCTTGTCGAGGATACGCAGCACGACCCGCTCGCCCGCCCGGCTGGGCAGCGTCGAGACGCGGACGTCGAGCAGCTTGCCGCCGAGCGTCAGCCCCATGCGGCCGTCCTGCGGCACGCGGCGCTCGGCGATGTCGAGGCGGGCCATGACCTTGATGCGGCTCACCACCACGGGGGCGACATGCGGCGGCATGCGCAGCGTTTCGCGCAGGACGCCGTCGATGCGCATGCGCACGATCAGCCCGGTCTCGTACGGTTCGATATGGATGTCCGACACGCCGTTCCGCGCAGCATCGGCGATGATGCCGTTGATGAGGCGGATCGCTGGCGCGTCGTCGGCGGTATCGAGCAAATCCTCGGCGGTCGGCAGCCCTTCGGCCAGGCTGTCGAGTTCGTCGCCCATGCCGACGGCGGCAAGCGCATTGGCCTGCCCGTCCATCGCATAATTATCGGAGAGCAGGCGGTCGAATGCCGGCGCCTCGACGACCGCGATGTCGAACGGACGGGCGAGGTATCGGCGGATTTCCAGCAACGCCTTGGGGTCGGCGCCCGCGCGCATCGCCACCGTCAGATGCGTATCGGTGTCGGTATGCTGGACCACGACGCCGTGCTTCCGCGCGAACGCGTAGGGTATGGCGAGCATCGGCAACGGTTCCGGTACGGGTGCAGCCGGAGTTTCGATCAGCAGCGTTTCGGTGTCGGTCTCGGAGCCGTGGCGGATGATCATGCCCGGCCCTCCCCAACAACCGTCATCCCGGCAAAAGCCGGGACCCATGGACGCACGCGGCTGGTGGCGCGGGCCATCGCTGCGTTCATCCCCGCCATGGGTCCCGACGTCCACCGGGATGACGAAAGAGCATTCCTCACCGGTCCCTCGGGCGAATGACCTTCGTCGTGTTCGTCTGGATCGGCACGGCGATGCGCGGGTCCTCGATGTTGCCGGGGATCGGTGCCGACGGAATCGGCGGAGCGGCACCCATGTAATCGCGGACCAGCTGGTCGATCGACGGCTCTTCGTTGGGCGATTGCAGCCCCTGTTGCAGGCGGATGTAGCCGTAACGCTGTTCCGCCAGCTTGCGGCTGTCGGCGGCGCTGCGCAGGATCGTCGGGCGGATAAAGATCATCAAATTGGTCTTGTTGCGCGATTTCGCCTTCGACTTGAACAGGTTGCCGAGGATCGGGATATCGCCGAGCAGCGGAATCTTCTCGATCGTGCGACGCTCCTCGTCGCTGAGCAGGCCGCCCATGACGGCGATCTGGCCCTCGTCCACGGTCAGCGTCGTCTCGATCTCGCGCTTGTTGAGGATCAGGTCGCTGTTGTCGCTCGACACCGGCCCGGCGATCGAGCTGACCTCCAGGCGCAGATTGAGCTTCACCGTGCCGGACGAATTGACCTGCGGCCGTGCCGTCAGTTCGATACCGACGTTCTCACGCTGCGTGGTGCGGAAGGTGTTGTCGAAGTTGTTCGACAGCGCCTGCCCGGTGGTGATCGGGATTTCCTGTCCGACCAGGCTATGCGCCTCCTGATTGTCGACCGTCACCAGATGCGGGACCTGCAGCAGGTTCGACGTCGTGTCGCTTTTCACCGCATTGATGATCGCGCCGAAGATGAAGTCGCCGATCTGGCCGCCGAAGCCGCCGAACCCGCCCGAGGACCCGATGATCGAGCTGATCGCCGACTGGGTCAGCTGGTCCGACGCATTGTTGGTCGTCACCGTCGTGGTGACGCCGTTGGCGATCGTCGTCGTGGTGTTGCGGCCGAGTTCACGCGCGCCGATCGCGCCGGCGATCTGAAGGATGTTCGGCGCGCTGTTCGAGAAGGTCGAGGCCGCGAACGCCCCGCCCGACGGGTTGGCGAGGATGAATTGCGCACCGAGCCGGTTGACCGTCGCGTCGGAGACTTCGGCGACGATTCCCTCGATCAGAACCTGTTCGCGACGGGTATCGAGTTGGCGGACGACATCGGAGAGTTGCCGCTGAATGTCTGCGGGGGCGGCGATGACGATCGCGTTGGCGCCCTGAAAACGGGTGACGACCGCCGCGGTGCGCCCGCCCTGCGTCGTGATCGCCGGCTGGCCCGTACCATTGGCGCCGCCGCCCCCGCTCTGCTGGACGGGCGCTTGCGGCGCCTGCCGCTGCTGCTGGTTGTTCGCTCCGCCGGTGCTGCTGCTGCCGAAGCCGGTCTGGGTGCGCGACAGCTGGACGTCCTGTACCGCGTCCGGCTGTTGCCCGACGAGTTGCTGGAGCACCGGCAGCAATTGCGCGGCGTCGGCATTCTCGAGGAAGACGACGCGGATTTCGGTCCCGTTCTTCGCCTTCTGATCGAGGTCCTGCGCGACGCTGACGAGGCGGGATACGCTGGCCGCATCGCCGCGAA
Organism: Sphingomonadaceae bacterium OTU29LAMAA1; assembly: GCA_024072375.1. NCBI lineage: Bacteria > Pseudomonadati > Pseudomonadota > Alphaproteobacteria > Sphingomonadales > Sphingomonadaceae > Sphingomonadaceae bacterium OTU29LAMAA1. The sequence goes on from CP099617.1 coordinate 1,079,651, forward strand.
TGATGACGGAATTGCTGCTGTCGACCGCGGTGACGGTGGTGCCGACACCGCCGGGGCCGCCACCGCCCTGCCCGCCCGGCGCGCCGGTGGTAAGGCCCTGCAACGCAGCGGCGATCTCCTTGGCGCTCGCATTCTTCAGCGCGACGACGCGGGTCGAGGCGTTGTCGGCATCGACGCGGCGCAGCACCTCGCGGATGCGGCGGATGTTGTCGGCGAAATCGACGATGACGAGTGCGTTCGATCCGCGATTGGCACTGACCGAGCCTTGGGCGCTAACCAGCGGGCGCACCGTCTCGATCGCCTGCGTCGCGTCGATCGCGCGCAAACGCACGATTTCGGTGACGAAGCTGTTGCGGCTCGCCCCCGCCGATCCGACACGGCTGGGCTGCGAGGCGGCATTGTCGATCGGCTGGATGCGGAACGCACCATTGCCGGTCGGCACCGCGACAAGGCCGTTGGCACGCATCGTCGACAGAAACGCCTCGAAATATTCCGACCGGCTGAGCGGCCGGTCCGTGACGACGGTCACCTTCCCCTGCACGCGCGAATCGATGATGAAGGTGCGGCCCGTTACCCGCGCGGCATCGGCGATGAAGGCGCGGATGTCGGCATCGCGGACGTTGAGCGTCGTCTGGGCGATCGCCGCCATCGGCAACGCCAGAGCGGCGGTCGACAGCAACAGGGCGGAAAACAGCGTCTTCATGGATTATGGGTCATTTCGGGGCTGCGATCGTGATGGCGAGCGCCAGCGTCTGCGTGCCGCGCTCTACGGTTATGGGAATGTTGCCGCCACCCGCGAAATCGGCGGTGACGCGGTCGAGGTCCTGCGGGCCGGTAACGGGCCGGCCGCCGATCGCCGTGACGACATCGCCTTCGCGCAGGCCGGCGGTACGAAACAGGTTGCCGGTGCCCTGCGGCCGGACGACGAGGCCCGAGATGCGACCGCCGTCGATGCGCGGGATGAAGCCGATTTCGTTGCGGATCTGGTTGGCGGCGATCGGCGGCACGGCGGGCTGGCCGACGACCGGGGGTGCGCCGGGCGCAGGCACCGGCGCTTGCCCAGGCTGGGGTGCGTCGGACTGTACCAGGAACAGGTCTTCCGACGTACCGCCGCGATCGATCGTGATATGGTCGAAGGCGACCGCCTTCAGACGCACGCCGGGCTGGATTTCCTCGCCGACGCCGACGCTCTTCTGGACGTTGTCGGCCCCCGCGACGATCGCCGAACCGCGGCCCGAGGCTTCGTCGACCCGGATGCCGAACAGCGTGAGCTGGAGCGAGGTGACGGTAGCGGGCCCCTGAGCCTGCGCGCCGAGCCGGAAGAAGGGATCGAACCCCGCCAGCACGTCATAGGGGCGCCCCGGTACGCTGATCTCCGCCGGACGCCAGTCGCCCAGCGGCGACACCGGTGTGACCAGCGTCCACAGCAACCGCGCGCTCTGCGTCGCCAGCCCCGCGATCAGGAGCAGCTCGGCCAGCGAATAGACGTTCACGACGGGCAGGCGGCGCAGGATACGCCGCGTGCGCGCGTCGAGTTTCAAGCGCATGTGTCAGTCCCGTCCCGCACCTTTGCGCCTACGCATGCCATGTTACGCTTTTGCGTCAAAGGGGTGAGATGATCGGGACGGACATCGGCGGCTTCCCTCGGGCATCGGGACAGCGGTAGGACGGGCCTTATGGATCCCTCCCTTCCCCTCGGCAGCGGCCTCGATGCCGGACCGATCGTCGCACATCTGATGGCGCAGGCCGGCGTCCAGAAGGTGCCGAGCCCGAAGCTCGACCTGTTCGTCGCGCGCGGTTTCATCGGCCCGGACCTGTGCGCGGCGCTGATCGAGCGAATCGATGCCGTGCGCAGGCCCTCGACGATCGCCGACCCCAACGGCGATTCGGCATTTCGGACGAGCGAGACGGGCGACCTGTTCGCGGGCGATCCCGTCGTGCAGGCGGTGGAGCGCCGGCTGGCGATGTTCACCGGGCTCGCCCCCGCGCACGGCGAGCCGTTGCAGGGGCAACGCTATGCCGTGGGTCAGGAGTTCAAGGGTCATACCGATTACTTCGAGCCGCAAGGGGCGGACTATGCCACCTATTGCTCGACGGCAGGCAATCGCACGTGGACGGTGATGGTCTATCTGAACGCGCCGGAAGCAGGCGGCGCGACGCGCTTCAAGGCGGTGGACAAGATCGTCCAGCCCGAAACCGGCAAGCTGGTGGCGTGGAACAACCGGCGGGCGGACGGATCACTGAACGCGGCGACCTTGCATCAGGGGATGAAGGTGCGCGCGGGCGTCAAGTACGTGATCACGAAATGGTATCGAGAGCTGCCATGGGGTTGAGCCACCCCCCCCAACTCCTCCCCCGCGAGGGGGAGGTGGCAGCGCGCCAGCGCTGACGGAGGGGGAGGTAAACGACGAACCCGATGGCGGAACACCCCCTCCCCGACGCCCTGCGGGCGGAGTCCCTCTCCCCGCGTCGCAAGGCAGGAATACGCCGAAATCAGAACGTCGCGCTCACCCCGAGGCTGAACACCCGGCCCAGATTGTACTTGTTGATGAACACCTCGTTGCCGTTCGGGAACGTCTGGCTCTCGCGATACTTCGTCCGGGTCAGGTTGCGCGCCTCGGCCTTGATCTCGAACTTGCCGCCCATCAGCTCGACGCCCTGACGCGCGACGAGGTCGAGGCGAATGCCGGGATGCTCGACGACGTCCGGCTGGAAACCCACGCCCGACAGGTTCGACGGGCCGCGATTGGTCACGCGATCGCTGGCGTAGTTGAACAGCATCGTGATCTGCGACAGCGAAGCGGTGTCCTCCAGCCCGATCTGTACGTTGACCAGATGATCCGACTGGCCAGTCAACGGCGCGCCATCCCGGAACTGGAGCGCCGCCGGGCCGAAACCGGTGCGGCAGCCACCCAGCGTCTGGTTGAGCACGTTCGGCACGCATGATCCGTCGGCGGTGATGCTCGACTTGGTATAGGTGTAGTTCGCGACGAACAGCGCGCGGCGGGTTGAAAAGAAATTGCCACCGAAGACGTCGGCCAGCGGGAAATACTTCTGCAACTCGACCTCGCCGCCGTACAGCGTCGCCTTGGGCAGGTTGGTGAAGCCGGTCTGCAACCGATCGTCGGCGCCGGTGTAGAAGCCGACCTGCTCGATCGGATTGTCGATCCGCTTGTAGAAGCCGGCAAGCGTAAAGCGCTGGTCGCGCTTGAAGAACCATTCGTAGCGCGCTTCGAGATTATACAGCTCGCTGTCCTGCAACAGCGGGTTGCCGAAGAACAGACGATCCGAATCCGGATCGCGGAACTGCTGCGGCGCCAGCTCACGGAACTGCGGGCGCGAAATCGTCTTGGCCGCGCTCGCGCGCAGCTGCATGTCCGCCGCGAAGTTCCAGGTCAGCGTCGCGGCAGGCAGCCAATAATCGTTCTTCAGGCGCGTTGTCGCGGTCTGCACCGGCGTCACCTTTTCGGTGCCGGTCTCGTAGCGCAGGCCGATCACCGCGCGCAGGCCATCGAACGCCTCCGCTTCCGCCTGCGCGTAACCGGCATGGACGTCGAGCGACGCGTCATAGGCATAGGCGCCGAGCGGCGTGTTGAACTGCAACTGGATCGTGCACGCGCCGGTCCCCTGCAACGGGCAGGCGTTGTTGAGCACGTCCGGGCTGAGCAGGTAATCGGGGCGCAGCAGATTGTACGGATAGCCCGGCGCGGTGCCGCCGCCCGCAGACGTCTGGTAATTGAACTGGAGGCGCGAGGACGAACGGTCGGTCCCCTGATAGAAATAACCGGCGGACAATGTGATCGGGCGGTCGCCGTCGATCTTGTACGATGCGTCCGCCTGACCGGTGAACAGGTCTTCGTTCAACTCGCTGAACACGATCGAGGCGAAGGGCGTGAAACGCTGCGACACCTGATAGGCGCCGTTACACTGGAAGCCGTCCGCCTGCTGTCCGCCGTCACTGGTAATCGGCAGACCGTTCGACGTCGTGGCCGAGCAGAGATAATCGAACTGCCGCTCGTACGGCGCGTTGCGCTTCGAATTGGCGTAGGCGCCGCGGACGTCGAGCTTCAGCGCGTCGGTCAGCTTGAATTCGCCGACCAGCTGGCTTTCGATCAGCTGGCGTTCGAACCAGTTGGTGTTCTGCTGGAAACGCAGGCCGCTGGCGTTGTTGTACAGCGTCGCCGCCGAACCGCGCCCCTGCTTCAGCGTGTCGTGGATATAGACGTTGGTCCAGCGCAGCGTGTTCTCGCCGAACTCCAGCCCGACGCCGATCAGCGCGTTCGCGACGATACGGTTGTCGGTCAGCAGCGTCCGGTAATCGTTGCGCAGCGTGCCGTCCGCCGACACCGTGTCCTGCTGGATTGCCGAGCGGGTGCGGAAGGTGTTGCTGGCGCTGACCGAGGCGATCACCCCCAGCCGCGACGAACCGAGATCGTAAACCGAACCGCCGCTGATCTCGCCCGACCAGTTCGCCGGCAGCTGGTTGTTGCGCTGGAGCAACGTCGTCGAGGCGTTGGACAGCTGCGCGACCTGCGCGGCGGGGATGATGCCGGTGCCGGTCGGTGCGTTCCTGATGAACGACGGCACCTTGCGCGTGCCGTCGTCGAAGCCGATCCAGTCAGCATCGCCGCCGGCATAGGTGTAGCCCAGCTCGCTGGTCGTCGCGTCATCCGCCGAGATCGTGCCGCCGATCGACACGAAGTTCTTGTCCGGGATCGCCTTGGTCGTCAGGTTGATGACGCCGCCGCCGAATTCGCCGGGGTAGTTCACCGAATACGTCTTCTGCACCAGCGCCGACCCGACGATCGTGGTCGGGAAGATGTCGAGCGGCACCGACCGGCGCAGCGGCTCCGGACTTGGCAGGGGCGATCCGTTGAGCAGCGACGACGAATAGCGATCGCCGAGGCCGCGGACGTAGACGAAGCCGCCGCCGACCACCGACAGGCCGGTGACGCGGGTCAGTGCGCCGGCGATGTCGCCTTCGCCCGTGCGCGCGATGTCGGCGGTCGACAGGACGGAGACGATCTGCGCCGTGGAGCGCACCGCGTTGGGAATGTTGCGCCCGACGACGACGATGTCCTCGAGACCCTCCGCGCCGGGAGCCGAGACTTCCACCGGCGCCTCGGCCTGCTGATCGGTCGAGGTCGGGGCCGCCGCTTGCGGATCGGTCGCACCGCCGGGGCTGGACGTCGCGGGTGTCGAGGTCTGCGCGGGCGGCGGGCTGGCCGGTGCCGGCGCGGCGGTGCCACCGGCCTGCGCAAGGACGGCTGGCGCCACGAGGGTGGAGGACATCAGAAGAAGGGTGGCGAAAGCGAGCCGCTGCGGCATGACCGTCAATCCCGGATCAAGAAGCTATTATAAAGGTATCCGGGGCGGCGTCGCCGCCACCCCGGACCCGATGCCGTGAGAGGGGGCAGGTCGCCCCCCGTCATCAGCGGCCCTGGCAGGCGAAGTAGACCGAGTTGAACGACGGCGGGCCGAAGTCCTGCAGCGCGGAGTCCGCCGGGCGGACGGTCGAGCGGCCGCCGCTGGTCTGTTCGCCGGCGATCAGGTTGACGCAGGCGACGGTGTTCACCGACTTCACCACGCCGTTGACGAAGCGCATGTCCGAACCGCCACGCTGGCGGATCGCGGCGGGCGCCAGCGCCGTCTGGATGAAGGTGAAGTTGGCGTAGGTCGAGAACGTGCGCGGCAGCAGATCCTCGGCATTGTTCGAGTCGATTTCGGTCGAGAAGCTGTCCGGCGTCGCGCCCAGCGTCCGCTGCGCCGCGATCATGAACTGCATGAAGCCGCGATAGCCGTTGTCGATGTCGAACCCGTCGTCGTCGGCGCCGGTGACGGCGATATACTTGATGTTGGTGTTGCCGCCGAAGATCTCGATGCCGTCATCCGCCGAATTGTGGCTCTGGATGTGATCCAGCACGGTGCCCGAACCGGTGCCGCCCAGCGTCAGGCCCTGCAATTCGTTGCCATCGCTGATCGCGATGCCCGAATAGCGGATCTGGACGTAGGACATCTGCCCGCTCGAATCCGCCGCCGTCGGCCCGCCGTAGAAGCGGCCGGTGACGCCCTCGATGGCCTGCTGGCAGGTGGTCGAGCTGCCCGCTGCGTTGTTCGGGCCGGTGCCCGCGGCGCAGACGCCGACCGGTGCACGGCCGAGCAGGATGATCCCGCCCCACTGGCCCTGCGTCGCGTCCGACACGCCGTTGCTGGCGAGGTTCTGCTGCGAGGTGAAGACGATCGGGTTGTCGCGATTGCCCACCGCGTTGATCTTCGACCCGCGGTTGACCAGCAGCAGGTCGTTGGTCGGCTCCGACGAATCGGCGGCGACAACGACGCCCGGCTCGATCGTCAGCGTCACGCCGGCCGCGCCGGTGGTGCCGAGGTCGGTGCCGACTTCGGTCTGGCCGCGCAGGCGATAATAGACGCCGGCGATCTTCGGCAGCGTCAGGTTGGTGGTGATGTTCTGCGGGATCAGGCAGCCCTGGAAGCCGCCGACGACATCGCTGGCGGTCGTGCCGGTCGGGCAGACCGACGCGGCGACACGCGCGCCGACGTTCGGCACCGCGGTGCAGCGCGCGCCCGAACCGCCGAATTCGGCCGAGGTCGAATTGCAGGTCCAGCCCTGGAAGCTGGTGTCGCTCGGACCGTTCAGCGCGCCGACGAAGTTGGTGCTCGTGAAGAAGCTGTTGATCGACGACGGATCGGTCGCCGTCGTCAGCGATGCGGCCGCGACCGGATAGACGCCGTTGATCGTCGAACCGATGCCGCTGACATTGTTGTTGGTGCCGGCATTGACGATCGCGAGCTGTTCGTCGGGTGTGATCGTGATCGAATTGACCGTCGTCGCGGCGGCGAACTGCGCCGCAGTGATCGCGCTGGGGGTCGGTGTCGGTGCGGTCGGCGTCGGCGTTACGATCGGCTGTACGATCGTAACGCTGCCTGCGCCCGGCGATGCGACACTGTCTGCGCCGCCGCAACCGGCCAGCGCGAGGCAGGCCGTGGAGGCCATGAGGAATTGGCCGATGCGCGTGTTGCTCACCATGATCGAAAGCTCCCGGTCGTAATTCGTTGTCGCCATTCAGGCATCGCTGCCCGCGACCGGCCAAGGCTCCCCCTCTGCCGATCCCTGCAGCGGCGGTTAGGAGCGTACCGTGACTCCTGCGTGAGGTTTTGGAGACGGTATCGTTACGGAGGTGGGACGGTTTTGTGACAGCCTACGGACCCGCGCCGTGACCGGGAGCAATCATCGACCGGACAGCGTACGAAAACGCCCCCTCCACCACCACCGACGCCGGCGGTCCCCCCCTTCCCCCACCAAAGCGAGGGACGAACATAAGGGAAGGTCACGCATCCCATTCCTCCCCCGTAAGGGGGAGGTGGCGCGGCGAAGCCGTGACGGAGGGGGAGGCAAGCGTCGAACCAAATAACCTGCCCCGACGCCCCACCCCGACGGCGGCGGCGCGCCCCCTCCCCGCTAAAGCGACAGAGGACCAACAAGAAACGTCACAAGGACGAACGCCAGCCCATTCCTCCCCCGCAAGGGGTAGGCGGCGCGGCGACGCCGTGACGGAGGGGGAGGCAAGCGTCGAACCAAACGACCTGCCCCGACGCCCCCGCCCCGACGCCCCCGCCCCGACGGCCGCGGCGCGCGCCCTCCCCGCTAAAGCGACGGGGGACCAACAAGAAACGTCACAAGACGAGCGCCATCCCATTCCTCCCCCGCAAGGGGGAGGTGGCGCGGCGAAGCCGTGACGGAGGGGGAGGCAAGCGTCGAACCGGGAGGCTCGCGGAAACACGCCGCCAATCCCGGCTGCCCCGGCCGTCTGCGTGCGCCGAACGAGCAAGGCATAAAGAAAGGGGCGCCCTTCTCGCGAAGGACGCCCCTATCCCATCGACCCGAAATCCGGGGATTACTTCTCGCCGTTGTCCGCCACGCCGACGACGGGGACCGATACGGTCTCCTTCTCCGTCTTCACCTTGGGCACCTCGACGGTGGTTTCCTTGGTGCCGACGACGACCTTCTTCGAATCGAGGTCGACATCCGGCAGGGCGCCGCCCTTCGCGCTGATGTCGACGTCGGGCAATGCGCCCTTCTTGACGTCCGCGCTCCAGAAACCGGTGAAGAACAACAGTGCCACGATCACCGCGGCTACCAGCGCGACGATGCCGATCACACGGCCCGCGCCGCCGCGACGCTCGACGACGACGCGGTTGCCGGCGCTATCGGTCGTATATTCCACCATGGTCACTCTCCCTTTTCACTGCATGTGAAAGGCTTAATCCCGGTCAACACGGATTGTTCCCGCTGCGAAACGACGAAAGCGGACATGAACGGGCAATGACCGTTTACGCACGGGAATGCGATCGGTGACGCGCCGCGGATTCATCGTCGGTGGAACCGGGCCGCCGCCTTCCCCGGGCACGAACAAGGCACATTCGCTCCGGAAACCAGAAAGCCCGCCGGTCATGCGACCTGGCGGGCTGTCATGGTGGGCGCGACAGGGATTGAACCTGTGACCCCACCCGTGTGAAGGGTGTGCTCTACCGCTGAGCTACGCGCCCCCGATCCTCGGCTCCATTGCTGGAGATGCCGTCGGGAAGCGGGCCTTTACGGGGCACCGCTTCGCCTGTCCAGCCCGGATTGTCGGGTTTAGTTGACCGAATCCTTCAGGCCCTTGCCGGCCTTGAACTTCGGCTGCGACGATGCCTTGATCGTCATCGGTTCGCCCGTGCGCGGGTTGCGGCCGGTGGATGCCTTGCGCTTGGACACCGAAAAGGTGCCGAACCCGACCAGCCGGACTTCGTCACCCTTCTTCAGGCTGGCCGAGATAGCGTCGAACACCGCCTCTACCGCCTTGATGGCATCGCCCTTGGCGAGACCCGAGGTGTCCGCGACCGTCGCGATCAGCTCTTGCTTGTTCATGGAAATACTGCCCCCTTCGTATACTTCGGAAGAATCGTTACCAAGCCATAACAGCGAGTAAGGCTGTCCTGACCGGCGGAGTCAATGGCAACCGCCGCGCCATCGCAGGCACGGCGGTTCCAAATCGTTAACACGCGGCCCCAAACGGCCTTCCTCAGTGATGCAGTTCGCCGCCCACAGGCGCAACCCCCGATGGCGGCAGCGCCGCGAGTTCGTCGGCATCGGTCCAGTCGATCGCCTCCAGCGGCTCGGTCAGCGCGAGCTTCAGCACCTCGTCGACATGGCTCACCGGTACGATGGTCAGCCCGTCCTTGATGTTCTGCGGGATGTCGGCGAGGTCCTTCTCGTTCTCCTGCGGGATCAGCACCGTGGTGATGCCGCCGCGCAACGCCGCCAGCAGCTTTTCCTTGAGTCCGCCGATCGGCAGCACGCGGCCACGCAGCGTCACCTCGCCGGTCATCGCCACGTCCTTCTTCACCGACACGCCGGTCAGCGTCGAGACGATAGACACGACCAGGCCGATGCCGGCCGACGGACCATCCTTGGGCACCGCACCCTCGGGCAGATGGATGTGTATGTCCTTACGGTGGAACAGCGACGGCTTGATGCCATAACTGGGGCTGCGCGCCTGCACGAAGCTGAAGGCGGCCTGCACCGATTCCTTCATCACGTCGCCGAGCTTGCCGGTGGTCTTGATCCCGCCCTTGCCCGGCACGGTCACACTCTCGATCGTCAGCAATTCGCCGCCGACCTCGGTCCAGGCGAGGCCGGTGACCGCGCCGATCTGATGCTCGGTCTCGCCCAGACCGTGGCGGTACTTCTGCACGCCGGCGAATTCATGCAGGTTTTCGGGCGTGATCGTGACGCTGGTCGTCTTGCCTTCGAGGATCTGGCGCAATGCCTTGCGCGCCAGCCGCGCGATCTCGCGCTCCAGCGTACGCACGCCGGCCTCGCGCGTATACATCTGGATCAGCGCACGCAGGCCCTCGTCGGTGAGCGTGAACTCGCCCGCCTTCAGCCCGTGCGCCTCGATCTGCTTCTCGATCAGATGGCCCTTGGCGATCTCGACCTTCTCGTCCTCGGTATAGCCCTCCAGCCGGATGATCTCCATCCGGTCGAGCAGCGGCTGCGGCAGGTTGAGCGTGTTCGCGGTGCAGACGAACATCACGTCGCTGAGGTCGATGTCGATCTCGAGGTAATGATCGTTGAACTTGCCGTTCTGTTCCGGGTCGAGCACTTCGAGCAGCGCCGATGCCGGATCGCCGCGGAAATCCTGGCCCAGCTTGTCGATCTCGTCGAGCAGGAACAGCGGGTTGGACGTGCCGGCCTTCTTCAGGTTGGTCACGATCTTGCCCGGCAGCGAGCCGATATACGTGCGGCGATGGCCGCGAATCTCGGCTTCGTCCCGCACGCCGCCCAGCGACTGGCGGATGAACTCGCGCCCCGTCGCCTTGGCGATCGACTTGCCGAGCGAGGTCTTGCCGACGCCGGGAGGGCCGACGAGGCACAGGATCGGACCCTTCAGCTTGTTGGTGCGCGCCTGCACGCCGAGATATTCGACGATCCGGTCCTTCACCTTCTCAAGCGCGTAATGATCCTCGTCCAGCACCGCCTGTGCGGCGGCGATGTCCTTCTTGATCTTGGACTTCTTGCCCCATGGCAGGCCGAGCAGCACGTCGAGGTAGTTGCGCACCACCGTCGCCTCGGCGCTCATCGGCGCCATCGTCTTCAGCTTCTTCAGCTCCGACGTCGCCTTGGTGCGCGCCTCCTTCGACAGCTTTAGCGTCGCGATCTTCTGCGTCAGCTCGGCGATCTCGTCGCCGTCGCTCTCGTCGTCGCTGTTGCCGAGTTCGCGCTGGATCGCCTTCAGCTGTTCGTTGAGGTAATATTCGCGCTGCGTCTTCTCCATCTGGCGTTTGACGCGGCTCTTGATCTTCTTCTCGACGTGCAGGACACCGAGTTCGCCTTCCATCAGCGCATACGCCATTTCCAGCCGCTTGACCGGATCGGGCTCGACCAGCAGCGCCTGCTTGTCGGCGACCTTGACCTGTACGTTCGCCATGATCGCATCGGCGAGCTTCGAGGCCTTCTCGATCTCGGCAAGTTGCTGCGCCGTCTCCGACGGCAGCTTCTTGTTCAGCTTGGCATAGGTTTCGAACTGCTCGACCGCCGAACGCATCAGCGCCTCGACCTCGATACCCTCGGCCTCCTGCTCCTCGAACATATCGACGGTGGATTGCAGGTAATTGTCGGCCTCCGACAGCTCGCCCAGCCGGCCGCGCGCCTTGCCCTCGACCAGCACGCGGACCGTGCCGTCGGGCAGCTTCAGCAATTGCAGCACGGTGGCGGTGACGCCGACCTCGTACAAATCCTCGCGGCCGGGATCGTCCTCGGCCGGGTCGAGCTGCGCGACGAGGAATATCTCCTTGTCGGCGCCCATCGCCGCTTCCAGCGCGGCGACCGATTTGTCGCGTCCGACGAACAACGGCACGATCATGTGCGGGAAGACGACGATATCGCGCAACGGCAGAACGGGGAATGTGGTCATGGATACTCCGGTGCCGCTTCGAACGGGGCGGCTTTGATGCACTATATGGGGATCGGTCCGCATCCATCAATCGTCGCGAGGCAGGCGCGGCAGGACTTGTCATCGGGGATGAGAGAGTCGAAACCGTTAACGTCCAACCGGGAGTATACGATGTCGCTTCGCCTGCCCTTCGCTGCCTTGCTGCTGCTATCGACGGCGGGGATCGCCGCGGAGAAGGGCCAGCCGCCGATCACCCCGCAGACGTCGCTGTCCGGCGGGCCGCTCGACCCGCTGCAAAAGAAGCTGACGCTCGACACCGCGGATCTGCAGATCGAGGTCGATCCGGTGCGCGAGGTGATCAACGGCACCGCGACGCTGGCCTTCACCGCGCTCGAAAAGACCAACAAGATCGTCGTCGATCTCGACAGGAACTACACCGTGACCTCGGTGCAGGTCGACGGCGTCGACGTGGGCTTCGCCAATCCCGAAGGCCGGATGACGATCACGCTGGCGAAGAAGGTGGCGAAGGACAGCAAGCTCTCGGTAAAAATAGTTTACGGCGGCCGCCCACACACCGCCCCACGCGCGCCATGGGACGGCGGCTTCGTCTGGTCGAAGACACCCGATGGCCAGCCCTGGGTCGCGACGGCGGTACAGATGGAGGGATGCGACCTGATCTGGCCGTGCATCGACTATCCGACTTACGAGCCCGAGAAGATCACGCTGCACATCACCGTTCCCGCGGGGCTTAAGGCGCCGTCGAACGGCAAATTGCTTGGGGTGGACCGCTTCGACGACGGACGCAGCACGTGGAATTGGGAGGTCAAGCGCCCCAACTTGTATGGCATTGCGCTTAACGTCGGCCCGTACGAGGAGATCAGCGGCACCTACAAGAGCAGGTTCGGCAACGAAATTCCGATGTTCTACTGGTATCTGCCCGGCGAGAAGGAGAAGGCGGAAAAGCTGTTCGCCGAATTCGCGCCGACGCTCGATTTCTACGAAAGCGTCGTCGGCCCCTATCCGTGGGCGGACGAGAAGGTCGGCGTGGTCGAAACCCCGCACAAGGGCATGGAGCACCAGACGATCAACGCCTATGGCAACGAATATGCCAAGGCGCCGGAAGGCTTCGACTGGCTGTTCCAGCACGAATTCGGCCATGAATGGTTCGCCAACCAGCTCACGGCCAGCAACTGGGACGATTTCTGGCTGCACGAAGGCTTCACCGCTTATATGCAGCCGCTGTATGGCCGCTGGCGCGAGGGCGACGGCCGCTACACCGCGATGATGCTGGCGAGCCGGACGGGCATCCAGAACCAGTCGCCCCTGGTCACCGGCAAGCCGCAGAGCGCCGAGGACGTTTACGAACGCTCCCCCGGGCGCGGCGGCGATATTTACACCAAGGGATCGTGGACGTTGCACACGCTACGCAATGCATTGGGCGACAAGGCGTTCGCCGAAATTCTGCGCCGCGAAGTCTATGGCCGCCCCGATCCAGCGCCGGGCAATTTCATGCCGCAATTCCGCACAACGCCGGAGTTCATCGCCATAGTCAATCAGGTGACGGGGCAGGACTGGCAGTGGTTCTTCGACGTCTACCTGTATCAGACGGCGCTGCCCAAGCTGACGGTCAACCGCAACGCGACGCAACTGACGCTCAAATGGACCGCCCCCAACGGCAAGCCCTTCCCGCTGCCAGTCGAAGTCGCGATCAACGACGTGGTTCAGAAGGTGCCGATGACGAGTGGGTTGGCGACGATTACCGTTGCCGAAGGGGCACATGTCGTCGTCGATCCCATGTCGCGTATCCTGAAACAGGATGACGCAGTGGATGCGTTCCAGGCGTGGAAAACAGCCCAAGGGAAAGAGAAGAGGCCAAATCCTCCTCTGCAAGGGGGAAGTGGCACGGCAAAGCCGTGACGAGCGAGGTAAGCCGCGAATGGCGTGGCTTGCAAGAAAGTCCCCTCCACCGCCGCTCCGTGGTGGTCTCCCTCCCTCCCCCGCTAAAGCAACGGGGACCTAGGAAGAAGACTATGCGATTATTCCTGACTTTACCGGCCCTCGCCCTACTCGCCGCGACGCCCCTTCCAAAGAAGGGCGAACCCGCGATCACTGAACTAACCAAGACGTCGGGTGGTATCCGCCCGGCAGAACAGCTCGCGCTCCGCTTCGACAGCGCCGATCTCAGCTTCGAGGTGCTGCCGGACACCGAGACGCTCAACGGCGTCGCCACCCTCAGCTTCACTGCGAAAAGCGCGGTCGACCGCCTGCTGATAGATATTGACAAAAACCTACCCGTCGCCGCCATCGCGATCGATGGCGTCGCGCTAAAACCGGCGGCTTGGTCCAATCCCGAAGGGCGACTCACCATCCGGCTGCCCCGCACCATAGCCACCGGCGGTAAGGTCACCGCACGCATCACCTATGGCGGCACTCCGCACGTCGCGGTCCGCGCACCGTGGGACGACGGCATGGTCTGGTCGAAGACGCCCGATGGCAAGACATGGTTCGCCACCACTGCAGAGGGCTATGGCTGCGACCTGTTCTGGCCGTGCCTCGACTTCCCGACCGGCGAGCCCGGCGTTGTGGACCTGCACATCACCGTGCCCAAAGGGTTGAAGGCTCCCTCGAACGGCAAGCTGGTAGGCATCGACACGTTGCCGGACGGTCGCACGCGCTGGAACTGGCGCACGCGCAATCCCAACACATATGCCATCGCACTCAACGTAGGCCCGTATGAAGAGATCAGCGGTATCTACAAAAGTCGCTTCGGCAACAGCATTCCAATGTATTACTGGTATTTACCTGGCGAACGGGAGCAAGCGGAGAAGCTGTTCGCCGAATTCGCGCCCACACTCGACTTCTTCGAGGCGAAGGTCGGCCCCTATCCCTTCGGCGACGAGAAGGTTGGTGTGGTGGAAACGCCGCACAAGGGCATGGAACACCAGACGATCAACGCCTACGGTAACGAATATGCCAAGGCGGTCGAGGGGTTCGACTGGCTGTTCCAGCACGAATTCACCCACGAATGGTTCGCTAACCAGCTGACCGCAGCGAACTGGGACGATTACTGGCTGCACGAGGGCTATGGCAGCTACATGCAGCCCGCTTATGGCGAATGGCGCGAGGGCCGCGCCCGCTATGCAACGATGATGCAGAGCCAGCGCGCCACGATCATGAACCTTAAACCAATCGTGCAGGGCCGCGTCATCACCGAGGAAGAGGTCTATGAAGCGGAGAAGGGCGGCGCCGGGCAAGACATCTACGTCAAGGGATCGTGGATGCTGCACACCCTGCGCAACCTGATCGGCGACGACGCCTTCTGGAAGGTGACGACGCTCGCGGTCTACGGCCGAGCCGATCCGCGTCCAGGCAATTTCGTTCCGCGGTTCGGTTCGAGTGCCGAATACGAAGCCTTCGTGCGGCAGGTAACCGGCAAGGATTATGGGTGGTTCTTCGACGTATATCTGCGGCAGGCGGCGCTGCCCGAACTGCTTGCGAGCCGCATAGGCAACACGGTGACCCTCGCGTGGAATGTGCCCGGCGGCGGTGCCTTCCCCATGCCGGTGGAGGTGCAGGTCGCAGGCCGGACGCAGCTATTGCCGATGATCAAGGGCCACGGCACGCTAACGGTCCCGACGGGCACCCATTTCATCGTCGATCCGGATGCCAAGATTCTGCGTCGCAACGTCGCGGTCGAGGAAACGCAGGCATGGCGGGCCGCACAGGCCGCCAGACGAGCCAGCGCACAATGAGCGCGTCGGGCACCGATTGGACCGGACGGATCGCCGAGATGGCGGCAATCTTCATGGTCGGCGACGGTCTGGTCGGGCTTATTCAGCCACGGCGGCATGTCGACCTGTGGAAAGACGACGCGCTGGGTGCGGAGAAGGCGGTCGTGCCGTTCGTTGATCGGCCGGGCCGGCGCAGGCTCTACGCAGTGGCACAGATCACCGCCGGACTGTGGCTCGCCGGCATGCAGCGTCCACGATGACTTGCGCGGCGGGCCTGCCGGGTCTGGCCGTGCTCGCGACCGGGTTGCTCCTGTTCGCGGTCGCGCTGGTCGCGGTGCGCTGGCAACGACGTTCCGATCGCGACCCGAGGCGCGACGCCGGGCGCGACCTGCCATCGATGATCGGCATTGCGGTGCAGGCGCTCGCGTTCGTCGCCGTCACCGGCAGCGGTGCCAGCGTTAAGCTCGATCCGCTGGGAGCACCCGCGCTAATTGCCGCCGCGGTCACCGCGATACTGACAGGCGGCGCGCTTGCCCTATTCGTCTGGTCGACAGTGGCATTGGGCGACGACTGGAGCCTGATTGCCCGGATGCGGCAGGATCATCGACTGGTTACACACGGGCCGTTCGCATGGGTCCGTCATCCGATTTACACCGCGCTCGGCATGGTGGTGATCGCGATTGCGGTGGCGCTGGGGCATCCGGCGCGGCTGGGGATAGTGCTGCCCGTCTACGCTCTGGGAACGTGGCTACGGATCCGCAGCGAGGAACGGCTGCTCCACACAACGTTTGGCGCCCACTATGTCGCCTATGCTACGCGGGTGAAGCGGTTCATCCCCGGCTTTTTGTGACGCATGCAGTCCGGCGGCCGCAGCATCGAAGAGAAGCGCGGGCGGCCGCAGTGTTCCCGCCCGCACCACGCGTTTGGGTCAGGCGCAGCCGAACGCCGGATCGGCCGGGAAAGCCCGCGCCGGCCGAACGCTCAGGGAATCACTGTCGTGAATAGATAGGCAGCGAAGATCACGAGGTGAACGACGCCCTGCAATACCGTCGTTCGCCCGGTACCGAGCGAAATGGTCGTCACGAACAACGACAGCGCCAGCAACGTCATCCCCTTCGCCCCGATGCCAAGGGCCAGTGGCAAGCCGAGCATCAGGCTGACAATCGCGACCGCAGGAATCGTCAGGCCGATCGTCGCCAGCGCAGATCCCAGCGCTAGATTGAGGCTCGTTTGCAACCGGTCGCGCCGCGCCGCATTGACCGCGGCGAGGCTTTCCGGCGCAAGTACCAGCGCGGCAATGACGACGCCGACGATCGCGTGCGGTAGTCCCGCGGCGTAGATCGCATCCTCGACCTGCGACGACAGCCCCTTGGCCAGCATCACAACGACGACCAGCGCGACCAACAGAATGCCGAACGCGACCCATGCCGTCCGGTCGGTCGGCGGCGGCGCATGCGCCTCTGGCTCGATATCGCCGGCCGGCAGGAAGTAATCGCGGTGGCGTACCGTCTGCACCAACACGAATGTGCCATATAGGACCAGGCTGACGATCGCGACGAAGATCAGCTGCGATGGCGCGTAGGTCGGCCCCGCGGCGCTGGTCGTGTAGTTCGGCAGGATCAGTGACAACACCACCAGCGCCGCAAGCGTCGCCAGCGCGGCGCTGATCCCGCGCAACGTGAAACGTTGCTCGCCATGCTTCAGCCCGCCGGTCAGCAGGCAGATGCCGATGATGAAGTTGAGGATGATCATTATTGCGGCGAATACCGTATCACGGGCCAGCGCGGCGACATCACCCGACCCCGACAGCATCAAAGACACAATCAGCGACACCTCGATCACCGTCACAGCGACCGCCAGCACCAGCGTACCGAACGGTTCACCGACGCGGTGGGCGACGACCTCAGCATGATGGACCGCGGCGACGACCGAACCGATCAGGATGATCGCCGCGACACCTGTGCCGGCGGTCCCCATGCCGTAAATCGATAGCAGCACCGCCGGAATGCCTACCGCGGGAAACAGGATCGCCCAAGGCGGAAGCCCCATCCAGCCTGTCGGGTTCGCATCGTTCGTCGCAGCCGCCACGCAAAGGTCTTCCCATCGTTACGCAAGGCTAATGCTTTGCGTGAATGAAAGCTCCGTAACCGCCGGACGTTGATGGGTGCGATTTACCTTTCGAAATGGTCACGTCACCGATCCTGCGGCAGGTTCGTGATGTAAGTTATTACGATTACTCGCATTTGTTATCCATTCGCAACAAACCCTTTGTCGCCTGAACAGTTAGCATGGGTCGGCACACTGCCGGTGTCGATCCTCACGATCATACAGGAGACGCCCGTCATGTATTATCACGACAAGCGACTGCAGTACCCCGTCACCATCGAAAAGCCGGATCCGCAATTCGCGCGCATGCTGCAACAGGCGATCGGCGGTGTGGAGGGGGAGATACGGGTTTGTATGCAGTATTTTTTCCAGGCGTGGGGGAATCGCGCGCCGACGACGAAATATCGCGACATGCTGCTCAATACCGCCACCGAAGAGATCGGCCACATCGAGATGCTGGCGACCGCGGTGGCGCTCAACCTCGACAAGGCCCCCGCCTCGCTTCAGGAACAGGGTGCGGCGGACGGCATCGTCGGCGCGGTGATGGGCGGCGAACGTCCCCGCCACGCGATCGAGGGGATCATCCACAAGAACCTGCTGTCGTCCGGCCTGTCCGCGATGCCGGTCGATTCCGACGGCGTACCCTTCGACATGAGCCACATCTACGCCAGCGGTAACATCGCAGCCGACATGTATGCCAACGTCGCCGCCGAAAGCACCGGCCGCGTGCTGGCCGTACGGTTGTTCAACGCCGCGCACGACGACGGCATGAAGAAGATGCTGCATTATATGATCGCGCGCGACACGATGCACCAGAACCAGTGGCTGGCCGTGGTGGAGGAGCTGGGCGGTGCGGCGGCGCAGGTGCCGATCCCCAACAGCTTCCCGCAGAGCGAGGAGGACCAGCAGAACAACTACAACTTCTACGTCACCTCGATCGACGGCACCGCGCCCGAAGGCCGGTGGACCAGCGGCCCGTCCATCGACGGCAAGGGCGAATTCACGACCTTCCGCAACGAACCGCTGGGCGAGGAACCCATCCTCGGCCCCGCCCGGCCCGACAGCGGCGCGCAGGCCGACCAGATCGGCAAGCCCTGATGCAGCGACGAACCGGCGGCGCCCGCGTCGCCGGTTCGTCCTTGCTCAATGCCCCATGACGATCAGGATCGCCGGGAACAGGTTCTGAAGAACGTGCACCGCGGCGACGATCCCGACCGCCTTCCAGAATCCGTGCGGTCGCCACGTCACGTACAACGTCGAGAAGATCAGGAACGGCCACCAGATCACGGCGCCCCACAATGGCGAGGCGAGGCTGTGCAATACGCCCCAGATCGCGGCACTGGCGATCACCGCCTGCCATCCCGCAAGGAACCGCAACAGCACGGCGAGGATGCCGGCCATGATCAGCGTTTCGACCACCGGGCTGAATCCGGCGATGAGGAACAGCTTCACCGGGGCGGACGCATCGCCGAGATCGGGCCCGGGATTGTTCGGCACGAGATAGGCGACCACGTAGCTGATCAGCATGCTGCCGACGATCGTCAGCACCCATCCGATCAGGATCGCCAGCCACGGCCGTCGATCGTGGAACAGCAACGGCGGCAGTACCGCCAGCGGCCCCCTGCCCCTGCGCCAGCCTGAACTGAATGTCGGTGCGGATTCGATCCGTGTCGCTGCCATCGTTGTCCTGTCGATTGGTGCGCCGTCATGAACGATGCCGCGTTAACGCCGGATGAGGAGGGGAGATGACGAGCGGGATGCCGGTACTTGCGGTGCTGGCACCCCTCCCTTCCGTCATCCCGGCGAACGCCGGGATGACGTACGAAGAGTGAAGCGGTCAGGTTCAGGCGATGTCCGAAAACAGAAAGGGCGCCGCTTGCGCGACGCCCTTTCCTCGTTCCGAAGCGGCAGGATCAGGCGGCAGCGCCGGCCCCGTCCTTCTTCTTTTCGGCATAGACGCGGATCGGTTCCTTGCGGCCCTCGATCACGTCCTTGTCGATCATGACCTCGTCGACGCCGTCCATGCCGGGCAGGTCGAACATCGTGTCGAGCAGGATCGCCTCGAGGATCGACCGCAGGCCGCGCGCGCCCGTCTTGCGCTCGATGCCCTTCTTGGCGACCGCGACCAGCGCCTCGTCGGTGAAGCCCAGGTCGACCGACTCCATCTCGAACAGCTTCTGGTACTGCTTCACCAGCGCGTTCTTCGGCTCCTTGAGGATCTTGACGAGCGCGTCGATGTCGAGGTCTTCCAGCGTCGCGATCACCGGCAGACGGCCGACGAATTCGGGGATCAGGCCGAACTTCAGCAGATCCTCCGGCTCGGTCTGGCGCAGCATCTCGCCCGTGCGACGCTCTTCGGGAGCGGCGACATAGGCACCGAAGCCGATCGACTTGCCCTGCAAACGGTCGCCGATGATCTTTTCGAGACCCGAGAAGGCACCGCCGCAGATGAACAGGATGTTCGTCGTGTCCACCTGCAGGAATTCCTGCTGCGGATGCTTGCGGCCACCCTGCGGCGGGACGCTCGCGGTGGTGCCCTCCATCAGCTTGAGCAGCGCCTGCTGGACGCCTTCGCCCGACACGTCGCGCGTGATCGACGGGTTTTCCGCCTTGCGGCTGATCTTATCGATCTCGTCGATGTAGACGATGCCGCGCTGCGCCCGCTCGACGTTATAGTCCGACGCCTGGAGCAGCTTGAGGATGATGTTCTCGACATCCTCGCCGACGTAACCGGCTTCAGTCAGCGTCGTCGCGTCGGCCATCGTGAACGGCACGTCGAGGATGCGGGCCAGCGTCTGCGCGAGCAGCGTCTTGCCGCAGCCGGTCGGGCCGACGAGCAGGATGTTCGACTTCGACAGTTCGACGTCGGCACCCTTGGCACCGTGGTTCAACCGCTTGTAATGGTTGTGCACCGCAACCGACAGGACCCGCTTGGCGCGCTTCTGACCGATGACGTAATCGTCGAGGACGTCGCAGATCTCCTGCGGAGTGGGCACGCCGCCGTCCTTCTTCGACACCAGAGCCGACTTCGTCTCTTCACGGATGATGTCGTTGCACAGCTCGACGCACTCGTCGCAGATGAACACGGTCGGGCCCGCGATGAGCTTGCGGACCTCGTGCTGCGACTTGCCGCAGAACGAGCAGTAGAGGGTGCTCTTCGAGTCGCCACCGCTCAATTTCGTCATTCACACTTCCTTGTCGCGGGATCGGACCCGCTGGTGAGGCCGGGCATGGTAGCCCGGCCGTTACGCAAACCACAACGCCGAAACGTCCCTAATGGAACGATCCGCCGCGTATCCGCGCCCTTACGCCGCCTTCGCGGCTTCCTCGGTCGGTGCCGGGCGCTTGTCGAACACCTCGTCGACCAGACCGAAGTCCTTAGCTTCGTTCGCTTCCAGGAACGTATCGCGGTCCATCCGGCGCTCGATCTCCTCGATCGGCTGGCCGGTATATTGCGAATACAGCTCGTTCATCCGCTTGCGGATACGAAGGATTTCGCGTGCCTGGATTTCGATGTCGGACGCCATGCCCTGCGCGCCGCCGGACGGCTGGTGGATCATGATCCGCGCGTTGGTGAGCGCGACGCGCATGCCCGGTTCACCGCTGGCGAGCAGGAAGCTGCCCATCGATGCCGCCTGACCGATGCAGACCGTGCCGACGCGCGGCCGGATGTATTGCATCGTGTCGTGGATCGCCATGCCCGCCGTGACGACACCGCCCGGCGAGTTGATGTACATGAAGATGTCCTTCTTCGGGTTCTCGGACTCGAGGAAGAGCAACTGCGCGGTGATCAGGCTGGCCATGCCATCCTCGACGCCGCCGGTGACGAAGATGATGCGCTCGCGCAGCAGGCGGCTGAAAATGTCGAAGGAACGCTCGCCGCGATTCGACTGTTCGATCACGATCGGAACCAGACCTGCCTGCGTCTGCTGCAGGCCGAGCCCGGCGTGGGCGATCGGGTTTATGAAATCGCCGGTCTCGAACGGATTGTGCATGGGTGTCTCTCTTATGCCCTCAGAGCCGCCAACATCGGCGCTCCGGCAGGGGAGTTCAACCCCCGGCAGAGGGTGCGGGATGTGCCAGATAGGCCAGCCGCCGCACTTCGCGCCGGCCCCGCACCACGGTGTCGAGGATCAGCCCCGCGAACACGCACAGGGCGGCGATGATCATCAGCCCGGTGATGAGGATCGCGGTCGGGAAACGCGGCACGAGATGCGTCTGCATATAGGTGAGCGCCAACGGTACGCCGAGCACCACCCCCAGCGCCGCGAACAACGCCCCGATCGCGCCGAAGAACAGCAGCGGCCGTTCGATGCGATAGAGGGTCAGGATGGTCGACAGGATGCGAAACCCGTCGCCATAGGTGCTGAGCTTCGATGCCGACCCCTCGGGGCGGGCGTAATATGGCGTCTCGATCTCGGCGCACGGCATCTTCAGTTCGAGCGCGTGGACGCTGATCTCGGTCTCGATCTCGAATCCGGACGACAGCGACGGGAAACTCTTGACGAAGCGGCGCGAGAAGACGCGATAGCCCGACAGGATGTCGGTGAAGCTGCGCCCGAACAGCCGCGCGAGCATGCCGGTCAGCACCGCATTGCCGAAGCGATGGCCGCGGCGATAGCTTTCCTGCACCTGGCTGATCCGGCTGCCGACGATCATGTCGCATTGCTCGCCCAACAGGCGCGCGACGAGGGCGGGGGCGGAGGCGGCGTCATAGGTCGCGTCGCCGTCGGCCATGACATAGACGTCGGCGTCGACATCGGCGAACATTCGGCGGACGACGTTGCCCTTACCCTGGATGCGCTCGGTGCGCACGATCGCGCCGGCGGCTCGTGCGACGGCGATCGTGTCGTCGGTCGAGTTGTTGTCGTAGACGTAGATCGTGGCGTCGGGGAGCGCGGCGCGGAAGCCCGCGACGGTCTGCGCAATCGCAGCGGCTTCGTTATAGCAGGGTAGCAGGACGGCGATGGTCGGCTGCGTCATTCTGGCCCCCTGTTGATGCGAGAAGGCCCCTGCCCCTCGGTGGTCGTTGTCCCCTCGCGGGCGGGGGTTTATTGGCCGTATCCTACAGGATAATCGAGGGGCTTGCCCGTATGGATTCCCGCCCGCGCGGGAATGACGAAGCTAGGTGGAGCGGTGCGCGCCCACCACTTCCGTCATCCCGGCGAACGCCGGGACCCATGGAGGCGCTCGGCTGACGATGACGCGCAACAGCGGCGTTCTGGCAGCCATGGGTCCCGGCGTTCGCCGGGATGACGGTATCGGGGAGTTACCCCCAATACCCGACATCAACCCTTGTTCCGGGGTCCGCTCATCCGCGCAGGATACCAAAGAGCCTCTAGCGATTCCGGTCGCCGCACCGTGTACCCCGGAACGAGTCCGGGGTGACGAGGATCGTGGGGAGAGCAGCGCCCTCCCCAGCCGTTACGCCTCGCTCTTCGCCTTCTTGGCGCGTGGCTTCTTCGCGGGCGCATCGGCGGCTTCCGTGCCCTCGGCTGCCTCGGCCGCGACCGGCGACGATTCCGTTACCGCCGTCTCGGCTTCGACCGGAGCAGCGGCCTTCTTGGCACGCGGCTTCTTGGCGGGGGCCTCTTCGCCGGCAGGCGCTTCCTCGGCCTCGACGCCGGCATTGTCGTCCTTGGCGACCGGCTTCTTGGCTGCGGCCTTCTTCGGCTTGGCCTCGCCCTCAGCGGCGTCGGCCTTCTTCTTGCCCTTCGGCTTGTGGTTGTCGTGGTCGTGGCTGTGCGTGCCGGTCGCGAAACCGTCCTCGCTTTCGATCGCGGCTTCCAGCTCCTCGCGGGTCGCTTCGCGATCGGTCACGTCCGCCTTCTCGAACAGGAAGTCGACGACCTTGTCCTCGTACAGCGGCGCACGCAGCTGGGCGGCCGCCATCGGCTCCTGCTGGACGTACTGGATGAAGCGCTGCTGGTCCTCGCCGCGATACTGCTGCGCGGCCTGCGCGATCAGGCGGTTCATTTCCTGCTGGGACACCTCGACGCCGTTCGCCTGGCCGATCTCGGACAGCAGCAGGCCCAGGCGCACGCGGCGCTCGGCAATCTTGCGGTAGTCGTCGCGCTCGGACTCCATCTCGGCGAGGGCCGCGGCGGGGTCTTCCTCGTGCGTCGCCTCATGCTCCAGCTGCTGCCAGATCTGCGCGAACTCGGCTTCCACCATCGACGGCGGCACTTCGAAATCGTGACCCTCGGCGAGCTGGTCGAGCAGCTTGCGCTTCATATGGGTGCGCGTCAGGCCGTTATGCTCCTGCTCGATCTGACCCTTGATCAGGCCGCGGAGCTGTTCGAGGCTTTCGAGGCCGAGGTTCTTCGCCAGATCCTCGTCGATCGCGCTTTCGCCGGCGACCTGGATCTTCTTGACGGTGATGTCGAACGTCGCGGGCTGGCCGGCGAGTTCCTTGGCGCCGTAATCCTCCGGGAAGGTGACGTTGAGCGTCTTCTCTTCGCCCAGCTTGACGCCGACGAGCTGCTCCTCGAAGCCCGGGATAAGGCGACCCGAACCGAGCTCGACGCCCATGTCGGTGCCGGTGCCGCCTTCGAATGCGACGCCATCGGCGGTCTTGCCGACGAAATCGACGGTGACGAGGTTGCCCATCTCGGCGGCCTTGTCGTCCGCGTCGTCCCACTTCTTCGACTGGTCGGCGAACTTCTGGAGCTGTTCGTCGATCAGTTCGTCGGCGACGGGCACGGTCAGACGTTCCAGCTTCAGCGCGTCGATCGCGGGGGCCGGCACGGTCGGCAGCACTTCCATCTCGACGGTGACCTCGGCGTCCTTGCCGGGTGCATAATCGTCGTTCAGCGCGACCGAGGGCTGCATCGCGGGACGCAGGGCGTTGTCGGCGAGCAGTTGCTGCACGCCCTGCTGGATCGCGGTGTTGAGCGCGTCGGCGGCGAGCGATTCACCGTGCATCTTGCGCACCAGGTTCGCAGGCACCTTGCCGGGGCGGAAACCGGGCATCTTCACCTGCGGCGCGACGCGCTTCACTTCGGCATCGACCTTGGCGTCGATATCCCTGGCGGTGATGGTCAGCGTGTAGGCGCGCTTCAGGCCCTCGTTCAACGTCTCGACAGTCTGCATATCCGGCCTTCAATCTTGAGAAATCTCGAACAAATTCTTGTGGCTGTCGCCCCGCATAGCAGCGGCGGGACTGGTGCGGGCGAAGGGACTCGAACCCCCACATCTTGCGATGGCAGGACCTAAACCTGCTGCGTCTACCAATTCCGCCACGCCCGCACGAAGGACCTGCCGTAGGATTACCCGACATCCGTCGCGCATTCCCTTGGGCGCGCGTCTATACCAGCGTGACGTCCGGGGGCAAGCGAAGAGGCAACTTGCGCGATTTCGGAGCGTTGGGGTGGCTGAAGGAGAGACCGACATGGCCACGCAACCCCCGCAGGAAATGCCCGCCCCCGATCCGCAGCCGGTTCAGCCCGACGGCCCGCCGCCCGAGGTGACGACGCCCGGCCCGGATATCGACATCCCCTCGCCCGGTATGCCTGCGGGCGATCCCGGCACGTCTCAGCCGGCGGAGATCTGACGATGGCCGATCCCGATCCGAACGTCGACGCGCTGCCTGAGGATGCGCCGGACAGCAATCCCGATGGCGAGCGTGACGATCCTCGCCCGGATATCCAGCAGGCGGTCGAGGCCCGATCCGACGCGGTCGCGCGTGGCGAAGGCGGGGACGAGCCGGTGCGCTTTACCGACACGGGTGAGTTCGACGGCAACAGCGGCACCGGCGGCGTGGTGAAGAACCAGGATCTGACGCAGCAATAGGTTGGCGTCGGAATTGGAGAGGCGGTCCTTGCGGGGGCCGCCTTTTTTTGTTTCCGTCGTGTCGGCCCGCCACATCCGGCGATGGAAATCCTTTGTCCCGGCATTGGCCGGGATGGACCTACGCCCCGATCCGCCTTGCGGATAACACCTTCACTGCCGTTACCGGCACTTCGCCCTTGAAGGACCCGCGCACCGTTGCGGTCGGCGACACCGGGGCGTCCATGATCGTTACGATCCGGTCCATTCCCTCGACCACCCGCCCGAACGCGGCATAGCCCAGGTTGTCGCCCGGCTTGCCCGGGTCGGCATCGAGCGAGGCGCTCTGGTCGCCGACGCTGATGGTGAAATCCCCGGTCGCCGTTCCCGGCGCGAAGCGCGCCACCGAAATCGTGCCGTCGGTATGATGGAGCCTGGTCTGCGTCGTCGGTTCGTGCTTGATCGGCGGCAGCGCCCGCTTCGGGTCGCCGTTGGTGCCGAACTGCACGAAGCCGAACCGGTCGGCGACCTTTACGGTGCGGTAGAAGACGACGCCGTCCAACCGCTTGCGATCGACGTATTTGAGGAAATTGGCCGCGGTGATCGGTGCGCGCACGGTGTCCGCCTCGATCACGATGCGGCCGGCAGTCGTCTCCAGCGCCACCCGCGGGAGCGGCGCAGGTGGCGGCGCGGGTAACGGCGCCTGCTGCGCCGATACGGCACCGGCGAGCAGCGCCAGACCCAGCACGACCGACCGCCGCAGCATCAGCCGAGCGCCTTCTTCAGCAGTTCGTTGACCACTGCCGGATTGGCCTTGCCGCCCATCGCCTTCATCGTCTGGCCGACGAAGAAGCCGAACAGCGTTTCCTTGCCGCCGCGATATTGCGCGAGCTGGTTGGGGTTCTTCGCAATCACCTCGGCGATCACCGCCTCGATCACGCCGGTGTCGCTGGTCTGCTTCAGGCCGCGATCCTCGACGATCTTGGCCGGTGCGTCGCCGGTTTCCAGCATCACCTCGAACACCTGCTTGGCGAGGCTGCCCGAGAGTGTGCCGTCCGCGACCAGCGCGAGCAACTCAGCCGCCTGCGTCGGCGACACCGGTGACGTCGCGATATCGCGCCCGGTGCGGTTGAGCGCCCCGAACAGCTCCGACGTCGTCCAGTTCGCCGCCGCGACCGGCTTCGCGCCCGCCTCCAGCAGGGTATCGAACCAGCGCGCCGCCTCGACCTCCGCGGTCAGCACGTTCGCCTGATAGGCGGAGATGCCGAGCGCCTCATACCGCTTGCGCTTGGCGTCGGGCAGCTCGGGCAGCGACGCGCGACAATCGGCGAGGAAATCCTCCTCCAGCTCCAGCGGCAGCAGGTCGGGGTCGGGGAAGTAGCGGTAGTCGTGCGCATCTTCCTTCGACCGCATCGACCGCGTCGTGCCGCTCTCGACGTTGAACAGCCGCGTTTCCTGAACGATGCGGCCGCCGTCCTCCAGCACCTCGACCTGCCGCTTCGCCTCGTACTCGATCGCCGCCATCACGAAGCGGACCGAGTTGACGTTCTTCGTCTCGGTCCGCGTGCCGAGCTCGTCGCCGGGCTTGCGCACGCTGACGTTGACGTCGGCGCGCATCGAGCCCTCTTCCATGTTGCCATCGCACGACCCGACATAGCGCAGGATCGCGCGCAGCTTGCGCAGGTAAGCCCCCGCTTCCGCGGGCGAGCGCATGTCGGGCCGGCTGACGATCTCCATCAGCGCGACGCCCGAGCGGTTGAGGTCGACGTAGGAGCGAGTCGGATGCTGGTCGTGCATCAGCTTGCCCGCGTCCTGTTCGACGTGGATGCGCTCGACGCCGATCACCTTGGTCGCATCGGGGTTCTTGTCGTCCGGGCTGATCTCGACCGTCCCCTCACCGACCAGCGGATGGTACAACTGGCTGATCTGATAGCCCTGCGGCAGATCGGCGTAGAAGTAGTTCTTGCGATCGAAACGCGACCAGCGGTTGATCTGCGCATCGATCGCCATGCCGGTACGCACCGCCTGACGGATGCATTCCATGTTCGGCACCGGCAGCATGCCCGGCATGGCCGCGTCGACGAGGCTGACCTGCGTATTCGGCTCCGCGCCGAATTCGGTCGCCGCGCCCGAGAACAATTTGGCGTTCGAGGTGACCTGGGCGTGGACCTCCAACCCGATCACGACCTCCCACTCGCCGGTGGCGCCCTGGATGCGATAGCTGGTGTCGGTCATGGATGAGTCTCTGGCGTGATTAGGGTGAGGTCGGGGAAATAGCGGGCCATGCGGCAATCGCGGGTCATCAGCACGGCGCCGAGCGCTTCGGCGTGACCGGCAATGA
Organism: Sphingomonadaceae bacterium OTU29LAMAA1; assembly: GCA_024072375.1. Classification (NCBI taxonomy): domain Bacteria; kingdom Pseudomonadati; phylum Pseudomonadota; class Alphaproteobacteria; order Sphingomonadales; family Sphingomonadaceae; species Sphingomonadaceae bacterium OTU29LAMAA1. Next base: position 1,107,049 of record CP099617.1, read on the forward strand.
GGAAATCCGGCAGCACGCGCTCCCGCTTGCCGCCGCGTCGACGATAATCGCCGAACGCCCGGCCACCGGCGAGTGCGGCCTCGACCGTCAGGGGCAGCACGTCGACGTGCAGACGGTCGAGATCATCAAGGAGATCATCGGGCAGATCCGATCCGGCTGCGACCTCCGCCAGAACAATATGGTTGCAAACCAGCACGTCGGAGCGTTCGGCTAGATCGTAACTGCGGCGCGACCATTTGGATTCGGCGCTGCCGGAATTGCTCAAGAGGTCGGCGATGATGTTGGTATCGAGCAAGATCACGGCAGCGGTTCGTCACCGCGCAAGTCCTGCACGATGTCCGCACCCGACCGCGTGAAATGCGGACGTTTGCTCATGCGGGCGAAGAAGCCGTCGAGTCGCGCCTTGCGCTCTTCAGGGGACTCATCCGGCCAGCGACGCCCCGGCACGACCACCGCCTCGCCGCGATCGTTGACCCCGACGTCGACGGGACGGCCAGGCACCAGGCCGATCGCATCGCGCACGTCCTTGGGGATCAGCACCTGACCCTTGCTCGTCATGTTCGTCGTGGTGCGTTTGTCGAGCGGTGCGTTCATCGTACGTCTCCGGTGTTACCTCGGTAACACCGGACGCGACACAGGTCTACCACCACGCATTCGGTCGCGCCGTGAACCCGGCACGCTGTTCGATTGCCAATCCGGCGTTCAGCACGCCCTGTTCGTCGAGCGGTTTGCCGATGATCTGCAATCCCAGCGGCAGGCCCGCCTTGTCGAGGCCACCCGGCACGCTCATCGCGGGCAGTCCGGCCAGCGACGACGGCACGGTGAACACGTCGTTCAAGTACATCGCGATCGGGTCCGCCGACTTCTCGCCCAGCGCGAACGCGGCCGATGGGGCGGTCGGGGTGAGCAGCACGTCGCACTTGTCCCACGCCAGTTCGAAGTCGCGGGCGATCAGCGCCCGCACCTTCTGCGCCTGCGTATAATAGGCATCGTAGAAGCCCGCCGACAGCACGTAGGTGCCGATCATGATCCGGCGCTTCACCTCCGCACCGAAGCCGTCGGCGCGGGTCGCGGCGTACATGTCCTGCAACCCCGCCCCTTCGGGCAGGTCGCGCAAGCCGTAGCGAACGCCGTCATAACGCGCGAGGTTGGACGAGGCCTCCGCCGGTGCGATGATGTAATACGCGGGCAGTGCGTATTTGGTGTGCGGCAGCGACACTTCGACGATCTCGGCACCAGCGTCCTTCAGCCAGTCGATGCCGGCCTGCCACAGCGCCTCGATCTCCTCGGGCATGCCATCGACGCGATATTCCTTCGGGATGCCGACGCGCTTGCCGGCGAGGCTCGGCGACAGGCCGTGCTCCCACTTCGGCACGTCGAGATCGAGCGAGGTCGCGTCCTTCTTGTCGAAGCCCGCCATCGCCTCCAGCATGATCGCGCAATCGCGGACGTCGCGCGCCATGGGGCCGGCCTGGTCGAGCGACGAGGCGAACGCGATCGTGCCCCAGCGCGAACAACGGCCATAGGTCGGCTTGATCCCGCTGATCCCGACGAACGCCGCCGGCTGGCGGATCGAGCCGCCGGTGTCGGTGCCGGTCGCGCCCGGGCACAGCCGTGCCGCCACCGCCGAAGAACTGCCGCCAGACGAGCCGCCCGGTGCCAGCGGTGCGGTGTCGCCCGGCCGCCGCCATGGCGAGATCACGTTGCCGAACGCGCTCGTCTCGTTCGACGACCCCATCGCGAACTGGTCCATGTTGAGCTTGCCCAACATGCCGGCGCCCGCGTCCCACAGGTTCTGTGAAACGGTCGATTCGTAGGTCGGCACGAACCCTTCGAGGATGTGGCTCGCCGCGGTCGTCTGCACACCCCTGGTGCAGAACAGGTCCTTCATCCCGATCGGCACGCCCGCCAGCGGCTTGAGCGTCTCGCCCGCCGCGCGGGCGGCATCGGCGGCGCGGGCGGCGGACAGCGCATGGTCGGGCGTCTCGACCAGGAATGCGTTCAGCGGCTTGGCCTTGGCCACCTTCACCACGAAGGCGTCGGCCACTTCGACGGCGGAGAATGCACCGGTGCGCACACCGTCGCGGATGCCGGCGATGCCGAGATCGGTCAGGTCGGCCATTATTCGATCACCTTGGGGACGGTAAAGAAGCCATGCTCCGCCTGGGGAGCGTTCGCCATCAGCTGGTCGCGGATCCCGCCGCCGGTCAGCGGATCGGCGTTGATGACGTCGTCGCGCAGGCGCAGGTGGTTGGGGATGACCGCGGTCATCGGCTCGATGCCGGTCGTATCGACCTCCCCCAGTTGCTCGATCCAGCCGAGGATGTTGCTGAGTTCGGGAGCGAGGCGCGTCGCGTCCTCGTCGGTGATCGCGATGCGCGCAAGCGCGGCGACCTTCTTCACGGTGGCGGTGTCTACGGACATGAGGCTGCGGCTAGCAGAGGCGGCTCCCACAGCGCAACCGCGTGTTGCCAGTTCGACGACGCTCGTCCATCAGAGCGCCTCTTCTGACCCGTCCGGAACCCAGACGCCTTGGCCCGCAAATTCCTCTACGTCTTCGCGTTCCTGATCGCGCTCGTCATCGCCGGCGCGCTCGCCTATCGCCTTTACGGCAACCAGATCCTGCGCATGGCGCTCGTCCCGTCCGAATCGTTCAAGACGCAGCCTGGCGTCGATCCACGGGTCTACGCCGACAAGGCGATGTGGATCGCCCGACCCGACATCCCCGGCAATCCCGCGCTCTGGACCCCCGCCGGCTATACGCCCGAGGCGAAGCCGAAAGCCGCGGTCTTCTTCATCCACCCGACATCCTACATCGGCCGCGATCACTGGAACGCCGCGCTGAACGATGCCGAGACCAATGCCCGCGCGGCGATCTTCCTGCGCGGGCAGGCCAGCGCCTTCAACGCCGCCGGCGACATCTGGTCGCCCCGCTATCGCCAGGCGACGTTCGGCGCGTTCCTGACCAGCGTCGCCGATGCCAATCGCGCGCTCGACCTTGCGTACGGCGACGTATCGGCAGCGTTTGCCGCGTTCGTCCGGCAGGTCGATCCGAAGCGCCCGATCATCCTCGCCGGGCACAGCCAGGGCGCGCTCCACCTCACCCGCCTGCTGCGCGAACAGATCGCCGGCAAGCCGATCGCAAGCCGCATCGTCGCGGCGTACGTGGTCGGCTGGCCGGTATCGCGAACAACCGATCTCGCCGCGCTCGGCATGGCCGAATGCACGCGAGCGGATCAGGCACGCTGCCTGCTGTCGTGGGAAAGCTTTGCCGAACCCGCCGACCCATCGATGATCACCGACGTCTACGACCAGACGAAGGGCTTCGACGGCCGCGCCCGGAAGGATAGCCCGATCGTCTGCACCAACCCGTTGACCGGCACGGCCGGGGCGGATGCGCCGGCCAGCGCGAACCTCGGCACGCTCTATCCCTCCGCCGACCTGACCACGGCGACGATCGCCGCCGGCAAGGTCCCCGCCCATTGCGGCCCGCGCGGGTTCCTGCTGATCGGCGACGCACCGGAGGTCGGCGGCTACGTCCTTCCCGGCAACAACTACCACGTCTACGATTACAGCCTGTTCTGGGCCAACGTCCGCGCCGACGCCAGCCGCCGGCTGGCCGCATTCGGCTCCGGCACATGATCACCCTCGACCGCGCCGTCTTTCGCGAAGCGCTACCCGCGGGCGGGCGGCTGCTCGGCCTCGACCTCGGTACGAAGACGATCGGCACCGCTCTGTGCGACGCCGGATGGAGCTTCGCCAGCCCCGCAGAGCTCGTCCGCCGCACCAAGTTCACCAAGGACAAGGCAGCGTTGGTAGCGTTGGGGACCGCGCAACACGTCCGCGGCTGGGTCCTCGGCCTGCCGCTCAACCTCGACGGCACCGAAAGCCCGCGCAGTCAGTCCACCCGCGCGTTCGCGAAGAATTGCGAAGATCTGGGGTTGCCGATCCTGCTGTGGGACGAACGCTGGTCTACCGTCGCGGTCGAGCGCACGATGATCGAACAGGACATGAGCCGCGCCAAACGGGCGGAACGCATCGACAACCTTGCGGCGGCGCATATCCTGCAGGCCGCCATCGATGCGCTGGTGATGGTGCAGGACGGGTAGACCGAGGCTTGCCTCAGGTACGCACCGCGCCGTCGGCGTCCAGCCGATCCAGCCACGCCTGCGCCTGCTTGCGCTCCCCCGCCGCCTGCGGCCCGACCGGCCCGCGGGACGCCAGAAAGTCCTGCTGCAACACGAATGGGGGCAACCCGAGCTGGTCCCGTGCGCCGTCGATCGCCGTGCCGATCTCGCCAAGCTCTGCGAGGGCCGCCGCGAACGTCGCGCGAGACGCCCGATCGCCATCCCGCCCGAACAGCCCCGGCTTGCCCGCGGCCGCGCGCCGCAGCGCCGCGATCAACGCCTCGGCGTAATCCGCCTCAAGCTCCAGCCGACGCGCGTCGAGCCGTGCCAACCTATCCGCTTTTGCCATGACCCGCCGGTAGCCTCCTGCGTCGCTGGCGGCAATCGCGCGTCCGCGGCTCTCCGTTAGCGGCGGCCAGACCAGCCGCGAACGGCCGCACCCGCTTGCCCCCATCCCGCGCCGCCGCTACTCCGCGCGCTTGATGCAGCGTTCAGATCACCGCCCCGCCACCCTCATCCAGGGTGGCGCCGTCTTCCCGCACCGGCACCTCACCGGCATCGACGGGCTCCAGCCGCATGAGATCGCGTTCCTGCTCGACGAGGCGGAGACGTGGGTGGAGGCGAACCGCAGCCATGCCGCGCCCGACAAGCGGCTCGCCGGCCTGACCCAGATCAACGCCTTTTTCGAGAACAGCACGCGCACGCTGCTGAGCTTCGAGATCGCGGGCAAGCGACTGGGCGCGGACGTCGTCAACATGCACGCCGCGACGTCGAGCGTGAAGAAGGGCGAGACGCTGATCGACACCGCGCAGACGCTGAACGCGATGCGCGCCGACGTGATCGTCATCCGGCATATGTCGAGCGGTGCGGTGCGGCTGATCGCGGACAAGGTCGATTGCCCGGTGCTCAACGCCGGCGACGGGCGGCACGAGCATCCGACACAGGCGCTGCTCGATGCGCTGACGATCCGCCGCCGCAAGGGCGGCATCGCCGGACAGCGCGTGGTGATCTGCGGCGACGTGCTGCACAGCCGGGTCGCGCGGTCGAACATCCTCGCGCTCACCGCGCTGGCGGCGGAGGTGCGGGTCTGCGCGCCGTCCACCCTGATGCCGGTCGGAATCGAGCGCATGGGAGTGACGCCGTTCACCGATTTCGACGCAGCGCTGGTCGGGGCGGACGTGGTGATGATGCTGCGCGTGCAGAACGAGCGGATGGCCGGCGGCTACATTCCATCCAGCCGCGAGTATCGCATGCGCTACGGCCTGACGCCCGAACGGCTCGCGAGGCTTCCGCACGCGCTGGTCATGCACCCCGGCCCGATGAACCGGGGGGTCGAGATCGATTCGAGCGTCGCGGACGGGCCGCAATCGGCGATCACGGAACAGGTTGAGATGGGCGTGGCGGTGCGGATGGCGTGTCTGGACGTGCTGACCCGGCGCGCGCGCGGCGTGGATGGCTGGGCATGAGCGTCACCGCATTCCGCAACGCCCGCCTCGCCTGCCCCGTCGGCGGCGTGACGAGCGGGGTGTCGCTGCTGGTCGAAGACGGCGTCGTCACCGGCTACGGCGACGTGCCCGAGGGCGCGACGGTGATCGACTGCGAGGGTTCGACGCTGGCTCCGGGCATCGTCGACCTCGGCGTATTCAGGATCGACCGCGCCGCGTTCCGCGCCGGCGGCATCGTCCGCGTCGGCCTGATGCCCGACGGCGCGCGCGTGCTGGACGATCCGGGCATGGTCCAGCGCGCCGCGCTGATCGGCAAGCCCGACCTGTGGATCCACCCGATCGCCGCCGCGACACAGCGGCTGGACGGTCACGACCTGGCGGAAATGGCGGTCTGTGCCTCCGCCGGAGCCAAAGCGGTCGGGACCGGCCGGCACTGGATCGCCGACAGCGGCGTGATGCTGCGCGTGCTCGCATACGCCCGCGACCTCGACGTAGCCGTGGTGACGCACGCCGAAGATGGCGGACTGACCACCGGCGCGGTGACGACCGATGGCGAAACCGCGACGAGGCTGGGCCTGCCCTCCGCCCCCGCGGTCGCCGAGGCGCTGGCGGTGGCGCGCGACCTGATGCTGGCGGAGGAAACCGGTGCCCGGCTCCACATCCGTCAGGTCACCACCGCCGCCGCGTTCGACCTGATCCGCGCCGCCAAACGTCGCGGCGTGAAGGTCACCTGCGGCATCACGCCCGCGCACCTTCACCTCTCCGACATCGCGATGAGCGATTTCCGCACCTACGCCCATCTCTCTCCGCCGTTGCGCAGCGAAAGCGACCGGCAGGCGGCGCTTGCGGCGGTGAGGGACGGCACGATCGACGTGCTGTGTTCCGGCCACGATCCCCATGGTCCGGAGGAAAAGCGCCTGCCCTTCGCCGATTCGGCGGCGGGCATGGCGGGGGCCGAGACGCTGCTGCCGCTCGGGTTGATGCTGGTTCGCGACGGCCTGCTGCCGCTCGAACGGCTGCTGGCGCTGCTGGCGGTCAACCCGGCGCGGGTGCTGGGACTCGATACCGGGACGCTGGAGGCGGGCAAACCCGCCGACCTGATGCTGTTCGACGCCGAGACGCCCTGGCAGATCGACGGCACGACCTTCGTCGGCTCGGAGGGTAACACCCCGTTCGATGGCCTGCCCGTGCAGGGACGGGTGCTCCGCGTCTGGAAAGGCGGCCGGGAGGTTCGTTGACGCGCGGACCCGCGGGGCCGGGACGCTAGCCCGCCCCGCGAGAATGGCGCGTCAGCGCGACGCCATCTGGATCGGCGTCTTCAGCCACTGCGCCATCCGATCGCCGGCTTCGCGACGAACGAAGCAATTGCCGCCCTTCGAACGATATGCGCGGCACATCCGGTCGGCTTCGCCACGCGAGAACCCACCGACCGACAGGCGGTATAGCGAGCCCTGCCGGGCAGCGAAGTTGGTTCCGGTCGGCTGGTGCCCGGACAAGGCGGCGAAGCGACGCGTCGCGGTGCTCCATCCCGATTTGGCCACCGCCACGTTGCTGAACGCGCCGATCTGCACGAACCATTCGCCGCCGGTCGACGTGCGGACGAACGGCTTGGCCGCCGGCACCATCTGCACGATGCGATTGGCCGGGGTACGGACCAGCGCCAGCTTCGTCGGCCGGGCTTCGGCGCGGATCAGCATCGTCGGCAGCGGCTGTACCACCTCGTTCCGGGGACCGAACGTCACGCCGGACGCCACGACCTTGGCGAACTGTGCCTGCGGCGTCTCCACCGGAGCCGGCGCCTCGGCGGGCACGGCAAGCGCCGTCTGCACCGGCTCGTCGGCCTGTGCCGGCGTCACCGGAACGGCAGCGTTGAGCGCCAGCGCGACCGGTCGACCGCTATCGGCCACCGGCGTCACGCCGAGCAGGCTGGCGACCTGATCCGCCGCACCTTTCGGCTGCGCGAACGCGGCCCATTGTTCCATCCGGGCATCGACGTCGGCAGGCGACATATCGGCGGCAGCAGCCACCCGCGCCATGCTCCATTCGCCGGCCAGCGCATAACTGAGCGCCAGATTCTGCCGCACCTTCGCACCCGCGCCCGGCGCCCGCGCCGCGGCGTTGAGCATCTCGATAGCGCCCGCGGGATTGCCCGCCAGCGCCGTGGCGAGGCCGAGGTCGCCGACCGGGATGATCGCGGCATTGGCGTTCAGCGTCGTGCGTGCCATCGCCCAGTCGCCGGTCGCGATCTGCGCCAGCGCGAGGTTCAGCGCAGCCTTGCCGTCCGCAGGATACAACGCCAGCACGTCGGCGAACGTATCGCGGGCGGATACGAAGCGTCCCGCCTGCAGGTAACTCTGCCCCAGCAGCATGCGATAGCCCGCATCCTGCGGCGCGGCGGCGACCGCGGACTCGGCCAGCGGCACCGCTTTGATCGCGTCACGCGCTGCCAGCGCACGGCGGGCGTCGTCCGCGCTGCGGGACGCGGCCTTGGCGGCCAGCGTCGCGCTGCGGTCGCTCGCCGACGCGATCCGGCCGCTGGTGGCGGTGCAGCCGACCATCGTCCCGCCCAATACCAGGGCGGACATGCCGAACGTCAGGATCAGGCGCGGTGTCATCGGATTACCCCCCAAGGTCATCACTGTTTCGTCTTCGCCACCGGCAGCTGCGCAACGAGCGCCTCCACCTCCGGCACGGCGCCGAGCAGCGCGTCGAGCGCTTCGGTCACCAGATCCTGCGCGGATCGATTGGTGATCGCGGATGCCAGGCGCAGCCGCAGGTGACGGTCGGCGTCGACCCGCAGCGTGAAGGCGGCCTTGCCGCCATGCTGCGTCTCACGCCGGATGCGCGTCGCGGTGGCGACGGACACGGATTTCTTCGCTTCCGGCGACACCATCTGCGCCTCGAGCAGTTCGCGCTGCACCAGCAAGGTGGGTACGGGTTCGACACCGCGCGCCGCGACCGGGCCCGGTGCGGGGCGAGGGACTGGGGCCAGGACAGGGGCCGGAACAGGGACCGCAGCCGAAACCGGCTCGCTTCCACCCATGTCGTTCCAGCCGAGATCATCGCCCGCCTGCGGGGCGACGCCGAAGCCGCCGAATGCCTGGCTGCGCATCGCCGGCCGCGCCTGCCCCTTGCGGGCGAGCAGGCCCGACGACAGCGATGCCATCGGCTTGGACGATCCGAACATGCTCATCCTCCCACCACGCGGCGGCCGAAGCCGCTCGCCGCCGGTCGTTGGCCGAAGCCCGGGCCGCCGGAGACGGTCGGCACGCTGAATACGGTGCGGCGGAAATTCTTTTCGAGCCGGTCGGCGATATACGTCCATAGCTGGGCGACCTCGGCCGCCGACTTGCCCTTGGGATCGACCTCCATGACGGTCCGGCCATCGATCATCGATGCGGCGAAATCGGTGCGCTGGTGGATCGTGATCGGAGCGACCGTACCGTGCTGCGACAATGCGACGGCGGCGTCGCTGGTGATCCGCGCCTTTGGCGTCGCGGCGTTGACGACGAAGATCAGCGGCTTGCCGGCGCGATCGCACAGGTCGACGGTCGCGCCGACCGCCCGCAGATCGTGCGGCGACGGGCGCGTCGGTACGACGACCAGTTCGGATACGTTGATGACGCTCTGGATCGCCATCGTGATGGCGGGCGGCGTGTCGATCATCGCCAGCTTGAAACCCTGCTGGCGGAGCACTTCCAGATCCGCCTGCAACCGCGCGACCGTGGTCTGGGCGAAGGCCGGGAATTCCGACGTACGCTCGTTCCACCATTCCGACAGCGATCCTTGCGGATCGATGTCGATCAGCACGACCGGGCCGTGCCCCGCCAGCTGCGCCTGCACGGCCAGATGCCCGGACAAGGTCGTCTTGCCCGATCCACCCTTTTGCGATGCCATCGCGAGAACGCGCATAGGCCCCCTTCAAAAAAATTGCCGCTATCCCGCCAGCAGACCTGCCAGAGTGGGCCTAAGAAGCGGTTAATGGAGCCCGATGTGCGATGACGCTTTGCCTGAAGGCCGAGCCGGGGCATGATGGGAAAAGACGGGTAAAAGGGTGACAAGCATGCGTAATACCGGTTGGATCGCAGGGGCGATGCTGGTGGTCGGCCTTTCGATGACGGCGCCGGCGGCCGCGCAGAACGTGAAGGCGGGCGTCGATGCGTGGGGCCGCGGCGACTTCGACGCTGCGGTGTCGCAGTGGCGCGCACCTGCGGTGGCAGGCGATGCCGATGCACAGTTCAACCTGGGGCAGGCGTACAAGCTCGGCCGCGGCGTGCCGGTCGACCCGGCGCTCGCGGAAAGCTGGTTCCGCAAGGCGGCGTTGCAGGGCCATCAACAGGCCGAGGACAATTACGGCCTCGCGCTGTTCCAGGCAGGTCGCAAGTCCGAAGCCGCGCCATGGCTGGAGAAGTCGGTGCAACGCGGCGAGGCGCGCGGGCAGCTGGTGCTCGGCACGATGCTGTTCAACGGCGACGGCGTGCCCCGCGACTATCCGCGCGCCTATGCGCTGATGACGATGGCATCCCGCGCCGGTCTCAAGTCCGCCTCGGAAACGCTTGCGCAGATGGACCAGTACATCACCCCCGCCGATCGCGAGCGGGGCACCGCGCTGGCGCAGCGTTACGCCTCCGACCTCCGCAATGCGCCAGCGCAGGGCGGCAGAGGCGGCATGATGGCCGTGGATGCGACCGGCCCGCGCCGGCCCGCGGTCGCGACCACCGATGTCCCGCCCTCTCGCCCGCCGGTCGGCCAGCAGCGCCCGACGAGGCTCCCGCCGCGTGGTGGGCCCGAGCGGATGCCGCCGCCCCAGCCGTCACCCGATCGGCCGGTGAACGACCGCATGGTCAGGCAGGACGTGCGACCGGCGCCGAAGCCGGCCACCGGTGGTGCCTGGAAAATCCAGCTCGGCGCCTTCAGCACGCAGGCCAACGCCCAGACCCAATGGTCCCGCGTCCGTGGCAAGCTGGCCGGTGCGCAACCGGTCTACGCAAAGGCGGGCAACGTCATTCGCCTGCAAGCCAGCGGCTTCGCCTCCAAAACGGCGGCGCAAAAGGCCTGCGCCGCCTCGGGCGTGTCGTGCGTGGTGGTGGCGCCCTAGCGCTCACCACCACGGCGCCGTCAGGCGACCCAGTCCGCCCGCCGATAGCCCTGTGCATAGAGCAGGGCGGACAGGTCGCCGTGATCCACCCGCGCACCCGCCGCCGCGGCGACGATCGGCTTGGCGTGGTATGCTGCCCCCAGCCCCGCGCGCCTGATCATGGCCAGGTCGTTCGCGCCGTCGCCGACCGCCAGCGACAGTGCGGGATCGATCCCCCGCGTCGCGATAGCCGCCAGCAGCGTCTCCTCCTTCGTCGCGGAGCCGACGATCGGCTTGGCGACCTTGCCGGTCAGCCTGCCGTCCGCGATCAGCAGCACGTTGGCGATGGCGCGATCGAACCCGATGTCGGCTGCGACGGGTTCGGCGAAGCGGGTAAATCCGCCCGACACCAGCACCGCCTCCGCGCCGTTCGCCCGCATCGTCCGGACCAACGCCTTTGCCCCCGGCATGATGTGGACGCGTTCGGCAAGGCATTGCGCGATCACCGCTTCGTCCAGCCCCTCCAGCAGCGCGACACGGGCATCCAGCGCCCCCTCGAAGTCGAGTTCGCCGCGCATCGCCGCCTCGGTCACCGCGGAAACCTCCGCCTTGATGCCGGCATAATCCGCGAGTTCGTCGATGCATTCGACGGTGATCATCGTCGAATCCATGTCGGCGACGATCAGCGCCTTGCGCCGCGTCGCGGTCGGCTGGACCACCACGTCGGTGTGGGCGAACGCACCCTCCAGCGCGACGCGGGCCGCTGCGGCATCGCTGGCGAACGGCAGGTCGGCGGCAATGGCCTCTTCCAGCCACACCCCCGCGCCCGGTGCGCATCCCGCCGCGGCCAGGCGGTCCGCCGCCGCCGAGAGGTCGCCTGCGCCGAGTGCATCGCCTATGAGCGTCGCCGTGAACATCGCTGCCTCCCAAAAACCGAGGGTCGCGCTCATCGCAGGGCCGACCGCCAGCGGCAAGTCCGCCGCGGGGATCGCGCTGGCGCAGGCCCATGACGGCATCGTCATCAACGCCGATGCCAGTCAGGTCTATGCCGACCTGCGCATCCTCACCGCCCGCCCCAGCGCCGCGGAGGAGGCCAGTGCGCCGCACCGGCTGTTCGGTCATGTCGATGCCGCCGACGCCGGCTATTCCGCCGCGCGCTGGGCCGCCGAGGCGCGCGACGCCATCGCCGCGGCGCATGATGCCGGCAAGCTCCCGATCCTCGTCGGCGGCACCGGGCTCTATCTGCGCACGCTGCTCGACGGCATCGCCCCCGTCCCCGCGATCGACCCGGATGTCCGCGCCGCCGTCCGCGCGCTTCCCGTGGCCGAGGCGCACCGCCTGCTCGCCATCGAGGATGCTGCCGCCGCCGCCCGGCTCGCACCGGCCGACACCACCCGCGTCGCACGCGCGCTGGAGGTGGTTCGCTCGACCGGTCGCCCGCTGGCCGACTGGCAGCGGGAGCGCGTCGGCGGCATCGGCGATTCGATCGCGCTCGCCGCGGCGATCCTGCTCCCCGATCGCGAGACGCTGTTCGACCGCATCGACGTCCGCTGCGAGGCCATGTTCGCCGGGGGTGCCATCGAGGAGGTCGCTGCCCTGCTCGCGCGCACCGATGTCGTGGCCGACGCGCCGATCCGCCGTGCGATCGGCGTGCCGCCGATCGCCGCGCTGCTGGCGGGGGAGATCACCCGCCGCGAGGCGATCGCGCAGGTGCAACTCGACACGCGCCGCTATGCCAAGCGGCAGTATACGTGGTTCCGCAACCAACCTCCGGACAACTGGATCAAGACGACAGATTCAACCCAAATTATGCCTTCGATCGCAAGTTTATTACAAGAATGGGGTTGACCCGGCCCTGTACCACGTCTACCCGCCCCTCCCATCGAACCTGTCCAGCATGAGTGGAGACGAACCGTGGGCGAAAAGAGCGGAGCAGACATCCTGGTCGAGGCGCTGTGCGATCTCGGCGTGGAGGTCGTGTTCGGCTACCCCGGTGGGGCGGTCTTGCCGATCTACGACGCCATGTTCCGTTCCGGACGTCTGAAGCACATCCTCGTTCGTCACGAACAGGCGGCAACGCATGCGGCGGAGGGCTATGCCCGCTCGACCGGCAAACCCGGCGTCGTGCTCGTCACCTCCGGCCCCGGCGCGACCAATGCGGTCACCGGGATCACCGATGCGCTGATGGATTCGATCCCGATGGTCGTCATCACGGGGCAGGTCCCAACCGCGCTGATCGGCACCGACGCCTTCCAGGAAGCGGACACGGTCGGCATCACCCGTCACTGTTCGAAGCATAATTATCTGGTGAAGGACCCGGCGAAGCTGGGCGCGACGATCCATGAGGCGTTCCATATCGCCACCTCCGGCCGCCCCGGCCCGGTCGTCGTGGACATCCCCAAGGACGTGCAGGTCGCCACCGCGCGCTACACGAAGCCCGGTCCGATCCAGCACAAGACCTATCGCCCGCAGGTGAAGGCACCGCAGACGCAGATCGAGCAGGTCGTCGACATGCTCGCCGCGGCCGAACGCCCGATCCTGTACACCGGCGGCGGCATCATCAATGCGGGACCGGCGGCGTCGCAATTGCTGCGCGAGCTGGCGCGGATCACCGGTGCGCCGGTGACGTCGACGCTGATGGGCCTCGGCTGCTTCCCCGCCTCGTCCGACCAGTTCCTCGGCATGCTCGGCATGCACGGGACCTATGAGGCGAACATGGCGATGAACCAGGCCGATCTGGTCGTCGCGATCGGCAGCCGGTTCGACGACCGCGTCACCGGGCGGCTGGATGCGTTCAGCCCGAACAGCCGCAAGGTCCATATCGATATCGACCGGTCGAGCGTGAACAAGAACGTCCGCGTCGACCTCGCGATCATCGCCGATGCGGGCCACGCGATGGAGGACATGGTCCGCATCTGGAAATCGCGCCAGCATCCCAAGCCGGATACGCGCGACTGGTGGAACCGGATCGCCGACTGGCGGGCGAAGAAAAGCCTCGATTTCCCGGAGATCGGCGACGCGATCATGCCGCAGCGCGCCGTGCGTGCTTTGTGGGAGGCGACGCGCGCGCGCGACCCGATCATCACGACAGAGGTCGGCCAGCACCAGATGTGGGCGGCGCAGCATTTCGGCTTCGAGAAGCCGAACAAGTGGCTGACCAGCGGTGGCCTCGGCACGATGGGCTATGGCCTGCCCGCCGCGATCGGGGCGCAGCTGGGTAATCCCAAGGCGCTGGTCATCGACATCGCCGGCGAGGCCAGCATCCAGATGAACATTCAGGAGCTGGCCACGGCGACGCAATACCGGCTGCCGGTCAAGATCTTCATCCTCAACAACGAATATATGGGGATGGTCCGCCAGTGGCAGGAGCTGACCTATGAGAGCCGCTATGCCGAAAGCTATTCGGACTCGCTGCCCGATTTCGTCAAGCTCGGCGAGGCGTACGGCTGGAAGGGTATCCGCATCGATCATCGCGCGGATCTCGACGACGGTATTCAAGCGATGCTCGATCATGATGGGCCGGTGATCGTCGACTGCCGCGTCGCCAAGCTGGCGAACTGCTTCCCGATGATCCCTAGCGGAGCGGCGCATACCGACATGATCCTGCAGGCCAACGAAGTGTCCGGCACGATGGACGACGAGGCCAAGGCGCTGGTTTGACGCGACGATCTCTCCTCCCGGTCGGGTCCCATCAAAGTATTACTTTGATGGGTGCCCTCAAGGGAGGGGCGGCGGTGGGTGGCGTGCTCGCATCACGGTGCCGACCACACCCAGCCCCAAAGTACACCGCCAGGACGCCACCCACCCCCAGCCCCTCCCTTGAAAGGGAGGGGAGCGAGATTGTGATGCACATCAAGACCGAAACAGCCGAACGCCACACGCTCGCCGTGATCGTCGACAACGAGCCGGGTATCCTTGCCCGGATCGCCGGCCTGTTCACGGCGCGCGGCTATAATATCGAGAGCCTGACGGTGTCGGAGATCACCGCCGACAAGTCGGTCAGCCGCATCACCATCGTCACCAGCGCATCGCCGGCGACAATGGAGCAGATCATGGCGCAGCTCGACCGCCTCGTCCCCGTGCACAAGGTCACCGACCTGACCGCACAGGGCGCGCACGTCGAACGCGAACTGGCGCTGATCAAGGTGCGCGGCACTGGCGATCACCGGATCGAGGCGCTGCGGTTGGCCGACGTCTATCGCGCCCGTGTGGTCGATGCGACGACCAGCAGCTTCGTTTTCGAGGTGACGGGATCGATCGAGAAGATCGACAAGTTCGTCGAACTGATGGGCGAAGTCGGCCTGATCGAGGTCGCCCGCACCGGCATCGTCGCCATCAGCCGCGGCAAGGAAGCGGCGTAGGTATTTCCCTCTCCCATCGGGAGAGGGAGGGAGGCGCGAAGCGCCGGAAGGGTGAGGGCAGCAACGCCCCTGCCCTCACCAACTCCGGCTAGGCAGCACGCTGCCAAGCCTTCGTATCCTCTCCCGCTGGGAGAGGCAGAGACAGCAAAGGGAACTATCCATGAAGGTCTATTACGATCGCGACGCCGATCTGAACCTGATCACCGACAAGAAGATCGCCATCGTCGGCTATGGTTCGCAGGGTCACGCCCATGCGCAGAACCTGCGCGACAGCGGCGTCAAGGATGTCGCGATCGCACTGCGCGAAGGTTCGGCAACCGCGAAGAAGGCGATCGACGCCGGCTTCAAGGTGTTGTCGAACAAGGAAGCGGCGCAATGGGCGGACATCGTCATGATCCTCGCCCCCGACGAACATCAGGCCGCGATCTGGGATACCGACCTCAAGGGCAACATGAAGCCCGGCGCGGCGCTCGCCTTCGCGCACGGCCTGAACGTGCATTTCGGCCTGATCGAGCCGCCGCAGGATATCGACGTCATCATGATCGCGCCCAAGGGGCCGGGCCACACCGTCCGTAGCGAATATGTCCGCGGCGGCGGCGTCCCCTGCCTGATCGCGATCCATCAGGACGCCAGCGGCAACGCGCACGACGTTGCGCTTGCGTACGCATCGGGCGTCGGCGGCGGCCGTTCGGGCATCATCGAGACGAACTTCCGCGAGGAATGCGAGACGGACCTGTTCGGCGAGCAGGCCGTGCTCTGCGGCGGCATCACCCACCTGATCCAGGCGGGTTTCGAGACGCTGACCGAGGCCGGCTACGCACCGGAAATGGCCTATTTCGAATGCCTCCACGAAACCAAGCTGATCGTCGACCTGCTGTATGAGGGCGGCATCGCCAACATGCGCTATTCGATCAGCAACACCGCGGAATATGGCGACATCGTCACCGGCCCGCGGATCATCACCGACGAGACCAAGAAGGAAATGAAGCGCGTCCTCGCCGACATCCAGTCGGGCCGCTTCGTCAAGAATTTCGTCCTCGATAACCGGGCCGGCCAGCCGGAGCTGAAGGCCAGCCGCAAGCAGGCCGCAGCGCATCCGATCGAGAAGGTCGGCACCGAGCTACGCGCGATGATGCCCTGGATCGGCGCCAACAAGCTGGTGGACAAGGACAAGAACTGAGCGCCACCCCAAATCCTCCCCGGCCAGGGGGAGGTGGCGCGGCGAAGCCATGACGGAGGGGGAGACATGAGGCGCACCTGCCATCGAAGTAGATCGCTTACCTCCCCCTCCACCATTCGGCTGACGCCGAACGGTCCCCCTCCCCCTTGCGGGGGAGGAACAGGATGGTGGCAAACGATCCGTTTCGGCTTTGGCCCTTCCGCAAACCGCCAACCCATGATTAAACCTCCGGAACAATCGTTCGGAGCTTCCATCATGCGCCTCATCCTCGCCGCCCTCGCCCTCACCGCCGCCATCCCTGCGATCGCGCAAACCGGCCTGCCCGGCACCCAGAGCAAGGCTGCCGTCACGGCCGGCACCTACAAGGTCGACCCTGCTCACACGCAGGTGACATGGACGCTCAATCACATGGGCTTCAGCATGCTTTCGGGTCAGTTCGGGGCGCAGGACGGCACGCTCACGATCGACCCCGCCAAGCCGGCGGCCGCAAAGCTCGACGTGACATTCGCGATCGACCAGCTGTCGGTTACGTCGTCGGGCTTTTCCAACCACCTGAAGTCGAAAGACTTTTTCGACGTCGCCACCTACCCGACCGCGCGCTTCGTCTCGACCGCGGTGGTCGCAAGCGGCAGCACGGCGAAGATCACCGGTAATCTGACGATCAAGAATGTCACCAAGCCGGTCACGATCGATGCCACCTTCGTCGGCGCCGGCACCAACCCGATGAACAAGAAGGTCAATTTCGGCTTCCGTGGCACCACCACGATCAACCGCAGCGACTTCGGCCTCGGCATGGCGGTGCCGGTGGTGTCCGATCAGGTCAAGCTCGACATCAACGCTGCATTCGTCGCCCAATAATACTCTGGCATAATACTCTGGCGGTGCGCGGCCCGATCAGGCCGCGCGCCGCACTTTGGCGAACCCTTCGAACGTCGCACGCACCGTAGGATCGGCGTTGGCCGTCAGCCTCGCGATCCGGTCGATCGCGTCGCTATTGTCCTCGCCCTGCGCATTATATGCCATCGCCCATTCGCCGAACTCGCGCCGCTCGATGTCCCGGTTCGACAGGACGACCAGTGCATGGTGCCGATCGTCCTGCTGGATACGGGCGAACGTCGTATCGACCGACGCGTCGTCACCCTCGAGAGCCTGAAGAAACCTCTTGCCGTCGAAAAACAGCAGCCCGGTGACGCGCGCGCGCGCATTGTTGCGGCGCGATTGCGCGAGAATGGTTACCGGATCGACGATCGCCTGACGCCGTATGCTGCTGATATAGACGAGTTGCCGCATCGTAAGTCGTTCCCAACACATGTTAATAGGACGAACGACCGTCCTTATTGTCGATACCCCGCCAGGGTTAACGACAGGTCACCGGTTCCGATCGGATCGCAAATCGGGGCTTTTGCCGAGGTCTGTGGACAATGGACCGCTGCTCGGCCATGAACGCATCCAGCATGGACCGCGTTCGCACCCTTCTACGACTTATCCGCCCTTAGGGCGGCTGTTGCTCGTGCACGCTCCCCTAAGGGCCGGATAACCCTTCAGCACCAATTCCGCCGCGTGAGACCCGATGGTCCGCGGCAAAGACGGGACCGACACATGCTCCGCGATCCTTCGACCAAATACCGCCCCTTCCCCACTATCGACCTGCCCGACCGCCGCTGGCCGTCGAACGTCATCACGCGTGCGCCGCGCTGGCTGTCGACCGATCTGCGCGACGGCAATCAGGCGCTGATCGATCCGATGGATGCGGAGAAGAAAACCCGCTTCTTCGACCTGCTCGTGAAGACGGGGCTGAAGGAAATCGAGGTCGGCTTCCCCAGCGCGGGTGCGACCGAGTTCGACTTCATCAGCGGGCTGGTGAAGACCGGTCGCATTCCCGATGACGTATTCGTGCAGGTGTTGACGCAGTCGCGCCGCGACCTGATCGAAACCAGCTTCGCCAGCCTCGACGGCGCGAAGCAGGCGATCGTCCACCTCTACAACGCCGTCTCGCCCGCGTGGCGCAAGATCGTGTTCGGCATGACCCGCGACGAAGTGAAGCGGATCGCGATCGACGGCGCCAAGGTGCTGCGCGACGAAGCCGCCAGGCGCCCGAATACCGACTGGCATTTCGAATACAGTCCGGAGACGTTCTCGACCGCCGAACTCGATTTCTCGGTCGAGGTGTGCGCGGCGGTAATGGAGGTGCTTCGGCCGACCGCCGACAAACCGATCATCTTCAATTTGCCGGCCACGGTCGAATGCGCGACACCCAATGTCTATGCCGACCAGATCGAATGGTTCGGCCGTAACATTCCGAACCGCGAGGCGGTCGTGATCTCGCTCCACACGCACAACGATCGCGGCACCGGCGTCGCCGCCGCCGAGCTCGGCCTGATGGCGGGCGCCGACCGGGTCGAGGGTTGCCTGCTCGGCAATGGCGAGCGCACCGGCAATTGCGACCTCGTGACCGTCGCGCTCAACATGTACACGCAGGGTGTATCGCCGAACCTCGACCTGTCGGACATCGACGCAATCGTGAAGACGGTGGATTATTGCACCAACATCCCCGTCCATCCGCGCACGCCCTACGCGGGCGATCTCGTCTTCACCGCCTTTTCCGGCAGTCATCAGGACGCGATCAAGAAGGGCTTCACGGCACAGGCGGCCCGCAACGATGCGCTGTGGGAAGTGCCGTACCTGCCGATCGATCCCGCAGACCTCGGCCGCAGCTACGAAGCCGTGATCCGCGTCAATTCGCAGTCCGGCAAGGGTGGCGTCGCGTGGGTGATCGAACAGGACAAGGGCCTGAAGCTCCCCAAACGGCTTCAGGCGGACTTCAGCCGCCACGTGCAGGCGCTGGCCGACGAGACCAGCCGCGAACTCGGCGCCGCCGACATCTGGGGCCGGTTCGAGGCGACCTATCTGCCCCGCGAAGGCGACCGCTTCGTCCTGCGAGACTATGATGAAACCGGCACCGCGGGTTCGCGGCTGTTCGTCGGCCGCGTGGCGGTGGACGGGACCGAGCGGTCGATCTCCGGTCGCGGCAACGGCCTGATCTCCGGCGTTATCGCCGCACTGGGCGAAACCGGTCCGGAGCTCGACGTCGTCGACTATAGCGAACATGCGATCGGTCATGGCGCCGATGCGCAGGCGGCGGCTTACGTCGAATGCCGCACCGCGGACGGGCGCACGGTGTTCGGTGTCGGCCTCGATACCGACATCGCCACCGCCAGCGTGCGCGCGGTGCTGAGCGCGGCGAACCGGGCCTAGGCCGCCGCGGTGACCGGCCGCCGACATCGAACACGTGCCGCGGTCAGGCGATTGTCCGACCGCGCACGACCTCACACCCCACGGCAGCATCGGGATACACATCCGGCTTCATCGACCGGACCCGCACCTCGCGTACGCGGACGTCGCGGAGACAGAGCGACGCCACCGTATCGACCAGCGTTTCCTGCAAGTCGAACCCCGGCCCCTCGGCCAGAGCCTGGATACCGGTGCGGATGAAGTCGTAGTCGAGCACCTCGCCGATCCGGTCGCCGCTCGGCGGCGCGGCGTAATCGACCGTCATCCACACCGTCAGGCGGACGCGTTGCGGGACCGCTTCGTGCGGGTGGATGCCGAGCCGCATCGCGACCTCCAGCCCGTCGAGGATGATGGTGTATTCAGCCATCCCGGCCATCGAATATCACGTCGCCATCTCGTTTCACGAAGCGCTGACCGCAATCGACGTACAGCGTCTGGCCGGTGATGCTGCGCGCGCCCAGCAGGTAAACCACTGCCTCCGCGACGTTCGCCGCACCGACCGGGCGACGAAGGATGTTGTCGGAGGCGACGCGGGCGAACTCGGCCTCGCTCTGATCGCCGCTCGGCAAGGTGATGCCGGGAGCGATGGCGTTGACCCGCACGCGGGGCGCAAGTGCCTGCGCCAGCATCTCCGTCGCACCGGCGAGCGCGTATTTGCTGAGCGAATAGCTGAAGAAATCGGGATTGGGGTTGGCGAGCTTCTGGTCGAGCAGATTGACCACGGCGCCATCCTCGACATCGTCCTGCGCCGCCAGCGCCGCGGCGAGCATGGCGGGGGCAACGGTGTTGATCGCGTGCAGGCGAGCGGCGAGCGTGGCGTCGATCGCCTCCGGACGATCGTATTCGAACGCCGACGCGCTGTTGACCAGCGCGGTGATCGGGCCGCCAGCGGCTTCGCGCGCCCGTGCGAACACAGCGGGCGCGCCCGCCGCATCGGCGAGGTCACCCTGCACGATCGCGCCGCCGAGTTCCTCGGCCAAAGCCCGCGCAGCATCAGCCGACTGGCCGTAGTGGATCACCACGCGCCATCCGGCCCCCGCCGCCGTCCGCGCGATCGTGGCACCGAGCCGCCTTGCGCCGCCGGTCACCAGCACGGTGCGCATCAGCAACCCATCAGCGCGAGCACTTCCTTGCGGCTGCGCTCGTCGTCCCGAAACACGCCCATCATCCGGCTGGTGACCATCGACACACCGGGCGTACGGACGCCGCGCGCAGTCATGCAGGCGTGGCTCGCCTCGATCACGACGGCGACCCCCTGCGGCTTCAGATTGTCCCAGATGCAGTCGGCGACCTCGGCGGTCAGGCGCTCCTGCACCTGCAACCGGCGGGCGAAGCCATGCAGCACGCGCGCCAGCTTGCTGATCCCGACGACGTGGTTCTGCGGCAGGTAGGCGATATGCGCCTTGCCGATGATCGGCGCCATGTGATGTTCGCAATGCGACTGGAACGGGATGTCCTTCAGCAGCACGATCTCGTCATAGCCCCCCACCTCTTCGAACACGCGTTCGAGATGTTTGGCAGGATCGTCGCCATAGCCGGCGCAATATTCCTTCCACGCCTTCGCCACGCGACGCGGGGTGTCGATCAGCCCTTCGCGTGTGGGATCGTCGCCTGCCCATCGGATCAGCGTGGCGATGGCCGCGGCGACATCCGCGGGAATGGCGGCCGTGCCGCCGCCCTCGATCAGGTCGCCGTCGTCGGGCGTCGCAGTGCGATCAGCCATGTTTCGTCGTCTCCATCATGCTGCGCCGCAACCAACCGCAAGTTCGATTCTGCAACTCGTCCATCCCGTCAACTGACCGATATACCCGCGATCTACCAAGCAAATACCGGTTGACGCAGCATTTCAACAATCGTTAGCTTCGCCATACCCGAAACTGGAACTTTCGTATCGCAGGCGTCAGACCACGCGAACGGGACAGGGAGAGGATGCCACCATGAAGAAGTACGACCTGCTCGTCGCATCGGCACTCGTCATGCTGCCAGCGATTCCCGCCGCCGCGCAAAGCGCCACTACCACGTCCGCACAGACGACGGCACCCACCAACGGGCCGGACCAGGAATCGGGCCAGCCGGCGCGGCCGACCGACGCCAGCGATATCGTCGTCACCGCACAGCGGCAGTCGCAGCGATTGCAGGACGTGCCGATCGCGGTCAGCGCCTTCACCGCGGAAAATCTGGAGAAACAGCAGATCCTCAATCCGACGGCGTTGCAGCAGACGCTGCCCAACGTCACCTTCACCAAGACGAACTTTACCTCGTCCAGCTTCACGATCCGCGGCATCGGCGATCTGTGCGTCGGCGCGAGTTGCGACAGCGCGACCGCGATCCACGTCAACGACATGCCATTGGTGTCGACGCGGCTGTTCGAGAGCGAGTTCTTCGATCTGGAGCGCGTCGAGGTGCTGCGCGGACCGCAGGGAACGTTGTTCGGTCGCAACGCGACCTCGGGCGTCGTCAACTTCATCACCGCGAAGCCCGATCTTTCGGCAATTCACGCGGCGGGCGAGTTCGAATATGGCAATTTCGATTCGAAACGCGTGCGCGGCATGTTCAACTTGCCGATCGGCGACACGCTCGGCATCCGCGTCGCGGGCACCTATCTGAAGCGCGACGGCTATACGAAGAACCTGTTCGACGGCAGCCGGCTCGACGGGCGCGATCTGTATTCGCTCCGCGGCACGCTGTCGTGGGAGCCGACCAGCGACACGCGCATCGACCTGATCGGTTATTATTTCCACGAACGCGACGATCGCAGCCGGATCCAGAAGCAGCTATGCCATCGCGACCCCACCGGCGTCCTTGGCTGCCTGCCCGACCGGCTGGCGAACGAAACGACCAACGGCAATTCCACGCTGGCGACGATGTACAGTTCGCGCGAATTCTACGCATCCTCGCTCGGCGCGACCTTTGCGCAATATGCGCTGGCCAGCGTTTACGGGCCGGATACCTATGCCGGTGTGATCAACCCGGGCGACGTGCGGACGGTGAACGTCGACTACAGGCCGACGTATTTCAGCGAGGAAGAGCAATATACCGCCAAGATCTTCCACGATTTCGGGCCGGTATCGTTCAACTTCACCGGCGGCTATGCGCGCAATTCGGTGGATTCGACCACGGATTACAACCTTGCGGTGGAGAACCCACTCGGTGCGAACGTCGGTGCGCTGACGCTGATCGGCACCGCCGCTGCGCCCGGCGCGCTGTTCCCCGGCGGGATCAATCCTTTCACCGACGCCGTTGCGGCGCTGTTCCCCAATCGCAACACCGGCACCGTTTGCCAGTCCAATCCAGGACCAGGCAACGGCGTGTTCAGCGGTGATGCGTTGTGCGGGCCGCGCAGTCAGGACGTCGACCGCTCCAACGCGCGCAGCCGGCAATTTTCGGCAGAGGCGCACATCGACAGCAACTTCGACGGCATGTTCAACTTTCTGATCGGCGGCATCTACGTCGACCAGAAAATCCGCGACAACAGCTATTATGTTACCGCCTTCCCGCTCGATTACGGCGCGGCGGTGATCGGCGCGGCGAACGCGCTCGGCACCCGCGCCGCGGGAGGAACGATCCCCAACGTCTTCGCCTCGACGCCCTTCTACCGCAGCTTCACCGACCGCGTGCATCTCAAATCCTACGGTCTGTTCGGCGAAACCTATTTTGCGTTCAACGACCGGCTGAAGCTGACGCTCGGCCTGCGTTACAATCATGACGAAAAGGACGTTCGTGCCCGCACGTCGTTCATCTTCGATACCAAGACGCGGACGCTGGTCGACGCGAGCGGTACGACGCGACGCGATGCGGAGGGCAATGCGATTGCGGTATCGGCGGTATCGACCGCGCTCGTCTCATACGCCAATCCCGGCTCGCTGGAGAATGCGGTCAATTACGCGACGCTCGACTACGATCCGTTCACCACCGGTAATCAGCCGTTCGGGCTCGCCAACGTATCGTTCGGACGGCTGACCGGCCGCGCGGTGCTCGATTACCAGATCACCTCGGACAATCTGCTCTACGCGTCCTACTCGCGCGGCTACAAATCGGGCGGCGTCAATCCGCCGCTGTCGCCAGTGTTCGCTGTGCCGCAGGCGTTCGCGCCAGAAACGGTGGATTCGTTCGAGATCGGGTCGAAGAATTCGTTCCTGAACCGTACGTTGCAGCTCAATCTAACCGGCTTTTATTACAA
Organism: Sphingomonadaceae bacterium OTU29LAMAA1; assembly: GCA_024072375.1. Classification (NCBI taxonomy): domain Bacteria; kingdom Pseudomonadati; phylum Pseudomonadota; class Alphaproteobacteria; order Sphingomonadales; family Sphingomonadaceae; species Sphingomonadaceae bacterium OTU29LAMAA1. The sequence goes on from CP099617.1 coordinate 1,130,710, forward strand.
GTACAAACGGTTGCAACTCAGCCGCATCGTCGCGCGCACGGCCGTAAACGACAACGTGAACGCTGACATCTATGGTATCGAGGCGGAGGCGATCGTCCGCCCGTCACGCGCCCTGGTGGTGAACATGAACTTCAGCTATTTGAAGTCGAAGATCACCAGCGACAAGTTCATCGGCAATCCGCAGGATCCCGCCAACGGCCGCACCGATACGGTGATCATCAAGGATATCACCAACGCGTCGAACTGTGCGGTGCGCCCGACGGTGGCAGGCAATGCCGCAGGTGCCAATGCCTTCGTCGGTGCGGTCAACAGTGCGTTCGGATTGCGTGCACCGGTCGGCGTGCCGAATACCGGCACGACGGGCGCCTTTTCGATCTGCGACGCGCTGGCGGCGGCATCGGCGGGTGCCCTCGCGGTGTACAATCCAGCGCTGGCAGCATTGCAGGGCCCGCTCAATGCCGCATTCGGCACCAACGGCGCGGGCGCGCTACCGTTCGTGGTCGACCGCAGCGGCGTGCTGGTCAACATTCGCGGCAACCAGCTGCCACAGGCACCGCGCTACAAATTCTCCGCCGGGGTACAATATACCGCGCAGTTCGGCGACGGGTACAGCATCGTGCCGCGGGTCGACCTCGCTTACACCGGCGAATTCTACGCCAGCATCTTCAACCGTGCCATCAACCGCGTGCAGGGCTATGAGGTCGTCAATGCGCAGGTGCAGTTCAACGCACCCGACGATCGTTTCTACGTCCGCGGCTTCGTGCAGAACCTGACGAAGAACAACGGCATCACCGGGCAATATGTCACCGACCAGTCGTCGGGCCTGTTCACCAACATCTTCACGATCGAGCCGCGCCGCTATGGCCTCGCCGCCGGGTTCAAATTCTGATCGGTGGAAGTCTTTGGCAGCGGTGCAACCGTTTGACGGGTCTGCGCGCTTTTCGCGCACGCACCTCAACGGGAGACGGATGATGGCAGAGCTCAAGGCCGGCGACAAAGTGACGTGGAAGAGCCACGGCGGCACCGCTCATGGCAAGGTCGAGAAGAAGCAGACGAGCGACACGCATATCAAGGGCCATACGGTCAGGGCATCGAAGGACGATCCGCAATACATCGTAGAGAGTGACAACGGTGGAAAGGCGGCGCACAAGGCGGGCGCGCTCAAGAAGGCGTGATTTTCAAGCGTCCGGTATGGACCGGACGCCAGCAGGAAGGAATGCGATGGCTACGACTACCAAGACCGGCGGCATCCACGCCCCCGTTCAGCCCTCCGAGGAACTGGGCGCGATCGTCGGCAACGAGAAGCTGCCGCGCAGCCAGGTGATCAGCAAGGTGTGGGAATACATCAAGTCCAACAACCTGCAGAACCCCGAGAACAAGCGCGAAATTCTCGCCGACGAAAAGCTGAAGAAGGTTTTCGGTCGCGACAAGTGCACCATGTTCGAGATGAACAAGTACATTTCGCAGCATGTGAAGGCCTGAGCCCGATCGATATCCCATCGGGAGCATCGCGCCGTCCGGACGCCGGTGCTCCCGAAAGGATATGTCGATAAGCGTTAGATGGCGATAGCGTTCGCCAATCCGTACCGTCAGCGTCCGCGCGCACCGACAAAGGGCAGGATGACGATCGAGACCATGATCATCGTCACACCGGCGGCGACGTAGATCCAGAACGACAGCGGCTTCATGCCCGCCGCGCTTGCGACGTAACAGCCGCGCCATGATCGTTCATAACCGAACATCCCGTCGACCAACACCGACTGCATCTTAGCAGCGCTATGTTGCGGGCCTCTTTCACATTGACGGGGTGGCACGGCGGGAGCAGCGGGGGGAGACCCGGAACCGCCGTACCATCCGCTATGTGGGCTTGACCTATAGGTAAGGCAAGTGCCGCGCCGGGATAGATTTGCAGGGGCATGCCTGCGCCCGGATGTGGTGCCGCGGCGGGATCGTGTGACGAGCACGAATTTCTGTTTCCCGCCGCGACGGTTTCATAACGCATCGGCAACGCTTTTCGTCCAGTCCCAGCGGCCGCAAAATAGGACGATGAGAGAAACACCGCAGACGTACGGGCGTCGTAAGGATCATGAGACGCGTTCGGCAGGAGTGATCGTGTCCCTCCCACTCGCGCAATTCTGCCCTCGCGAAGCCGGACGCGGCCGAGAAGCTGACGGGAGAAAGGCCGGTGGTGTCCCTGATCGGAGAGCCTATCGCTGATCCGATCGACGTCAACGCGCTGCTTCACGACTGCCAACGACTTCATCGGCAGTCAGAAAACGTGGTGACCCCGGCGCGATTCGAACGCGCGACCTACAGATTAGGAATCTGGCGCTCTATCCTGCTGAGCTACGGGGCCGTCGACCCGAATGATACCGGGCGGTGCCAAGCGGGTCTAGGCCGGATCGACATTCGTCACCGGAGATCGATGCGTCGCATTCCTTAAAAGCGGCCTCGAACCTCTCTGCCCGTCACCAAACGAGGCTGCCGGCCAAACGATCTTCAGTTCGCCTTTTCGGGCGGCACCACCGGCAACGGCAATGGCGCGACCGGAACGCCATCGTCGATCAGCGCCTTCGCCTCGGCAAGGCTGGCCTGACCGTGGATCGGCTTGGTGGCCTCGTCGCCCGCATGCATAGCGCGGGCCTGGGCCGCGAAACCGGTGCCGACCCACGTCGATCCCTCCAGCGCCTTCGCCTGCCCTGCTGCAAGCATGCGCAACGCCTGCTTGACCACTGCCGGTGACGGCGGTTCGCTGCGCCGGTTGCCCTTAGCCGGTATGCCGGGCGCCATCGCCGCCTTGACGACCTCGGGGTTGCCACACATCGGGCAGGCGACCTGACCGGCGGCCGATTGCGCTTCGTAATCGGCACTCGATCCGAACCACGCCTCGAATACGTGGCCGCCGCCGCAGCGCAGGTCAAACACGATCATACGTGCGTGATCGGCGGGATCGTGCGGCGATGCGACAGGACGGGAATACGCGACCGGACATCGGCGACGCGCTCCGGATCGATCTCGGCGAATCCCAGCCCGCGCGCGTCGCCCATATCGAGCAGCACCTCGCCCCAGGGATCGACGACCAGCGAATGCCCATAGGTCAGACGGCCGTCCTCATGCGCCCCGGCCTGCGCCGCCGCCACGACGAAGCAGCCGGTTTCAACCGCGCGCGCACGCAGCAGGACGTGCCAGTGCGCCGATCCGGTCGGGCGGGTGAAGGCCGCGGGAATCGACAACACCTGTGCTCCAGCCGCCGCGAGCCCAGCGTACAACGCCGGGAACCGAAGATCGTAGCAGATCGACAATCCCGTTGCCCCGACCGGCGTATCGGCGACGATCGCCGCCTCACCGGGAGCATAGGCCGCCGATTCACGCCAGCTTTCGCCCGTGGGCAAATCGACGTCGAACAGGTGCATCTTGTCGTAACGTGCCCGGATGGCGCCTGTCGCATCGATCACGAAGCTGCGATTGGCCCAGCGCCCGTCCTCACGCCGGATCGCCAGCGATCCCAGCTGGACCCATATCCCGGCCCTGGCGGCGGCATCACGGACGCTCGCGAGCACGGGGTCATCCGCCTCTGCGTGGATCGATGCGGCGGCGCGCCCGCGATCGCGATCGATCAGGCCCGCCATCTCCGGCGCGAACGCCATGACCGCGCCATTGGCGGCGGCAGCGGCGATGCCGTGACGCAAATCCGCGGCATTGACGGCGGTATCGATCCCGCTCGTCATCTGCAGCAGCGCGATCCTCATACGGCGAGCAGCGGGTCGAGCTCCCCACGCGCGTCCAGCGCCGCAAGATCGTCGGATCCGCCGATATGCCGACCGTCGATGAACACCTGCGGCACCGTCGTGCGGCCGTCCGCCCGCTGGATCATCTCCTGCCGCTGGGCGCCGCCCATCGTGATGTCGTATTCCTGCGGCGTCACGCCCTTCGAGCCCAGCAACCGCATCGCCCGCGAGCAATAGGGACAGAACGCCTTGGTGTAGATTTCGACCTTTGCCATAACCACGAGGTGTGGGTTCGCACCCCTCTTGTCAATCGCCCGGGGTGTCGTCCGCGATGACCCGCGCCCAGCACAGGATCGTGACCGACACCGCGCCCGCTGCGATCAATGCACGGGTGCAGGCAGCTGTGGTCGAGCCGCTGGTGTACACATCGTCGACCAGACCGATCGCCTTGCCAGCGACGCGGCTACGATCCGGCACCGCGAAGGCGCCGCTGACCGCCCGACGTCGCCCGCGCCTGCCGAGACCGCGCAACACGATCGTCTGCCGCCGCCGGACGAGAGCGAAGGGATCGTGCGCCACGCCGCATCGGCGATGCAGCGCATCCCCGATCAGTCCCGCCTGATTGAACCCGCGCGACCACAGGCGCCAGCGATGCAGCGGCACCGGCACCAGCAGATCGAGTCCCGGCGGTACGACGACGGCGATCCGCGCCGCCATCGTATCCGCGATGCCGATGCGCCGACCGTATTTCAGCTGCAAGGCGAGCTGCCGCGCGACCGCACCATAAGCGACGGCGGCGCGCACGCCCGCGTGACGCGGCGGATCGGCCAGGCACGGCCCGCACATCGCACCCTGCCCCCGATCATAATCGAACGGCAGATTGCATCCGGCGCACCACGGCGGGCCGATCAGATGCAGGCCCGCCCAGCACGATGCGCAGAACCGGTGATCCGCCGCGACGGGCGTTCCGCAACCGGGGCAACGGGGTGGCAGCGCCAGCGCAACGATCGACGCCCCCGCCCGCGCGACCAATCTGCCCAGCGATGCGACGTACGGTCCCATGGCCGCTTGTCGCGCGCAGTCGCAGCGGGCACAAGCCGCCGCGTGAGCGCACCCGACATCTTCGACCGCGTGGCCCGCAGGCTGCGCCGTGACCGCGCTGCGGCGCATGACTATGCCGCGCACGCGTTCCTGCGTGACGTTATGGTCGAGGGCATTCTGGAACGGTTGGATGCCGTGAAACGCGATTTCACCGATATTCTCGATCTGGGTGCCCCCGATGCCGGGATCGCAGTACCGAATGCACGCATCGCCCGCGCCGATCCGGGTTTCCGCTTCGCGCAGCGCACGGGCGGAGTCCAGGTGGATGAGGATCGTCTGCCCTTTGCGGACGGCAGCTTCGACGGTGTTCTGAGCGCGGGCGTTTTGGATCAGGTCAACGATCTGCCCGGCGCTTTGTCGCTGATCCGCCGTACGTTGCGCCCGGATGGCCTGTTCCTGGGTGCCTTTCTGGGGGCGGGCAGCTTGCCCGCATTACGGGCGTCGCTGCGCACGGCGGAAGGCGACCGGCCGGCCGCGCGTCTTCACCCGCAGATCGACGTCCGCTCGGCTGGCGACCTGCTGGTGCGCGCCGGTTTTTCGCTGCCGGTGGCCGATATCGAAACGTTCGACGTGCGCTATGCCAGCTTCGGCCGGTTGCTCGACGATTTGCGTGGAATGGCCGCCAGCAACGTGCTGGTCGATCGTGTGGCGATGTCGCGCGAGACACTGGCGCGCGCCGCCGCCGCCTTCGCTGCGGCCGCCGCTCCGGACGGGCGAACCACCGAACGGTTCGTCATCGTGTTCCTGACCGGCTGGGCGCCCGATGCCTCCCAGCCGAAACCGGCGCGCCGGGGCAGCGCAACCGCGTCGCTCGCCGCCGCCCTGAAGCCGGGCGGCTGATCCTCAGACGATCATACCGCCATCGGCGTCACGCGCGAGAATCCGGCCCATCGCCTCGAACAGGGCATCCATCGCTACCGGCTTGAACAGCACCTCGTCGGCACCCGCAGCGATACAGCGCTCGCGCAAGTCCAGCGCCGTATCCGCGGTGATGACGATGATCGGGACGTTCGCCTTCGCATCGCCGCGCGCCCGGATGTGTTCGATCGCCGTAATGCCATCCATCCCCGGCATGCGCAGATCGACCAGCAACATGTCGAACGTTTGGGTATCGAGTGCCGCCAGCCCGGCTTCGGCACTTTCCGCCTCCGCCATCGTAGCCCCGGCGACATCGAGCATATCCCGCACGACGCGCCGGTTCATCCGGTCGTCCTCGATGAACAACACGTTCATTGCGAGGACATCAGCATGGTCGGCGGTTTGTAGGACATGGTCCTGCGTCTACGCTTCATGCCGCCTGCGACACAAGTGTTGCGTCACCCTCAGGATAAACGAATGCGACCAATGACATGCCACTGACCGGCTTGATAACGTTGGTAAATCGATGAGTTACCGTCTTCGAGCGGCGCATGCCGTCGTCGCCTGCGGGCCACAAAATCACGGTCCGCGCATCTCCCGCCAAAGCCGTCAATTCGTTCAGCCAGGCCTCGCCAACATCGCGATCCGCATCGATCGGCGGGGCGACCGACGCATCGACGACGATCCGACCAATGCCTCCACGGCCCAACGCAATCACGGCGTCGTCCCAGGTGCCAGCCAGCGCGATGGCATCTGCATGCGGCGACAGTAAGGTCTTGAGCATGTTGCGCGTGATCGGATTGCGATCGACGATCAGCAACGACGGCACGGCGGCATCGGCGCAGTCCGCCCCCGCCCCCACCATCGCATCGGTCCGAACGAGCGGCAGATCGACCACGAACCGCGACCCTTCGCCCGGCACGCTTTCGACCGCCACGTCACCGTCCATCGCCCGTGCAAGATTGCGACAGATCGCGAGACCCAGGCCGGTGCCGCCGAACCGGCGCGTGGTGCTGGTGTCGGCCTGTTTGAACGATTCGAAAATCTCGTCGCATTTGTCCGGCGCAATGCCGACGCCGGTATCAGCGATCACGATGCGCAGCCGTTCGTCCCCGGTCGCAGCGACATCCAGCACGACGCTGCCGCTGGCGGTGAACTTCAGCGCATTGGACATCAGGTTGAAGACGATCTGCCGCAGGCGTGCCGCGTCGCCGACGATCATGGCCGGACAATCATCCAGATTGCGGCGGAAGTGCAGCCCCTTCGCGTGCGCCTGATCGTCCCACAGGCGTGTCGATTCCGCCAGCATCGCACGCAGATCGAACGGTGCTGCCTCGATGACCAGATGACCGGTTTCCATCTTGGCGACGTCGAGAATATCGTCGACCAACGCCCGCATCGTCATGCCGGCGCTGTGCACCACCGTCAGCCGATCACGCGTCGAACCCGCGACATTGCCGTCGGCGAGCATCACCTGCGTCATGCCGAGGATGCCGTTCAGTGGCGTGCGGATTTCATGACTGGTCGTGGCGAGGAATTCGGTCTTTGCCGCCAGCGCCTTGCCGAGCGCGGTGTTGGTGATCGCCAGATCGGCGTTGGCGGCACGCACATGATTGCGACTGCGGCGAATGGTGATGAGGCCGAATGCCAGCAACGCGACGACGATCGCCGTGGCGACCGCGGCGCCAAGGAAGATATCGCGCTGCGTCCGTGCGCGTGCCTGTGCGAACGCGGCGTTGCGGCGGGCCTCGTCACGCTGCAAGCTCGTGATCTTCAATTCCTGATTGGCGAAGTCGAACCGCGCCGCCATCAGCGCCGCTCCGGTCGAACGTGCCAGCGCCGTCGCCTCGTCGTCGAGGCGCTTCAACGCGACGAGGTGCCGCAGCGCAAGGTCGTGCTCGCCGTTCGCGCGGTAGATCGTATAGGCGGTGCGATGCGCCTCGCGATCGATCAGCGTCGTCCTGGCAAGGTCTTCGCCTGCGAACCGCTCGCCGATCAACGTCGTCGCTCTGGCGATGTCTCCGCGCTGGAACGCGGCCTGCGCTGCGAGCGCGACAAGCAGCTTGCGGTAGCCCGCACCTTCGCCGCGCGTCGATAGCCGCAGCCCCTCGTCGATCGCCCGCTGCGCACCGGCGACATCCTTGCCCAGCAGTCGCGCCTCGGCGATGTTGCCCAGCACCAGCACGCGCAGCAACGGACTGTCCATGCGCTCGGTCAGCGTCAACGCCTGTCGGAACTGCGCCTCCGCGGCATGGAAGCGCCCCAGATCCTTCAGCGCATTGCCGCGGTTGTTGTACACCGATAGCGCAAGCTTCGGGTCCGACTTGTAAAGGGCCAGCGCCTGATCGAAATACTTCAACGCTTTCGCATAATCGTTCGCGCTGTTGTACAACGATCCGATCGATTGCAGCGCCTTGGACTGGCTGCGCAGATCGCCGAGTTTTCGAAAGATATCATAGGCGCGCTGATAGTCGTTCAGCGCAGCGGCGACGTTGGCCTGTACGGTGTTGATCCAGGCGCTCGCCAGCAGCGCATCGCCATGAAGCTGCGATCCGGGTGCCACGCGCGACGACACCTGCACCGCGCGCGTGATCAGCGGATCGGCGCCGGGCACGTCGTTCAGCCGCATCAGCGCCTCGCCCCGCAGCCATACCGCCGTCGCCTGCATGACAGCGCGATCTCTGGACTTGGGTTCGCGACTGGCAAGGCGTTCCGCAGCCAGCGCCTTGGCGACCGTCACGTGCGGATCGGTCAGCATCGCCGTCTTCGCTTCGGCCGCAAGCCGATCGAACTGGCGCTCGATCGGCGCGGCGTGAGCGGAACTGATCAACCCGGCAAGGCATAGCAGCCAGACCGCGGCGAACCGGACGAGCGGCGTCACCGGCATGCGCATTCAGGCCTGACGCCGGGACGCGGCGAAACCACCGAAACCGGCCAACGGATCGGGCGCCGGCACGCGATGCCGCCCCTCGTCGAGATACTGGATCAGCGATGGAAGCACGACCGGACGGCTGATCAGGAACCCTTGCACCATGTCGCAGCCCATGACCGTCAGCAACGCGAGTGCCGCATGGGTTTCCACACCCTCCGCGACGACCTCCATCTCCAGTGCATGCGCCAGATCGATCGTCGACCGCACGATCAACGGGTCGCGGTTCGAACTGGTCAGCTGCGTGACGAATAGCTTGTCGATTTTCAACTCGCGCGCCGGCAGCTGCTTCAGATACGCCAGCGACGACAGACCGGCACCGTAATCGTCGATGGCGATGGTGATGCCGAAATCGGCGAATATCTGAAGATTGGCGATCGCACTCGCCGGATCGCGAATGACCGATGTCTCGGTGATCTCGAAACCCAGTTTGGCATCGCTGCCACCGACGAGCGCACACGCCTCGCGCACGAAGGCGGTGTCGGCAAGCAATTGCCCCGCAATGTTGATGAACAACCGCAGGTCATGCCCACGCGCGGCCAGATCGCGCTGGTCGGCGATGGCGCGGCGGATCGTCCACAGCGTCATCCGATCGATCAGATGGCACTCCTCGGCCACCGGAATGAAGTCGTTCGGCATCACCAGTCCCCGGGTCGGATGACGCCAGCGTACCAATGCCTCGGCACTGGTTATCTCCTGCCGGCGAACATGCACCTTGGGTTGGTAATGCAGAACCAGTTCGTCTCGATCGATCGCCTGATCGAGCTCCCGCGCGAGCCGCAGCGTATCGCTGGCGGTGCGCGGCGCGACTGCATGGGTGACGGCACGATATGCCGTCCGTGCCTCTGCCAGAGCCGCCTCGGCCTGTTCGACCATCGCAACCTCGTCGACGTTCGCGGCGGGCGCGCTTGCGCCACCGAACGTGAGCAGGATCGTGACCGACTGATCGTCGAGCGTGAAGGGCCGCTCGAATGCCTTGTCGAGAGCGACGATGTGCCCGTCCATCGCATCGCCGCGCGAACCGCGGAAACCGCAGGCGATCTGCGTTCGGCCGATGATCGCGACGCTGGCGGTCGGCATCACCCTGCCGATTCGCTCCGATGCCAGTCCGGCGAGCAGATCGGCCCGCTGGCAACCGAGCTGTCGACGCAGATCCCCGAAGTTCGCGATCTCCACCAGCAGTTGGAAACGGAAGGGCTCGCCCGTGGCGACTGCAGCCGTGCCCCCGCCGAACGGGGCCAGTTTATCCACGGATTCCGGGCGATGCGCGACGGTCATGACCGGATCGAGCTACCGGACAGGGTTGAAGATTGGATTAACCGGCGGGGCTCCGGCGGCCCCATGCAATCCCGATTGTCGAATGCTTAACGACCTGTTAAGATTAACACGCATCCTCGAGATGCCAAAACAAGGGAGATAAGCATGTTGGAACTGTTCCTGGCGTTCGTCTCGGCCCTGTCGGTTGACATCAAGCCCTGGTAAATCGCTTACCCGGCTCGGGTGCCTCGGCCGACGTCAATTTGGCGTCACCGGACAGGCCCCCGAGCCGATCCTTACGGCATTTGCAGTGACATCATGCGGCGAATTCGCCGGGCGCTCGTGTCGTCTTCGGTTCGGGATTTCCGAACACCATGTCGTCGTCCACCGAACCCAGCCGTAACGCGAGCACGTCGAGCGCGTAATTCTGGTTGAGTTTCCACGGCTTGCGCGAACCCTGCCGGGGCAGCTTATGCTCGGCACGCTGGATATAGCCGGACGTGAAGTCGACGAACGGCTCCGTCGCCATCGCAACATCGCCGTTGTGCGGCATAGCCTGCCGCAGGCCACGCTTCTTCATCGTGTTGAGCAGGCGACAGACATACATTGCCACCAGATCTGCCTTCAGCGTCCACGATGCGTTGGTATAGCCGAACGTATAGGCGAGGTTCGGCACGTCCGAAAACATCATCCCCTTGTATTGTAGCGCTTTGCTGAGATCGATTGGTGCATTGTCCTTGCTGAAGCGCACGTCGCTGAGCAGCTGTAGTTCGAGCCCGGTCGCCGTCACGATGATGTCGGCGGGCAGTTCTTCACCGGAATGCAACCGGACGCCATGCTCGGTGAAGCTCTCGATCGTTCCGGTTGCGACCGACGCATCACCGGCCTTGATGCTCTTGAAGAGGTCCGCGTCCGGCACCAGACACAGCCGCTGGTCCCAGGGATTGTAGCGCGGGGTGAAGTGCGTATCGACATCGTACTCAGGCCCAAGATGTTCGCGCACCATTCCGATCAGGCGGGCCTTGAACTTTTCGGGGTGCTTTTTTGCGATGCGATAGAAGAACATGCTCATCAGCACGTTCTTCCAGCGTGTGACCCCGTAAGCGACCTTGCCGGGCAGCTTGGTCCGTAGCCAGTTGGCGATACGATCTTCCGCCGGTCGCGAAACGACATAGGTCGGCGAGCGCTGCAACATCGTCACGTGCGCCGCCGTCCTGGCCATTTCCGGCACGAGCGTCACCGCGGTCGCGCCGCTGCCGATCACGACGACGCGCTTGCCTGCATAGTCCAGGTCTTCGGGCCAGAGCTGTGGATGGACGATGCGTCCGCCGAACCGCTCCGCCCCGGTGAATTCCGGCGTGTAGCCTTTAGCGTAATTATAATAGCCCGAACACATGCACAGGAAGTTGCAGGTGAACGTCAGGGGCTCGCCGTGTTCGCCCGTCGCCCGGACGGTCCACAGCGCCTCGTCCGTCGACCAGCTCGCTTCGGTGACGTGGTGGCGAAACCGGATGTGGCGATCGATCCCATAGGTGTTCGCCGTCTCTTCGACATAGGCGCGGATCGACGGACCATCGGCGATCGACCTGGCGCTCGTCCACGGGTGGAACGAGAAGCCCAGCGTATGCATATCGCTGTCCGACCGGATACCCGGATACCGAAACAGGTCCCATGTGCCGCCGAGCGCCGCCCGCCCCTCAAGGATCACATATCTGCGTTCGGGGCAGCGGGTCTGCAGGTGATAACCTTGCCCGATCCCGGATATTCCGGCTCCCACCACGACCACATCGAAATGTTCGGCCATCAGCCTCTCCACCATACCCGTTATTCGGTTTCGTGGAGAGACCTATCCCGGTTCACATCAATAGTCTTTCGAATATTTCAGCCGCGCATCCGACCCTCCGGCCGACCCGGTCGATGTGAGCAAGCTCAATGCCCTCGTCAGGGCAATCTCCAGCTGCGTCGCGGTGAACCCACGGGCGTCGGTGACGATCTCGACATAGATGTCATCCGTGAGATACTTGCCCGCCGCGAGGCTGGTGCCGCGCCCGCTCGCCTCGTCCGCACCGAGCACCCGCAAGCGGTCGAAACCGGTGGCGGACCGCAGCTTGCCGAGCGGATTGAGCCCGCCGCCGCCGGAACCACGGAGTGAGTTGAGCGCGCTAGCCAGCTGGATCGCCTCGGTCGCCGACAGATTCTCCGGATTGGTGCCGAACAGCAGGCGGCTTAGCACCTCGTCCTGCGGCAGCGCCGGCGTCGACGTGAACGCGATCTGCGGCCGCTGCCCCGTGCCGGTGATGGCGATGACTGCGGTGATGCCGTTGACTGTGGTCGATGCCTGGATGTTGATGTCGGGATCGGTCAGGGCGCCGCCGCGGAAGCGGATGGTGCCGCGTGTGACCTCGAACCGCTTGCCGGCGAAGGAATATGTGCCGCGCACCAGATCCAGTCCGCCGGTGATGACCGGAGCCGCCGACGTCCCGCCGACCTTCAGGTTCATCTCCCATTCCGACTCCAGACCCATTCCGGAGACGAACAGCTGGTTTTCCGCGCGCACGGTAAGGTCCAGCCGAATGAGGCTTACGGGCGCCGGCTTCGGCCGATCGGTGGGACGCGGCGTGACCTGCTGGCTCTTGCGGCGGATGCCGGTGAGTTCCGGCACCTCGGCAGCACCCTGACGGATAATCTGATAGCGCGCCTCGGGGATGTTGAGGTTGCCCTGCAATAGCCCGCCTTCGCGCCCGTAGGTGAACCGAACGGTGCCAGAGGAGGTTGCCGCCAGTGCATCGCTCTTGGCGAGCTGCGCATTGTTCAGCGTCGCACGCAGGTCGATCGGGAAGCCGCTGTCGGCGGCTAGCCCGACGCTGCCCTGCGCCTGAACCGTCCCGTCGCCCGCGCGGGCGGAGAGGTTGGTCAGCTCGAGCCGATCGTTGTTGAAACGCGCCGCGATCTTCATCTGCGACAGACGCGTGCCGTAGGTTTCGTTGTCATAGGTCAGATTGTCGGCCCGGATCAGGCCATTGAGCCGCGGCGCGGCGACCCGGCCGGAGAAATCGGCCGCAACCGCGATCGGACCCGTCAACTGCTGTTCGGACAAGGCAGCAAGGCTGAAGAGCACTGCGGACGGCCCGTTGTAGCGGATACCGCCGGATAGCGGTGCCTGCATCAGCCGGGTCGCCCAAGAACCCGCACCGGGAGGCAAGGGACGCAGCGTCGCGAGCATGCGGCCGATGGTGGTCGGCCCACGCTTTACGAGCGCCCGCGCCTCGCCGCCATCGGGAACGAGGCGGCCGACGAACTGGACGTCGACGGGCTCGGACACCGCCGCAAGGCCGGTGCGCTGGAAGCCGGCGATCGTCAGCCGGGCATCGGCGGCCGGAATGGCATTGCCCTGCTGGCGATAATCGAGGCTGCCGGTGACGGCACCCGAGAGGCCGAGGTTCGGTACGAAGGCCGACAGCATCGACAGGTTGAGGCGGTCCAGCCGTGCCTGCGCTGTCGTGACGCCGCCGCCGAACGATCCGGCGATGCGTGTCGAGCCGGCGGTCGGACCCTGCCCGAAATCGATCCGCGTCGCGGCGAGCCTATAGGCGTTGCCGACGGACGTGATCCGGGCCGGGTTGACGGTGCGGAAGGCGATGTTGTTTGCCTGTCCCTGCGCGGCAACGAGGTAATTGCCCGGCGACAGTTGTGCGTTGACAGCAACCCGCAGCGGCACGCCGCTCGATCCGGTCAGCAGCGCCTGTGCGGTGCCACGTCCGCCGACGTAATTGATCTTGGCGCGCATCGTCTGGATGACGAAGGCATTGTAGCGGGTATCGGCCACCTGCACGTCCGCGACCACCTGCGGCGCCTTCGGCAGCATCACCACATTCGCGTCGACGATCGCACGACCGATGGTGAAGTCCGCATAGCCGGGGATCGTCGCGTTATACGCGCGCGCGGCAATATCGGCACGCTGATACCCGCCCTGATTGGCAAGGCGCACGGTGCCGTTGATCCCGCGACCGGCGAACTGCAAAGCGCCGGCGAACGGACCCGCCGGTGTCGCGACCACGCGGCCGCTGCCTACGATGCCGGCGAAGACGACGCGATTGATATCGACCGTCAACTGCGGGCTGGGCCGCACGAGCACATCCGCCGTGAAAGGGCCGTAGTTGGTGCCGCCACTCGCCGTCACGGCATAGGCGCCGTTGCGACCGACGACACGCGCGTTGAGGTTCACCAGTCCGATGCCGACGCCGGGCCGTGCCGCACGCAGCACCACGACGGGTGCGGTGGCGGTGCCGGTCACGCGCGCGGACAGCGGTCCGTATTGTGCGGAATAGGCGTCGGCGTTCACCAGGACGCTGCCGTTGGCCGGATCGAACCGGCCCTCGCCCCGCGTGATACGGAATTGCGGCGCATTCATCCGCAGATTGCGGAAGGTGACGATCCCTTCCGGACTATAGCCGATATCGCTGCGGACGATCGCATTGCCGCCGAGGAAATCGCGCACGCCACTGTTGAACAGCTGCTTCGTCTGCGCAACGACGCGGCCAGTGATGCCGAAACCGCCATTGGCGCCGGGCACCAGTTTGGCGTCCGTCGACAGATTGAGGATGCCGATGCTTTCCAGACGGTAGTTGTTGACCCGCCCCTTTAGCGCACCGGTGTAACGGCCGGTCTGGGTGTTCGCGACGACGATCGCGGTCGCATCGATATTGTCCGAACGGATACGCAGATTATCCGACAGGATATTCGGCATCGAGATCGCGAAATCGCCCTGGATGCGCACGTTGTTCGCCAGTCCGCCGACCGCAGCATTGAGGCCGGTGACGCGGCGCGCACGCGCGGTGACCGGCACGAGGATGCGGTCGGCGTTCACGCGGGCCAGACCTTCGGCATAGACATCCTCGACCGTCGTGGTGCCGAAGCCGATCGCCGCCGCCTTGATCTTATAGTCCACCGTCGGCGTCGCGAACGCACCGTCGAGGACGACCCGAGCGGTGACGTCGCGACCGCGCAGGTTCGGTGCGATGGCACCCGGCGTCAGCAGCTTCGCGTCGACCGCGAAATGTCCGAACGTGCTGTTGGCAAGATCGACAAGACCGCCCGCATCGACCGCCAGCGCATCGGACTTCAGCGTCAGTCGCGTGTCCGCCTTGCGATCGTTGAGAGTGGTATCGAGCGCCAGGTCCAGCCGTGGCGCGGTCAATCGCTCGACCGGACCCTGCAGGTACAGACCGGGCGTGGTGAAGCCGCGCACCTGGATATGCCCGTTGCGCGCATTGACATTGAGATTGGCCAGCTGACCACCGCCGAGCGTGGCGATCGCCTTGCCCTGCCACGCCTGCCAGCTGCCGCGGCCGTCAACGGTCGCGGTGAGTGGCGCCTTCAGCGAACCCATGGTGGCGACGACGCCGCCGACCGGAGCGTTCAGCTTGAGATCGATGTCGAGCTTGTTCTGCTCCGGCACCGCGTCGAGCTTGAGGTGCAGCGTATCGCCGCCGGCCACCCCTGCGCCACGCATTGCGGCGGCATCGGTAACGAGTTGCGCACGGCGATCGGCGATGTGCACGGCGCCGTCGATCCGCACGAGGTGCGTTTGACCGGTGACCGGCTTCGCCAGCACCAGTCGCCCGACGTGAAGCCGATTGACGTCGATGTCGAGATCGGGGAGTAGCGGCGCGTTTTCGTCGGTCGGCGGCGTCTGCTTCAGTTCGGGCCGGCGTGCGAGCGTGACGAGCTCGGTCGAAAGCGTCCGCACGTCGACGTGGTTGTCGACGAACGCAAACGGGCGCCAGTCGACATTCAGGCGGGGACTCGTGAGGAAGACGCCCTTGGGATCGGCGACACGGACGTCCGACAGGGTCATCTGACCGTATAGCGATCCGTCGATGCGGCCGACCTTGATATTGAGGCCAGACGCGGTGGTGTAGCCGCCGATCCGATTGGCGACGTAGCGGCGTCCGGGATCGGTGTTGATCCCCAGCACGACGATGCCGATCAGCACGATGAGGCCCAGGATCAGGAACAGCACCCATTTCAGGATACGCTGCCAGAGCGGGCGCTTCGTCACGACCGTTGCATCGCTGGATTCGGTAACGGGCGTATCCTCCGCCATCAGAATGCCTGACCGATCGAGATGTAAAGCGCGACCTTGCCATCGCCCGGCCGCGGATTGAGCGGGGTGGCGACATCGATGCGCATCGGGCCGAAGTTGGTGTAAAACCGCCCGCCGATGCCGGCGCCGAACTTCAGTTCCGACCCCTTGGGGAGGCTCGATTCATAGCTGTTGCCGGCGTCGACGAACGGCACGATGCCGAAATTGCCGAACCGGTAGCGGGCCTCGAGCGCGAATTCGTTGAGGCTGCGGCCACCCACCGGATCGCCGTTGGGGTCGAACGGTCCGAGCCGCTGATATCCGTAACCGCGCACGGATCCGCCGCCGCCGCCGTAATAGCGCCGGGACGGCGCGAGGTCGTCACGGGCGATGCCCTGAATCGACGCGGCGCGCGCGCGGCCTGCGATCACCAAGCTGTCCGATACCGGGTAATAATAGGTCGCCTCGATCTGCGTGCGAACGTACGGTTTGAACCCGCCGCTCACTGCGCCTTCCGGGCTGAGGTTGAGGCGTAGGCGATAGCCGCGGGTCGGGTTCAACAGACTGTCCGACGTGTCCCATTCAACCTGTCCGGGCAGCGCAGCGATGCCATAGGTGCGGCGGACGTTCCGGCCCTGCGTGAAATCATACACGCTCTCGTTGGTGCCGACGATCTCGCCACCGTAATAATAGGTGAACCGCTTTTGCCAGATCGGCGTGGAAACGTAGCTCCAGCGCGCCGAGAGGGTGCCGGTGAACGCGTCGAATGCGTCGTAACTCTGATGCACCGCACTGGCGATGGCCGTGAACGTGCGGTCACGCCTGCCGGCGTTCGAGCGGCGGAAGGTGCCCGACGCGCCCTGTTCCTGTGTACCGGCGACGACCGTGCCGATCAGCGCGCCTTCCGGCGGGAACAGGTTGCGGTGGGTCCAGCTTCCCTCCGCCTTGAAACCCTGACCGGTCGAATAACCGGCGCTGCCCGCCAGCGTCCGCGCCGGCCCCTTGCTCTGACGCACGAGCAGGTCGACCGCCTCGGTGCCGTCGGGATTGGTGCGGCCGGTGCGCTGCGGCTCCACCGCGACGCTGGAGAACAGCCCGGTTGCGACCAGCGCGTCGCGCAGGTCGTCGGTCTTGCGGCTGTCGTAAAGATCTCCGTCGTCGAAGCGCGGAAAGACGTTGAGGTGTTTCAGGTCGAACACCGGATCACCCGTGGTGACGAGATTGCCGAAAGCGGACCGCGGCCCCGTGTCGACCGGCAGCGTATACGCCCCCGTCGCCTTTTCGGACTGGTCGTCGAGCAGGATGTCACGTTCGCCGACCTTGACGAACGGATAGCCCTGCTGCGGCAGCACGAGGCTGAGGTTCGCCTCGGCACCCTGTATACGCGCCGCCTCGATCGGATCGCCGACCCGTAGCGGCAGATTGCGCGTAACGAGATCGGCCGGCACCACCGGCTGCGCCTGAATGTCGATCGACGACAGGGTATAAAGGCGCCCGGGCGTGGCGGTGACGGTCGCGCGCAGGCGGCCCGGCTTGTTGGCATCGGCCGGGTCCTGCGTCGTCTCGATCAGCGATATCGCATTGCCGTCGTAGTAACCGAGCGACGTCATCAGCCGTTTCGCGAGCGATTCGTCCTCGCGCGCACGCGCCGCGACCTGTGTCGCGTTCGCCGCCTTGCCGTCGCCTTCCTTCAGCGCCGACAGTGCATTGAACTGGCCAGCGAGGTCGAGTTCCTCAAGCCCCTTCAACACCGTATCGTAGCGGATCTGCGGCGCATCCTTGTCCTTGATGTCCGCCGCGGTCTGCAAAGGCGCGGTGTCGAACGTCGCCAGCGGTTGCAGCGGTTGCGCCAGTTCGGGGTTTTCGGGCGCGGCGGGGGGGAGACTGCCATCGGCGGTCACCAGCGGTGCAGCCGGCGTGGTCGTCGCGGGAGCCGCAGCGCTGCCGATTGGCTGCTGGGCCGGCATCGGCTCCAGCGGTGCATTGATATCGCCGGTCAGCGGCGGCAGGGCAGCATTGAATTCGGATTCGGGAACGATCGGCGCGGTTGCGGAGGCTCCGCTCTCCGTCGTTTGTGGCGCATTCGCGCGCGCGCTATCGGACTTCGGCGCATCGGGGCCACGCGCGGGCGCCGTTCCTTGCTGCTGATTGAGCTGTGCTGCCGCGGGGCTACCTGCGACCAGAGCGATGGCAAGCCAGTGATGTCGTCCGGTCGATACTCGCACGCGTGTCCCGTTCCCCTTTGCGAGAGCGTTCGCGTTCGAATCCACCCCCAAGCATTCCGATAACGTCGGCACGTCGGCTTGGTTGCGCCGCGGCATAACTTTTTCGACCTAACTCAAGCTAATAGCTTGTCATACAGCACTAAACGTCGACCGACGGAGCGTACTCAGAATTTCATCTGTCGCTTCACCGATGCGGCAAGCGCCCGGCCGTAAGGAGGCTTGAGCCCGGCGAGCTTCGCGACGTCGAGCCGCGACTGGCGAAATACCGCTTTGGCGTGGCTGAAGGTGCGGAACCCGTCGATGCCGTGGTAGCTGCCCATGCCCGACGATCCGACGCCGCCGAACGGCAGATCCTCCATGGATACGTGGAACACGATGTCGTCGAGCGTCACGCCACCGGATATCGTTCGATCGAGCACGCGCCGACGTTCCGCCTGATCCGGGCCAAAGTAATAAAGGCCGAGCGGCCGCGGGCCGCGATTTACGCGTGCGATCGCATCGTCGATCCCGTCATAGCGCACGATCGGCAGGATCGGCCCGAATATCTCCTCCTGCATCAGCGTCATCGTGTCGTTGACATCGCGGACGATGTGCAGCGGCATCTTGCGGCTGTTCGAACCAGCGAAATCCTCGCTTCCCGGATCGACCGTTTCGACCCGGGCCCCCTTGGATCGCGCATCGTCCAGCCAGTCGGTCAGCCGGCGGTGATGCCGGTCGCTGACGATCGACGTGTAGTCCGGGTTCGCCAGCACCGTCGGGTACATCGCCGTCGCCGCCGCGATCAGTCCGTCGACCACAGCCTGTTCCTGCGCGGCGGGCACCAGCACATAATCGGGCGCGAGGCAGATCTGGCCAGCATTGAGCATCTTGCCGAGCGCGATCCGCTCGCTTGCCCGGCCGATGTCCGCCCCCGCGCCGATGATCGCCGGGCTCTTGCCGCCGAGTTCCAGCGTCACCGGCGTCAGATTGTCGGCGGCGGCGTGCAGGATGTGGCGACCGATCCCGGTCGCGCCGGTAAACAGCAGATGGTCGAACGGCAGCGCGGCGAACGCCTTGCCGACCTCCGCTCCGCCGGAGACGAACGCGAGCTCGTCCGCTGCGAACCAGGCGCCGGCGATCTCCTCGAACAATGCCGCGGTGGCCGGCGTAAACTCGCTGGTCTTCACCATCACACGATTACCCGCCGCGAAGGCGCCGGCGACCGGGCCCATCACGAGATTGACCGGAAAATTCCACGGCGCGATCACGCCGACGACACCCTTCGGCTGATATTCGACCCACGCTTTCGCACCGAGCAGCCCCAGCGGGAACTGGACGCTGCGCCGTTCCGGCCTCGCCCAGCGTTCCAGATGCTTCAGCGCATGCGCGATCGGCGCGATTGATCCGGCGATATCGGTCAGCATCGACTGGTCGCGGCTGCGATGGCCGAAATCCTCGCTCAACGCGTCGCAGAAGCGGACGGCATTGTCGCGGATCATCGCCGCGGCGCGCGTCAGCCGGTCCTTGCGCGCGGCGATCGACACCGGCAGTCCGGCGTTGAAAGCGGCGCGCTGCGCATCGAGCAGCGCGTCCATCCTCATGCGCGGCAGCCGATCAGTCCGGCGACGGGCACGACGATGCCGTCCTGCCCGGCGCGGTCGATCTGAAGCGAGCCGGTCGGCACCTTTGCCCCCGCCGTCAATCCCTCCTGCTGGACGACATCCATCGTCAGGCGGGCGGTGATATCGCCGCCACGATATTCAGCGGCATCCGCGAAGCCGAGCCTCGCCGCGCCCCCGACATCGCCACCGGTGCGTGCGAGATCGACGATCTTGCCGCCGAGCGAAATGCGGATGGTCGCGGGATCAGCGGTCGCCATCGCGACCAGCTGCCGGTCGACAGCGCTCCACAGATAGGCCGCGCACCCTTTGGCGGGCAGCCGCTGCTCGCCGATCGCGCCCGGCATCGGCGTCGCAGGAACGGGAGCGGCCTGAGCCGCGACGGCGAGCAACAACGCGATCATGGCGCCAGCACTATCATGGCGATCCACGCGGGGTAAGCCGCCACCGCCAGCAACGTGCCGAACGGCAGTGCGGTGTCGCGCGAGATCCGGCGCCCGGTCGAATGCGCGAACGCCGCAACGCCCAGTCCGATCAGGCTGGCTATCACCAGCACCGCCGGTATCATGCGCCAGCCGAGCCACAGGCCGATCGCGCCGAGCAGCTTGGGATCGCCGCCGCCCATTCCCGCGCGACCCCGCGTCCGCTCATACCCCCAAGCGACCAGCGCGAGCATGCCGAAGCCGAAGCCCCCGCCGATCAGCCGATCCGTTAGCGGGGGGGCGAATCCCGCCGCGCCGGCGATCAGGCCTGCCGCCGCCAGCAGCCCGGTCAGACGGTCGGGTAGCCAGAAGGCGGTGAGGTCCAGTGCCGCCAGCGCGAGCAGCAGCCAGCCGAACACCGCGCCGCCCACCCCTTCCCAACCCGGCGCCACCAGTCCCGCCGCGCCGCCGATCGCCGCTGCCAGCAGCTCGATCCACCAATGGCGCCGGTCGATCGCCACGCCGCAGCCACGACATCGCCCGCGCTGCACCACGTAACTGACCAGCGGCACCAGTTCCGCCGGACCCAGCGTCCGCCCGCAGGCATCGCACGCCGATCGCCCGTCCATCACCGATCGTCCGGCCGGCCAGCGGACCACCAGCGCGCCGATGAAGCTGCCGAAGATCGCGCCCAATATCGTCAGGACGAGCGGCCACGCCATGGCCGCGCTCATCTCAGGCCCCGGCAGGCTCCGGATCGCGGATCAGATAGCGATAGACACCGAGCATATCGATGCCGAGCAACACGACGTTCTGCGATCCCAGCGCCCAGTCGCGCATCAGCACCGCGCCCGTGATCCATGCGATCGCAGACAGGCAGAACAGCACCATCGCCCAGCCCGTGTCGCGCCGCCCCCAGTCCAATGCAACGATGGTCGCGGCGATCATCCCGCTGATCGAGGCAAACCACCGTATCGGCTCGATAAAATCTTCCATCGCGCCCCAGCGCGCGGCGACGCGAATTGATCCTGCCGGATTTAGCATATGCAGGACAGGCGTCGGCTGGCTCGCTCATTGCCCCGCCCTGCCCCGCATCCTAGATGGCGTGCAACGAAAAACACCGGAGAGCCCATGTCCACCGATCCCGTCGTCATCCTCGGCTATGCCCGCACCCCCATGGGATCGTTCCAGGGCGCGCTGTCCGGGGCGTCCGCCACCGAACTCGGCGCGGCGGCGGTGAAGGCGGCGGTGGAGCGGTCCGGCGCGTCGGCGGCAGCGATCGAGCGCATCTACATGGGCTGCGTACTGCCCGCAGGCCTCGGTCAGGCGCCCGCGCGACAGGCGGCGATCGGCGCCGGTCTCGGCACCCATGTCGAGGCGACCACGATCAACAAGATGTGCGGTTCGGGCATGCAGGCGGCGATCCTTGCGGCCGATGCGCTGGCTGCCGGATCGGTCGAGATGCTCGTGGCGGGCGGCATGGAGAGCATGACCAACGCGCCCTATCTGTCGAAGAAGCATCGCGCCGGCGCGCGCATCGGCCACGACACGATGTACGACCATATGTATCTCGACGGGCTGGAAGATGCGTACGAACCCGGCAAACTGATGGGCAATTTCGCCGAAGATACGGCGGCCGAATACCAGTTCACGCGGCAGTCGATGGACGATTACGCGATAGAATCGCTGACCCGCGCGCAAAAGGCGCAGCGATCCGGCGCGTTCGACCGCGAGATCGTCCCGGTCGAGGTGAAGGGCCGCAAGGGCAGCACGACCGTGTCGCTCGACGAACAGCCGGCCAAGGGCGATATCGCCAAGATCCCGACGTTGAAGCCGGCCTTTTCGAAGGACGGTACGATCACCGCGGCCAACGCGTCGTCGATCTCCGACGGTGCGGCCGCGTTGGTGATGACGCGCGCCAGCGTCGCCGAACGGCTTGGCCTGACCCCGATCGCCCGCATCGTCTCGCATGCCGCTCATGCACACGATCCGGCGAAGTTCACCACGGCGCCCGTGTTCGCGATGCGCAAGGCGATGGAACGCGCCGGCTGGAGCCGCGACGATATCGACCTGTTCGAGGTGAACGAGGCGTTCGCCGCCGTGTCGATGATCGCGATCCACGATCTGGGCATTGATCCGGCGCGGCTGAACGTCCATGGCGGCGCCTGCGCGCTGGGGCATCCGATCGGCGCCAGCGGTGCGCGGATCCTCGCGACGTTGCTGTCGGCGTTGCAGACCAATGGTCAGCGTCGCGGTCTCGCCTCGCTGTGCATCGGCGGCGGCGAGGCAACGGCGATGGCGGTCGAACTTATCGACTGACAGCTGCCAATGGCATATCGCCCCCGTCATACGATAGCGCGGGGCCGCGGCGGTATAGATCGGATACGTCGGTCTTATACCCGTGTAGACTCACCACCAGCCCCGCGTCACAGATCGGTGCGGCGGTCAGGCGAAGCCAGCGGCAGACGTCGTCGAGAGGCGCGATCTGGATGTCGAGGGTGAAACCGCGGCGGTGCCGGATCGCGTGGGTTCGCAGCCGCTCCATCGCGGCCCGCGATCGTTCGGCGTACATCGACACGGTGACACCGCGATCGACCGGATTGTCCTGCGGCATGCCGAACAGGCGATAAACCGCGGAAGACCAGGTGAGCATATTGGTGGCAAGATCGCATGCCCAGCTTCCGGTAGCCCGGTCGGCGGCATGTAGCGGTGCCGGCGTGAACCTGGGCGCCGGATCGCCGTCATGGACCCGGCCTAGGTCCAGCCGCTCGCCGGCATCGCTCATCGGCCAGCTGTGATGCAGCGGCAACGGTTCGGTCGGGAGCATCGTTCGGCCTCCATCGCCGGTAAGCCATCGTGCATAACCTCTCGGTCCTAACAAGCTGTTAGGGTCGATCGCCAATTCCGTTCATGGGGCCTTGGTGGGCTCGACACCCCGCAGTCCCGGCCGTGTTCGAGGGTTATCGCCGCCGAACGTGCGCCACTTTTCTCCACGGGCAACGGAGGAGCAAGCTCGTGTTCGGGGATAGTCGCTGAGGTGCTTCGAAGGCGGTTCGGATCGTGCCCGTCGCTCCGCGTCAGGGCAGCCGCTCGCCTGCCTCGACGCCCCACAGGCTCGCCACTTCGACGAAGCCGGTCTGCCCCTTCACATCCAGCCGGCACCAGCCGCCGGCGCATTCGCTCAGCCGACCGACGACACCGGGTGCCGCACGCCACAGCAGCCTGGACACGGGCGATGGCCGCTCATGCATCTCGACGGGCTGGTCACCACGCACGATCGCGGTACGCCGCTCGTTAATCAGCGCCGCGAGCATCCAGCCCTGCGTCCCGTCCGGATCCTCGACCTTGCGCCATTGCTTGAACGTGGCGATCACCCGTACCGGCAGATCGGCACGCTGGTACAGCCAGCTCGCCGGATAGGTCTTTTCCGGCCCGGTCCGCATCCGGGCGCGCCCGGCGCTGATCGACGCATAATACGGCAGTGTCTTCTTGGCATCCGCGGCCAATGCGTGGCCATCGACGACCAGCGCTGCCGCACATCCGGCGATCGCCAAAGCCCAATGCCGCATTGTCCCTGTCCTTTTCCCCATGATGCTCTCTCTAGCGCAGCAGCCCGGAACAGCAACGATCCGTTGACGCTTGCCGTGCGCTTCGCCAAGCCGTTACGGCGATGACAGAACCCCGCCGTAATCCCCGCGTGGTCGTGACCCGCGAACTCGCTGATCCGGTCATGCAGCGGCTGGAAGCGTTGTTCGACACCACCAACAATCGCGGCGATGCCGCCATGACCCGCGACCAGCTCGCCGCGGCGATGGCCACCTGCGACGTGCTGGTGCCGACCGTCACCGACGACATCGATGCCGATCTGATCGCGGGCGCGGGCGACAGGCTGCGCCTGATCGCCAATTACGGTGCCGGCGTGAACCATATTGCGCTGAAGGCCGCCCGCGCGCGCGGGATCATCGTCACCAATACCCCGGGCGTGCTGACCGAGGACACCGCGGATATGGCGATGGCGCTGATCGTGTCGGTGCCGCGGCGGCTGGCGGAAGGCGAGAAGCTGGTGCGATCGGGCGAATGGCACGGCTGGAGTCCCGGCGGTATGCTCGGCCACCGCATCGGCGGCAAGGCACTGGGCATCGTCGGCATGGGCCGCATCGGTCAGGCGGTCGCCCGCCGCGCCCGCGCGTTCGGCCTGTCGATACATTATCACAACCGCCATCGCCTGCCCGGTGTAGTCGAAGCGGAACTGGGCGCGACCTTCCACGCCGATCTCGACGCGATGCTCGTGGCCACCGACATCGTCAGCATCCACACGCCGCTGAACGCCGACAGCCGCGACCTGATCGACCGCCGCCGGATTGGCCTGATGCGCCGCCATGTCTACGTCATCAACACGTCGCGCGGCGGCATTCTCGACGAGGCCGCACTGGTCGACGCGCTCGAGGCGGGAGAGCTGGCTGGCGCCGGCCTCGACGTGTGGGAGCACGAACCGCGTATCGACCCGCGCCTGCTCGCGCTGCCGAATGTGGTGATGACGCCGCACATGGGCAGCGCCACGCTCGAAGGGCGACAGGCGTCCGGCGAACGCGTCATCCAGAATATCCGGATGTGGGCGGATGGTCACCGTCCACCGGATCAGGTGCTCGAAGGCTGGGCCTGAGCACCAGAAAAACGTGTTGATTCATTGCTGAACGAAACCTTTGCTGCGCCGCGACATTAACGCCGCACCTCCGCAACACAGGACACGATCATGACCATCAAGCCCCTCGCCGCCGCCGCCCTGCTGCTCGGTTCGGCCCTCAGCCTCTCGGCCTGCTCGACCCTCAAGGGTGCCGGCATAGGCGCAGCCGGCGGTGCGGGTGTCGCCGCGGCGACCGGCGGCAGCGTCGAAAAGGGTGCAGCCGTCGGCGGCACCGCGGGCGCAGTCGTCGGCACCGTCGCCGACTAACGAGGTTCGGGAGCGCCGAGCCTCAACCCGGCGCTTCCGGATACTTGTACCGCTGCTAACGGACTCCTTCGCCGGTAGCCAAAGCGAGCGACAAGAGCTACGGCTACGTACGGGGCGGCACTCCTGCGGTCGGCTCAGTCCCCCGTCAGGATCCGATCGACCAGCTGTTTTACGCTCGGCACGAAGCCGTTGGAATAGAACGGATCACGCTTGAAATTATACGCCGCATGGCCGGCGAACATCAGATTCTGGTCGACGTCGCCGCCATGCGCGATGTCCTGCAACGTCTTCTGGATGCAGAAGCTGCGCGGATCGGCCAGCCGCCCGGTCGAGTTGGTCTCGGTGTCCGCCCAGCTCGAAAACGAACATTGCGACAGGCAACCCATGCAGTCCGCCTGATCCTTGCGGATGATGCCCTTCTCGGTCGGCGACACGAACACCAGGGTGTTGTCGGGCGTCTTCAACGCATCCGTATGGCCTTCGCCAAACCACTGGCGCGCGCGCAGCAGATCGTTGCGCGTCACCCAGAAATTCTTGCCCTTCACGCCGACGTCGAGCTGGAAGACATGATCACCAGCCTCCTGCGTCGAAAAGGCGATCTGGCGATCCGAACGCGCTTCCAGCGATCGCAGGAACGGGTTGCGCACCGCCGACGAATAGAAACCGGTCGGCGAGAAGCGATGCAACAGCACCTCGCCTTCCTCGATCTGCGTCAGCCGGTCCTTCCAATCCTGCGGGATCGGGCTTTCCTGCGTCAGCAATGGCCGCGTGCCGTACTGGAATGCGATGGTTCCCAGCTCGGGATTGTCGATCCAGTCGTTCCAGTCGCGCAAATACCAGACACCGCCCGCCATCACGATCGGCGTACTGTCGGGAATGCCGCCCTCGCGCATGACCGCGCGCAATTCGGCGACGCGCGGGAACGGGTCCTGCGGCTTCAACGGGTCTTCGGCGTTGGACAGGCCGTTGTGCCCGCCGGCCAGCCAAGGGTCCTCGTACACCACTGCCGCCAGCCATTCCGCCGCCTTCGAATAGGCACGCTTCCACAGCGCGCGGAATGCCCGGCCGGACGACACGATCGGCAGGTACGACACGCCATAGGACGCGGTGATCTCGGACAGCTTGTAGGGCATGCCCGCGCCGCAGGTGACGCCCGCCACCTTACCGCGGGTGCGTTCGAGCACGCCGTGCAGGATGCGCTGCGCCCCGCCCATTTCCCACAACACGTTGATGTTGATCGCGCCCTTGCCGCCCGCGATCTCGTATGCACGTTCGACCTGCTGGACCGCGCCCTCAATGGCATATTCCACCAGTTCCTCATGCCGCTGGCGACGCGTCAGCGCCGTGTAGACCTGCGGAATGATCTTGCCATCGGGATCGTAGCTGTCGGCGTTGACCGCGGACACGGTGCCGATTCCGCCCGCGGCGGCCCATGCACCGGCGGAAGCATGATTGGTCGCGGCGACGCCCTTGCCGCCTTCGACAAGCGGCCAGACCTCACGGCCATTGTACACGATCGGCTTCAGGCCCTTGAACACGGAAAACGTCACCTCATCCCGGGGGTAAATACGGCCGGCTATACAAGAAGGATGCGGTGATGCGAAGGAATTGCGATGTGGATCAGTGCAGCAACGCGCGTCCGTCCCCGATGCGTGGCGGAAAGCGCGCCTTAGCCGTCGGTTAACCTCAATCGTGCAGACAGGATCGCAGCTTTACGATGACATACGGGAAAGTATCGACGGATGGGGGTTCTCAATCACCTGATCGCACCCAGGCGTCCGGCGCGCAGGCATCTCGCCGCGACGTTGCGCTCGCCGCTCGGTGCGCTGCTGCTGCCGCAGATCGAGCGACTGGGGCTGTCGGTCGGGGAAACGCCGGGCGACGGGCCGACCGGCTCGGCATGGTCGCGTGCCTATGTGCTGGGCGCGGCCTGCGCCTCGCTCCAGCATCAGGATGCGGCGCCGGCGAGTGACCGGGATTGCTTCGCCGTGGCGCTGACGGCGTTCGCGATGACCTATGGCGAGGAGCAGGCGCGCGACATACTCGCCGCCATCGTCGCCGCCGCCGAAGCGCACGAACCAGAAGTGGAGGATGGCCTGCTGCACGGCGCCAGCGATCTGGCGCTCGTCGCGACGGGACAGGCCGATACCGCGACGCTGCAGTTCGTCGTCAGGAATGCCGCGGAGATATCGGGGACCTGATTGCGGGCGCCTATCCCAGCGCACCCGGTCGCCGCATCGCCTCTGCGTACAATGCCTTGTAGCGCGCGATCATCACGCGCTCGTCGAACTCCGCGCGCGCCTTTGCCCGGTTCGCTGCGCCGACCCGCGACCGCAGGTCCGGATCGAGCACCAGCGCCTGCAACGCGTCGCGCAGCAGCACCTCGTCGGCGCCGGTAACGAAAGGGGCGTTTTCCGCCGACACCATTCGCGGCACGTCGCCGACGGGCGTGCTCACCACCGGCAGGCCGGCCGCCATCCCCTCGACCACGCTGATCGGAAATTGCTCGCTCTTCGACGACAGCGCGATGATGTCGAACGCGCCGATGTAGCGATACGGTCGGTCGAGGAAGCCGGCCAGCACCACCTTGTCGGCAATGTCCATCGCCCGCGTCGCTTGCAGGATCTGTTCGCGCTCGGGACCCTCGCCGACGATCACCAGCCTGAACCGCCCCGACACACCGCCGCAGGCGCGGACGAGCAGCGGCAGGTCTTTCACCGCGCGCAGGCCCGCGAGCGCGCCGATCACGACCTCCTTCTCGTTGCGGACGAAGCCCGGGATCGCGCGCGGATCGGGCTTCTGGCCGTAGGCAGCGGTGTCGATGCCGTTGGCGATGCGGTGCACCCGCGCGGGCGGTTGCTTCCAGGTCTTCAGCGCGATCGCCTCCAGCACCTCGGATGGCACCACCAGGGCGTGCGCAGCGCGGAGCGCGATCCGGCGATAGACGTTGCGCTCGATCTTCAGCCCGCCGGCCTCGTCCGCGTTGAAGCCGTCCTCGTGATGGACCAGCGGCGGTGCGCCTTTGGCGAACACCCGCCGCGCCATCACGCCGTCGATCGCGCCCCAATTGTAGGTCAGCACAAGATCGAAGCGCCGCATGTAGCGCGCCAGCGCCTCGTACCGCGCCACCGACGGACGTCCGGTCAGCGACGGGGGGTCCTGCGCGATCTCGTACCGGATGCCCCGGGCGATCGAATCGCGCGCGCCGAGCTGGTCGGGCACGCCGCTGACGATCGTATGCCGTGCGGCGTCGCCGAACGCATTCATCAGCCGCACGGCCCGCGCCTCCTTGCCACCGAGGCTGAAGCTGGAATGGAGGTGGAGGATGTGGATCGGCTGCGGCATGATGCCGCCTTAACCCGCCCGGCCTGCCGGAGGAAGAATGTTGCCACACCGCATCGGCAACCATCGCAGCTCGACCAGCGAACGCCACGCCCATTCCACCGGCGCGATCCGGTAACGCCGCAGCCACGCATTCGCCGCCCATAGCAGCAGCGCGTTCACAGCCAGCGCGAGCGCCATCAGCCACGCCCAGCCGAACGCGCCATACAACCCCAGCCCGAACGGCGAGAATATCAGCCACGACACGATCAGCGTCTGCGCGACGTACAGCGTCAACGCCGTCCGGCCCGCGGCGACGAACGGGCGAAGCCCGCGCGCACCCGCGACGGTCGTCACCGCCAGAGCGATGGCCGCGACATGGCCGCAGGTCATCGCCAGTCGCGCGACATCCTCCCACATCCACGCGATCTGCGCCCGCCCGTCGAAGCGGGTCGCCTCCCAGGCGCCATAGATGCGCAGCGGCAGGCCGATGCCGTATCCTCCCGCAAGCAGCCAGCGATAGCGCCGCCGCGACCAGTCGCCCTGCAAGATCCCCCAGCGGAACAGCGCCGCGCCGACCAGCATCGTCGCGGCGGCTTCCCACACGAACACGATTTCGTCGCTGTCCAGCCGGTCCAGCCCGACGCGGCGCTGCCCTTCGACCCAGGCGCGACGATCGCCGTGACCGAATGCATCCTCCCGCCGTACCGCCGTCGCATCCGCTTCGGCCATCTGCGCCATGACCGGCCGCATCGGCTGCTGCACCGCGACCACGCCGATGACCAGGGTGAACGCCGCATAGGACAGACCGATCGTCAGCAACGCACGTGCCGGCAACGTCCGGAACGCACAGGCCAGCAATGCCGCGACCGCATAGGTGTGCAGGATATCACCGGGCCACAGCAACAGCATCATATGCGCCATCCCGAACACCCAGAGCACGACATTGCGCCAGCCGTAGCGCAGCGACACCGCCGCCGTGCCCGCCGATGCCGACGCGATCCGATCGGTGAGGATCAGCATGCCCGCACCGAACAGCATCTCCAGCAGCGCCCGCGCGGTCCCCTCGACCAGCAGCGTGCGCAGCCACCACGCCATCCTGTCCGCACCGCTCCAGCCGATGTGCCGGATATCGGACCAGTTGGCGGTCATCGACGCGCCCATCTCGCTGACGTTCATCAGCAGGATGCCGAGGATCGCGATGCCGCGCAGGATATCGAGCAACGCAATTCTCGGAGCACCATCCGGCTCTGCGCCGGGAATACTCACGCCCGCGCCTGCTCCAGCAACCGGTCGATCGGGCCGTGCAACGCGGGTTCCGCCAGTGTCGGCGCATGGCCGACGCCCGGCAGCGTCACCAGTTCGGCGCGGTCGAGCGCCGCCAGCATCCGTTCCGCCACCGGCTGTGCCAGCACGTCCGATCGTCCGCCACGCACCAGCAGGACGGGCGTGTCCCGCAACGCCGATAGCGCCGCCCACATATCCGGCCCGGCTTCGTTACCCGGCGTCCGAAACGGCTCGGCGATCTTAAGGTCGTAGTCGAGCACGATGCGTCCGCTGCTGTTCAGCCGATAGACGCGCTTGGCCATCGCCAGCCATTCCTCGATGTGCCAGTCCGGATAGACGTCGCCGTGCGCGTCGGCGAGGCTGCGCGCCGCGTGCATCCATGTCGGGCAGCTGCTGCCCTTGCCGACATAACCCCTGATCCGGCTGATACCCGCCGGGTCGATTTCCGGTCCGACGTCGTTGAGCAACGCCGCGGCGATGCCTGCGCCCGCCCCTGTCGCGGCCTGCGCGAGCAACATCGTCACGATGCCGCCCAGCGACGTCCCGATCGCGACAAGGCGGGTGATGGCCCTTTCGGCGAGCAACGCCTGCACATCGGCGACATAGGTCGCGGGCATGTAGGTCATCGGGTCCTTCGCGTATTCGCTCTTGCCGCGGCCACGAAAATCGACCGCGATCACCTGCCGTCGCCCCGCCAGCCGTGCGGCGAGCGCGTCGTAATCGCGCGCGTTGCGCGTCAGCCCTGGCAGGCACAGGACCGGTGGCAGGGCGACGTCGCCCGGATACAGCCGGTAATGCAGCTTCAGCCCGTCGGCCGACATCCAATAGCAATTCTCGTAAGCGGCCATGAACGATCCTCGGGGTTGCACCCGGCGATGGGCGACCTCCATATCCACACATGCCCACTCACCCGCAAGCATACCGCCCCGAAGCCGCGCTGCTCGACCTCGGCCCCACGATCTGGGACCCGGTGCATGCTGCCGATTTTCCTGAAACGACACTGCGCTTCCGCAACGAAACAGCGGCCGCACAGGTCGGTCTCGACACGCTGGACGATACGGAATGGACGCAAGCCTTCGGCCGCTTCGTACCCCTCCCCGGCACGCTGCCGCAGCCGCTGGCGCTACGCTATCACGGTCACCAGTTCCGCCAGTACAATCCCGACATCGGCGATGGCCGCGGCTTTACCTTCGCCCAGATGCGCGACGATCGTGGCCGGTTGATGGATCTCGGCACGAAGGGATCGGGGCAGACCCCCTATAGCCGCTTCGGCGACGGCAGGCTGACGCTGAAGGGCGGGGTGCGCGAGATCCTCGCGACCGAGATGCTGGAGGCGCTGAACGTTCCCACCAGCCGGACGCTGTCACTGATCGAGACGGGCGAGGAATTGACCCGCGGCGACGAGCCGTCGCCCACCCGGTCGGCGGTGCTGGTCCGGCTCAGCCATGGCCATATCCGCATCGGCACGTTCCAGCGGCTCGCCTATCTTCAGGACGAAGAGGGGATGCGTGCTGCCGTCCGCTATGTCCTCCATCACCTGTACGGCGAGGCATCGGACGACCCGATCCGGCTGCTGGACCATGTCGTCACACGCACCGCGACGCTGGCATCAAGATACATGGCCGCGGGGTTCGTCCACGGCGTTCTCAACAGCGACAATATCAACGTTACCGGCGAAAGCTTCGATTACGGCCCGTGGCGCTTCGCCCCGACCTGGGACCCCGCCTTTACCGCCGCCTATTTCGATCACGCCGGCCTCTACGCGTTCGGCCGCCAGCCCGAAGCGATCCATTGGGACGTGATGCAACTGGCGGCGTCGCTGCGCCTGATCGTCGACAGCGACCCGCTGATAGCGCTGCTCGAACAATTCGGGCCGCGCTATCAGCCGCGGATCACCGAATCGCTGCTCTGGCGGCTGGGCCTGCTTTCGCGGACCCCGGAAGAGGACCGGGCGCTGGTGCAGGCGATGGAACGCGGGTTGCGTACGACTGCAACGCCGATGGACCGGTTCTTCTTCGATGTGTTCGGCGGCGACCTTCCGGCCGGATATGGCGCGGAATGGGATGCCTTCCGCACCGCCGTCGCCCGCTACTCCCCCCGCAAGGACCGCAGCCATCCCTATTGGCGGGGCGAACCATGCAGCATGCTGATCGACGAGGTCGAGGCGATCTGGGCGCCGATCGCCGGGGCGGACGACTGGTCGCGGCTACACGCCAAGGTCGCGGCGATCCGGCAGATGGGGGATGCTCTCTCGTAGGATGTGCCTTCGTTCCCCCGTCTTGCCGCCAAGACACCATTCCCCTAACCCTCGCGCGCAGAGCTCAAAGGGCACGCATGGCTGACGTGATCATCTCGTACGAACCCGCGACCGGCGCGGAACTGTGGCAAGGGGCGATCGGCGATGCCGATGCCGAGGTATCGGCCGCGCGTGCCGGCTGGTCGGCCTGGGCCGCACTGCCGCTGACCGTCCGTATCGAAACCATGCGCCGCTTCGGCAACGTCGTCCGCCAGCGCCACGAACAATTCGCCGATCTGCTCGCTCGCGAAACCGGCAAGCCGCTGTGGGAAGCCCGGACCGAGGTCGATACGGTCATCGCCAAGGTCGATATCTCGGTCACCGCCTATGCCGAACGCACCGCCCAGCGTCGGCTCGATGCGCCGATGGGCAGCCGCATGGCGCTGCGCCACAAGCCGCATGGCGTGCTGGCGGTGCTCGGGCCGTATAACTTCCCGGCGCATCTGCCCAACGGCCACATCGTCCCCGCCCTGCTCGCCGGCAATGCAGTGGTGTTCAAGCCATCGGAAAAGACGCCCGCGACCGGTGCGTTCCTGGTCGACTGCTATCGCGCGGCCGGCGTTCCCGATGCGAACATCCGCCTGCTGATCGGCGGCCCGGCAGAGGGCAAGGCGCTCGCCGAACACCCGGAGATCGACGGCCTGCTGTTCACCGGATCGGCACGCACCGGTCTCGCGCTCAACCGCGCCTTCGCCGGCAAGCCCGAAAAGATCCTGGCGCTGGAGATGGGTGGCAACAACCCGATCATCGTCTGGGACACGCCCGACCTGCATTCGGCCGCGGTGCTGGTCATCCAGTCCGCCTTCACCACCGCCGGGCAGCGCTGCACCGCCGCCCGCCGCCTGATCGTCGAGGACCGGCTGTACGATCCGCTGGTCGAGACGATCAACACGATGGTCGGCCGCCTGATCGTCGGCGCTCCCCATGACGATCCGCAACCGTTCATGGGCCCGGTGATCGACAATCAGGTCGCCGATCAGCTGACCGAAAGCTTCCTCGCGCTGTTGATGCGCGGCGGCCGCCCGATCCGCCACCTCGAACGGGTGCAGGACGACCGGCCGTTCCTCGTCCCCGCGATCATCGACATGACCAACGCCACAGAGCGACCGGACATCGAGCTGTTCGGCCCGATCCTGCAGGTGTATCGCGAACAGGATTTCGACGCGGCGATCGCCACCGCCAACGACACCCGCTACGGCCTGTCCGCCGCACTCGTCAGCCAGACGCCGGCGCTCTACGATCGCTTCTGGTCCGGTATCCGCGCCGGCATCGTCAACTGGAACCGGCCGACCAACGGCGCGTCGTCCTCCGCACCGTTCGGCGGTGTCGGCTGGAGCGGCAACCATCGCCCCAGCGCCTATTACGCCGCCGATTATTGCGCCTATCCGGTGGTCAGCAACGAAGCCGAGGCGGCACGGGCGAATATCGGCATCGGCCTGCGCGACGCCTGATCGCCGCGCTTGCCGGTCGGGCTATTCGGCCAGCGCCATCGCGGCGGCGGCGAGCGCTGCCGCTGCCGCCAGTTGCTCCCATCCCGATGACGGCTGCGGCCCCGGCCGTCGTCGCGGTTCCCCCGGTTGCGCCACCCAGCTGCGGATCGCCGCCAGTCCGGCCGATGCCTCCGCACCTTCCCACCAGCGCCGCAGCAACGTCGCCAGCGAACGACGACGCACCAGCAGGCAATCGACCAGCACCGGACCCGCCACCGCGCCCAGATCCTGCTTGTAGCCGCTGTCGCCGGCACCGAGGTCGACCGTGTCGATCCCCTCGGCCCGCGCCCGGCGCAACTGGTGTGCGGTCACGATCCGCCCGACGCGCCAGGCGGCGAACGCCTCGTCATAGCTGCTGGCGATCGCATATTGCCGCGATCCTGCGGCCAGGTCGAAGCTGAACGCCACCGCGACGCCATCCACCGACAGGATGGTCGCGCTCAGCGCCTCCGCCAGCACCGGATCGGCCAGCACGCGCAGCCAGCGGTCGCGTCGTGCCGCATCGATGAACTTGGCTCCGCTGCCGTCCGTCCGCCGCGCGATCCAGCTCGCCGACTCGATCCGGCCGAGCGCTTCCAGCACCGCCGGCGTCCAATCCGGGCCGCGTATCGTCGCGACCGCGACGGCACCTTGCGATGCCAGCTTGCGCTCATAGGCCGCCGTGCGTTTCGACCCCTTCGGATCGCCCGCGCAGAGGTCGAGGATGAAGGCGCGGCCGACGCTGCGCTTCATCACCGACCAGCCGGCACGCAACGCGCCGGTTTCCACCACCGCCATGGTGGCGTCGTCATAGGCGGGGCCGATCCGCAACACTGACGGCAAGGCGCGCGTCAGTCCCCGGCTGGCGAATAAGTCGGACAGCGCGACCGGACAGGCGTCGTCCGCCACCGCCATCCCGCGGAACGGCCAATAGCATCCGGGCACCGCGCGCGCGCCGATCACCGCCGGCCCGACCGGTACGAACGGCAAGGCCGCGATGGGGACGCCGGATCGGTCGCGCAGCAACGCGGTGCTCAACCGCGCGCCGGCAAATCCCGCGAACCATCCTGCCCGCAGGAACCGCCGGTCTGCCGCCGCGGCGTCCGACACCAGATCGAGCGACGCCGGCACCCCGTCGTACAGCTGCACGGGATGCACGTCATGCCTGTCTCGGATACCGGTTCGCGTCACGTCATTCCCTTGCCCGGATCGGACCTACCGCCGAAACGTGACCAGAGGGTAACCGCGGCAAAAGCTCGCCTAAGCCGCGCCAAAGCAACGCTGGCTTGTTCGATGCGGCCATGGGGGCCATCTCCGCATCATGGCCACGCTTCTCGATCCGAACGCCCGCGGGCGCGTCATCCTGGTGGGTGCAGGTCCCGGCGATCCGGGCCTGCTGACCGTCCGCGCCGTCGCCGCGCTGAAGAGCGCCGACGTCGTCGTCCACGACGGACTGATCGATCCCCGCGTGCTCGATATCGCGCCGCCCTCGGCACAGCGCATCTCGGTGGCCAAGCAGCGCGCCCGGCACACGCTGCCGCAGGAGGCGATCAACGCGCTGATCGTCGCGCATGTGAAGACCGGCGCGATCGTCGTCCGGCTGAAGGGCGGCGATCCGTTCATCTTCGGCCGCGGCGGTGAGGAGGTCGAGTCGGTGCGCGCCGCCGGTCTGCCGGTCGAGGTCATTCCCGGCGTGTCGGCTGCACTGGGCTGCGCGGCGGAGGCGATGCTGCCGCTGACGCATCGCGACCATTCGAGTGCGGTGAGCTTCGTCGCCGGCCAGTGCAAGGGTTTGAGCGAACAGGACTGGTCCGGCCTCGCCGGACAGGGTCGGACATTGGTGATCTACATGGGCGTCGCCACGGCGAGCGACATCGCCGACAAGCTGATGGCGGACGGCGTCGCGCCCGACATGCCGGTCGCAGTGCTGGAACGCGGTACGCTGGCAGGATCGCGGGCGTTGCGCACCCTGCTCGCGGATCTCGGCCCGATGGTGACGCGGGAGGCGGTGCAGAGCCCGGCGATCATCGTCGTCGGCGAGGTCGTCGAACTGTCCGATGCGCAGGACAAGCTCGCGCGCTGGGCGCGGATCGCGGAGGAGACTGCGGCATGAGGCTGCTGACGGGCAATGACCTGCCGACCGGCGACGTCGTCTGGTGGACCGGATCCGGCTGGTCGCGCCATGTCGAGGATGCCGTCGACGTCGGCACCGAAGGCGAAAGCATCCTCCAGGCGGAGGAAGGCGCGCGCCGCGTCAACGTGCCGTATCTGATCGATGCGGTGGCGACGGCGGATGGCCCCCGGCCCGCGCACATCAAGGATCGTATCCGCGCGCTCGGTCCGACCGTGCGACCCGATCTGACGCTGAAGCCGGCGGACCCCGGTGCGGGAAGCTGGGTCATATGATCCACGCGAAGGCACTAAGGCGCGAAGAGAAGAAGACCCTTTCGTCCGTCATCCCGGCGAATGCCGGGACTCATGGTTTCAATCGGCTC
Organism: Sphingomonadaceae bacterium OTU29LAMAA1; assembly: GCA_024072375.1. Lineage (NCBI taxonomy): Bacteria > Pseudomonadati > Pseudomonadota > Alphaproteobacteria > Sphingomonadales > Sphingomonadaceae > Sphingomonadaceae bacterium OTU29LAMAA1. The sequence goes on from CP099617.1 coordinate 1,166,732, forward strand.
GTCGCAGCGCGGACCAGCAGCCACTTGCGTCCATGGGTCCCGGCGTTCGCGGAGATGACGGATTGGGGTGAACGAAGCGCACGGTCTCCTTACTCTCCGCGTCCTCCGCGCCTCTGCGCGAACACCGCTGCCATATTCTCCTTCCCGTCTTTGCGCCTTTGCGTGAACCACATCGCCTTCGCCAGACACGAAGGCCGGAAAGCCGATCATGTATAAATACGACCAATACGACCAGGCCATCGTCGACGCCCGCGTCGATGAATTCCGCGATCAGGTCGAACGCCGCCTGTCGGGGCAGCTGACCGAGGATCAGTTCAAGCCGCTCCGGCTGATGAACGGGCTGTATCTTCAGCTGCACGCCTACATGCTGCGCGTCGCCATCCCCTATGGCACGCTCGACAGCCGCCAGATGCGGATGCTCGGCAGCATCGCGCGCGATTACGACCGTGGCTACGGCCATTTCACGACGCGTCAGAATCTCCAGTTCAACTGGATCAAGCTCGCCGACACGCCCGACATTCTCGCCAAGCTGGCGACGGTCGAAATGCATGCGATCCAGACCAGCGGCAATTGCATCCGCAACATCAGCGCCGATCAATATGCGGGCGCCGCCGCGGACGAGGTCGCCGATCCACGCCCTTGGGCCGAGCTGCTGCGCCAGTGGAGCACCTTCCACCCCGAATTCAGCTATCTGCCACGCAAGTTCAAGATCGCGGTGATCGCCGCGGACGAGGATCGCGCAGCGATGCGGCTGCACGATATCGGCATTCAGCTGGTGACACGCGACGGCGAACTGGGTGGCAGGATCTACGTCGGCGGCGGCATGGGCCGGACGCCGATGATCAGCCACCTGATCCGCGACTTCGTCACCGCCGACGACCTGATGAGCTATCTCGAGGCGTGTCTGCGGGTCTACAATCGCTACGGTCGCCGCGACAACATCTACAAGGCGCGGATCAAGATCCTGCTGCACGAGATCGGCCCGGACGAATACCGCCGCCAGGTCGAGGAGGAGTTCGCCGCGGTGAAGCTGCTCGGCCTCGATCCGCCTCGCGCGGAACTGGCGCGGATCACCGCGATGTTCGCGCCGCCGGCATTCGACGCGTATGCGCCTACCGATATCGACCGCAGCGATCCCGACTTCGCCGTCTGGCTCGACCAGAACGTCGTCGCGCACAAACAGCCGGGCTATGCCATCGTCAACGTCAGTCTGAAGCCGGCTGGCGGTATTCCCGGCGACGCATCGGCGGACCAGATCGATCTGCTCGCCGATCTCGGCCAGCGCTTTTCGTTCGACGAACTGCGGGTCACCCATGCCCAGAACATCGTCCTGCCGCATGTCGCGATCCGCGATCTGAAAGCGGTCTGGAATGCGCTGACCAAAGCCGGGCTGGCCGAAGCGAACCTCGACCTCATCACCGATATCATCGCCTGCCCCGGCCTCGATTATTGCAGCCTCGCCAACGCCCGCTCGATCCCGCTGGCGCAGAAGATCGCCGCACGGTTCGCCGACCGCGACCGCCAGCGCGATCTGGGCGAATTGAAGCTCAAGATCAGCGGCTGCATCAACGCCTGCGGCCATCATCACGCTGGCCACATCGGCATCCTCGGCGTCGACAAGAAAGGCACCGAAAACTACCAGCTGTCGCTTGGCGGTTCGGGCGCGGAAGACGTCAGCCTCGCCAAGATCACCGGCCCCGGTTTTTCCGAAGACGGTGTCGTCGACGCGATCGAGCGCGTGACCGAGAAATACGTCGCGGTGCGCGACGATGGCGAACGCTTTCTCGACACCTATCGCCGCGTCGGCTTCGAACCGTTCAAGGAGGCGATCTATGGTTGATGCCCTGCTTCGCTTCCGCGACGACGAACCGCATGACGAGCCCGCCGTGACGCTCGACGCCTTTCTGGGCCAGAGCAACGCCACCGCCGTCCGGCTCGAGGCGGGGGAGGATGCGCGTGCGCTGCTGCCGCAACTCGGCCAGCTGGCATTGGTAGAGGTCAGCTTCCCCACTTTCCGCGACGGTCGCGGGTACAGCGCCGCGCGCGTGCTGCGCGAGGCGGGCTATACCGGCGAACTGCGTGCGGCGGGCGACGTGCTGGTCGATCAATTGCCGCTGATGCGCCGTTGCGGGTTCGACAGCTTCTCGCCGCAAGCGCCGATCGACGGCGACGCACTGCAACGCAGCCTCGACCGTTACGACTATCGCTATCAAGCCGCCGCCGATCCGGCCGTGCCGGTATGGAAACTACGCCATGGGTGAACCCGCCCGCCAGCTCGACACCATCGACGTCGCCCCGCCCTTTACCACCCGTGATGCCGCGGCGATGCAGATCCGCTTCGGCGGGGTTGCGGCGCAGGACATGCTGCACGAGCTGCTGACCGGCGAGCTTGCCGGCCGGATCGCCTCGGTATCGTCCTATGGCGCCGAATCGGCGGTGCTGCTGCACATGGTGGCGCAGATCGACAAGGATGTGCCGGTCGTCTTCACCAACACCCAGAAGATGTTCGGCGAAACCCTCGCCTATCGCGATGAACTGTCGGAGCGACTGGGCCTGACCGATCTGCGCGTTTTTCGTCCCGATCCGCGTATGCTGGCGCTGAAGGATGCGACCGGTATGCGCTGGTCCTACGATCCCGACGGTTGCTGCGAGATTCGCAAGGTCGAACCGCTGCGCCGGGCGCTCGCACCGTTCGACGCGTGGATTTCGGGTCGCAAGGGCTTTCAGGCCGGTACCCGCACCGCCCTGCCGCGATTCGAGGAGGACGAGGGGCGGCTGAAGATCAATCCGCTGGCGGATTGGAACAAGGCGCAGCTCGACGGCTATTTCGAGGAACACGACCTGCCCCGTCACCCGCTGGAGGCGCAGGGGTATCTGTCGATCGGCTGCGCACCCTGCACCAGCAAGGTGAAGCCCGGCGAAGACCCCCGTGCCGGACGCTGGCGTGGCTGGGACAAGGTCGAATGCGGCATCCACGTCTCTCCGCTGCCGACGGAAGACCCGATCTTCTGACGTCCACCGGGCCGCATCGACGGATGCCCCGTCGATAGACTATACCCGCGTTCCGAAGGCAGCGGAGCGGGCGACATGACACGACGCGGCAGATATGGATTGGCGGGCGTATCGGCGATCGCGCTCGCCGCCGGTGGCGCGACACTGTACGCGCTCCCGCTGGCCGCCGACCCCCAGGGGGCAAAGGATTGTGCGGACGTCCTGCCCAGCCTGCCCGGACAACGCGCCGCGCCGGCGACCGTGGCCGAACCACGCTGGTCGCAACGCGGCGGCACCGTCAACGACGCGAGCTGCCTCAGCCGGACGGCGGTGGCGGGTGTCGTCCGCCCGCGGACGGACGCCGATGTCGCGACCGCGCTCGCCTACGCCCGCGCACACGACCTGTCGGTGTCAGCCGCCGGCGTGAAGCATTCGATGGGCGGGCAGGCGTTCCGCAAGGGCGGCGTGGTCCTCGACATGCGCGGCATGCGTGCGATCCGGCTGGACGAGGCGGCGCGGACGGTCACCGTCGGCGCCGGGGCGACGTGGCACGACATCCAGCTGGCGGTGCATCCCGGGTTCGCGGTGAAGGCGATGCAATCGACCGACATCTTCTCGGTCGGCGGATCGATCTCGGTCAACGCACACGGAATGGATCACCAGGCCGGCGCCGTGATGGGATCATTGCGCAGCATCCGCCTGATGCTGGCCGACGGGCGGATCGTCACCGCCTCGCGGGACGAGAACAGCGTCCTGTTCCGCCACGTCGTCGGCGGCTACGGCCTGTTCGGCGTGATTCTGTCCGCGACGCTGGATGTCGTGCCGAACGACATCTACCGCTCGGAACGCGCGTTGATCGACTATCGCGAGTTCCCGGCGACGTTCGCCCGCATCGCCGCCGATCCGTCCGTCGGCCTCAGCTACGTCCATCTGTCGACCGCGCCGGGCAGCCTGTTGCAGGAGGCACTGGTCTACCAATACCGCCGCTTCCCCGAAGATCAGGCGCTGCTCCGCACGCCGCTGGCAGAGGTCGCATCGACCAAGGTGCGGCGCCTGACCGTCAATCTCGCCAAGAAGAACGACCTGTTCAAATCGTGGAAATGGTGGAGCGAGAAGAACCTCGAACACCGCCTCGAATCCTGCACCGTGACGCGGGCACAGGCGCAGGGATCGGGCGAGGCCTGCCTCGTCGCGCGTAACGATCCGATGCACGATTCCGTCGCGTACCTGTTCAACAACCTCCCCGGCGAAACCGACATCCTGCACGAATATTTCGTGCCGCGTGCCAATATCGTACCGTTCATCGACGGCATGCGGACGATCTTTCAGGACGAGAAGGCCAATCTGGTCAACGCGTCGATCCGCGCGGTCGGCGTCGAGGACAACGCCCTGTCCTACGCCCCCGCCCCCGCCTTTTCCGTCGTCCTCTATCTCAACCAACCGACCACCGACGATGGCAATGCGCGGATGCGCAAGCTGACCGGCGACCTCATTGACCTGACGCTGGCGCATGGCGGGCGGTTCTTCCTGCCGTACCAGCTGCATTATTCGCCCGAACAGCTGGCGCGATCCTATCCCGACATCGGCGAGTTCTTCGCCGCCAAGCGTCAGTGGGACCCGACCGGCACCTTCAGCAACACGTGGTACGCTCGCTATGCCCCCTATTTCGCGAAGCAACCGGCGGCGATGCGCCCCTCGATCACCAGCGGCGCTCCGGCGGTATAAAGCGCCCTCATGAAGCCCGGACGTGGCCCGGCGCGCGCGAGGGTCGCGCCGCGGCGCACCTCCACCACGACACCCCCAGCGGCGGCGATCGCCCGTACCGCAGACGCGCCGTCGCCGATCACCGCGACCTGACGCCCCGCCGGCCCGACGAACGGCATCGCCACCAGTATCGCGGTCCACAGCCCCAGTACGAGCGCGACCAGCGCTACTGCCCGGAGGATCCGCTCAATAATCGTAGACATGCTCGACGACGCCGCCGGTCCGCCGCGTATCGCGCAGCAACGCGGGCACCTCCGGCACCGCAACGGCGACGCCGATCCGTTGCCAGCCGTCGCGATCCGCGGGCATCGCGAATATCGCAGGAGCATGCGCCGCACCATCGGGCAGCAGCAGCGTCGCGAATATCGTCCGGTTGCCCGCAATCTCGACCAGCGGCACATTCGCCACCGCCAGCTTCCCAAGCAGCGCGTTGAATTGCTGGTAACGCGGCGCCTCCACCACCAGTCCGCCGCCAGCGAGAGCACGTACCGGCTTCAGACGCGGATCGATCGCCCGGATCGTCGCCGCATCCGCCGTGGTCACGAACCGCAACGTCGTATCGTCGCGTCCGACCGTCGCCCCCGTGGCGGCGTCGATGGCCTTCGCATAGCCCGCCTTGGCCGCATATTCGGCGGTCAGCGCAGCCCGCCTTTCCCAATGCCGCGCGATCCGATCCGGCTCGCGCGTCCGCCAGAGCCCGCGCAGGGCATCGCCGAACGGAAAGCGATACCACGGCGTTTCGTGCAGGAAGGCGCCATAGCGGACCTGCACCTGCGCCGCATGACGATCGTCGGCGCTCCGCCACCCGCTCGCCCATTCGAAGACGCGGCCGATCGTGCGTTCATAGGCCGCCTTGACCGCCAGTTCGACGGTATAGCTGATGCCGATCGTATAGATCGTGACCTTCGCATCGCCGGCGGCCTCGCTGCCCCGCGTCGCGCGATTGACCGCGCAATAGGACGTCCAGAAGCTGCCGATCCATCGACCATAGGCAAAGCCGCTCGGCGGCGCTCCGCCGGCGAGATACCGGCCGAACGCATCCGCCTCATAGACGATATGCCATTCGGGATAGGTCAGGAACGTGCGCGGTCCGGGCCGCCGCTCGGCGGCTGACAGCGGGGAACCGCCGTTAAACGGTTTCGGCAGCACATCCGGCGCGAGCGGCGATCGACACCCCAGTTCGATATAGGCCAGCGGCGTCAACACCAGCGCCGCCGCCACGCCGCCGATCGCCGCGGCGATACGCCAGCGCCGCTTCACGCCGGCACGGGATCGCGGCCCGGCGGCCGTGCGGCAAGCCGATAGCCCACCCAGGTCGCCAGTCCGCCGATCAGCAGATGCGGCAGGTTCGCGAAGACATGGGCGTAAAGCGACTGCCGGATCGGTCCGTACAGGAAGATGCCGCCATCCAGATAGCCGCTCCCCAGAAACAATCCCATCACCCCGTCGGCGAAATACAGTGGCCCGAATAGACGAAAGTACGTCCGCGAAGCGCCATACGACCACCAGGCGGCGACGCCGGCCCATACGCCGGAAAAGAAATGGAGGCTGTCGTCGTACAGATCGAGCTTGAACAGGCCGAACAGATTGCCGTCCGCGTCATGGAAGCCGGGAACATAGCCGATCGCGACGACCGCCATGAACCCGGCGAAATAGAACCATCCGAACCGCCGAACCCTGTCCATCGCGCTCTCCCGTCGTCAGCCCAGTCCCGGGCAGGGTGCCAGCCGCAACGCGGCAACGCAATCGCCCCGCGTCAAGTCGCCCCGCGTCAGGTCAACAGGCATCCCGACAGGATCGTGGTGCCACCCAGGCCACGCACGTCGTCGCAGGCGATGGTGATATACTGCCCCTTCGCCAGTGGTGCGAGTTGCTGGCGATACCCCGCGGGGAAGTTGACGACCATGTAGTTGAAGCGCGTCCGGCCCTCCATCGACAGCGCGGGCGTCGAACCCGGCTGCACCATCGATGCGATCGTGCCCGATACGCGGATCGGACCGGCATAGCGGATCGCCGCGCCATCGGGATCGCGGAAGAACGCCGCGTCGAGTGCCGACGCCGGCACGGCGGACCCCGACGAGCGGACACCTTCGGATGCGATCGCCGCAGCATCGGACGCACGATCGACCGCCCGCTCTTCATAACGAGCACCGCCCGATCCGGCCGACCCGATCGCGTCGGGTCGATCGTCGCCGGTTGCCGCAACCTCGGTATCGGTGACGCCCTGTTTCGTCCTGCTCTGGGCGAACACCAGATAACCGATGGCGAGGATCGCGATCAGGATCAGCACCGGCAGCACCGCCCCCATGCCCGCCCTGCCCGATCCGCTTGCCGGAGCTGGGCGATAGGGTGGTACGCCGGGCGTATCGCCCGACAAAACCGGTCGCTCCACGCTCTTCGTTTCGGCCTGCACGGCAGCGCCGCACTGCCCGCAAAACCGTGCACCCTCGTTCAGCGAAGCCCCGCATTGGTGGCAAAATGCCATGGCATTTCTCCCGTTTAGCCGGACGACGCACGGGCCTGACGATCGTTCCCTTCCCGTATCGACCGCACGGCAAATAAAATGAACGCCGTTCATTTTGCATTAATTGAGCATTGCATATTTAACGGGTGCGGCAGGAATGATGCCGCGGGCGATCTCCACCCGAGATCGATACGAGGAGACAGATCATGACGCTCAAGACCCTCATCACCGGCGCGATCCTTGCCGGCGCGGTGCTCTCCAGCCAGCCGGCCGCCGCCTACGAACTGACGACGACTGGGCGCACCCTCGCCAGCCCGCAGCTGACGATGGACGTGCTTCGCGACATCGCACGCTATTCGAAGGCCACGGGCGGCTGTTCGTTCCTGTTCTCCGCCGACATGCGGATCATGCCGCGCGGCCTCACCCCGGCGCGTCCGACCATCGCCGCGGATCGCCGCGGCGGCCATTTCGAACAATGGACGGTGAACGCCTGCGGCGCGAAGCAGCGGTTCCAGATCGCGATGTGGCCCTCGCCCCGCGGCGGCAGCGATTATGCGATCACGCCGCTGACGGGTCGCATGCCGCTATACGTCCGGTGATGCCCGGCGGCACGGTTGCGACTTGCCGAAACCCGCCTGGAGACATAGCCAGCCGCCATGGGCAGACGTTCCGACCACAGCCGCACCGAATTGCGTGCCCTGATCCTCGACGCCGGCATCGCGCTGATGGCGGAGGTCGGCTTCGCCGGCTTCTCCGCGCGCGAAGTGGCGAAGCGGGTCGGGTACACGATCGGCACGATCCACAACGTTTTCGGTAACGTCGACGGGCTGGTTACGGCGATCAACACGCAGGCCTTCGCGGACTGGGCGGATGCGCTCGAACACAGCCTTGCCGAAGCGGACACCGACCGGATCGCCGCGTTGACCGAGGGGTATTTCCGTTTCGCCCGCGAAAACCCGCGACGCTGGGCCGCGATCTACGATCACCGTCCGGCCTGCGAGACGCTGACCCCGGAACAGGAGGAGGTCCGCGGGCGGCCGATGCGGATCGTCGCGGCAGAGGTGGCGACCGCGCTCGACCGGCCGCTGGACGAAACGCTCGGCACCTTTGCCCGCTCCCTCGTCGCGATCGTCCATGGCCATTGCAGCTTCGCGATCACCGGATCTTGGGCGGCGATGGGTCAGAGCGACGTCGGGCAGGTCGCGCTCGCCCGCGTGCGGGAGAGCCTGGCGGCTTTTCAGATCCATTAATTGAGACGAACTAACGCATTGCGGAATTGCCGTGGCTAACGCAGACTGCCCGAAAAGATCGGGAGAGCGGAATGCACTGGGCGAAGATCATTGCGGCGGCATGCGTGCTGCTGGGCCTGGCGTCGGGATCGGCCGTCGCGCAACCCATCGGAACACAGGCGTTCGATCACGACTGGCGCTTCAACCGGGGAGACGTGAACGGCGCGGAGCAGCCGGCGTTCGTCGATAGCCGCTGGCAGGCCGTCGACCTGCCCCACGACTGGGCGATCGCCGGCCCATTCGACGAGCATGCGGCCGCGACCGGTTCGGGCGCCTTTCTGCCGACCGGCGTCGCCTGGTATCGCAAGCATTTCACGTCACCGTCGGGCGCAGCCGGCAAGCGTGTGTTTGTCGAATTCGACGGCGTGATGGAACGGTCCGGCGTCTGGATCAATGGCCATCACGTCGGCCATCGCCCCAACGGCTATGCCAGCTTCCGCTACGAGATCACGCCCCACCTCGCCGCGGCCGGCGGCGCCAACGTGATCGCCGTCCGTGCCGACACCAGCGCGCAGCCTGCCTCGCGCTGGTATGCCGGCGGCGGTATCTATCGCCATGTTCGCCTGATCGTCACCGGCGACGTCCATGCCGAAGCATGGGGCACGCAGGTTCGCGTGACGACACCCGACGCACGCAACGCCGGCTTCACCATCGTCAGCGACGTCATCAACCAGTCCGCCGCACCGGCGCAGGCCCGGCTCGAGGCGATCGTCAGCACGCCGGACGGGCGCGAACTCCCGCTGGTTTCCGGATCGACGGTCACGCTGCCTGCCGGTCGTACGATCGCGTTGTCGCTGACCGGATCGATCGCCGATCCCCGGCGATGGGACATCCGCGACCCGGCGATGCACAGCGCGCTGGTCCGCGTGCGCGCTGCCGACGGGACGATCCTGTACGAGGAGCGCGTGCCGTTCGGCGTCCGCGATGCCCGTTTCGTGCCGGCCAGCGGCTTCTGGCTGAACGGACGCAATATCAAGCTGAAGGGGGTCGCGATCCACGCCGATGGCGGGCCGTTCGGCATGGCGGTGCCGCTCGCCGTCTACGAACGTCGGTTGCGCGGATTGCAGGCGCTCGGCGTCAATGCGATCCGCACCGCGCACCATCCCTTCTCGCCGGAATTCCTCGACCTGTGCGACCGGCTGGGACTGGTCGTCATGGACGAGGCGCTCGATATGTGGACGGTCGCGAAGAACCCGCAGGATTATCACCTGTTCTTCACCGACTGGTCGTCGATCGACGCGCGCGATTTCGTCCGTCGCGATCGCAATCATCCCAGCGTGGTGATCTGGTCGATCGGCAACGAGATCCACGACACGCCCTATCCGCTGGTCGCGCAATCGATCATCACCCGGCTGAAGACGATCTTCCATGCCGAAGATCCGACGCGGCCGGTGACGATGGCGCTGTTTCGCCCCAACACGACGCGTGATTACCAGAACGGCACCGCCGACCTGCTCGACGTGGTCGGCCAGAACTACCGCGAGACCGAACTGGCCAAAGCACATGCGGACAAGCCGTCGCGCGCGATCGTCGGAACCGAGAACAGCAAGAACCGCGGCAGCTGGCTCGTGGTGCGCGACGACCCTGCCTATGCGGGCATGTTCCTATGGACCGGCGTCGACTACCTCGGCGAGGCGGACCGGATCGGCTGGCCCGCGATCAGCAATCCCTCGGGCCTTGTCGACCGGGTCGACGGCGTCAAGCCGATCGGCTGGGAACGCGCCAGCTGGTGGGCGGAGACGCCGATGGTCAAGCTCGCGCGGCGGGTGACCGAGGTGATCGACGTCAGCGAGATGCCGACGATGGTCGGAATCGCCGTGCCGCAGCCCAGGGGGCCGGGCGCGCTCGCCGACTGGTCGCCGACCGATCGCCAGCCGCATGCCGAGACGGTCGAGGTCTATGCGAACGTCGATACGGTCGACCTGTTGCTCAACGGCCGATCGCTGGGCCGCAAGCCGCGCAACGCAGACGATTCCGCCATCACCTGGTCGGTGCCGTTCGCGTCCGGGGAACTTCGCGCGATCGGCTATCGCGGCGGGCGCAAGGTCGCCGAAGACGTGCTGCGCACCGCCGGGCCGGCGACCGCGCTGCGGCTGGTCGCGGAACGCGGCGACGTCGGGTCGGGCTTCGACGACGTCGCGGCGGTACGCATCGAGGTGGTCGACGCGCGCGGCGTGATCGTGCCGACCGCGACCGATGCGGTGTCGCTGGCGGTGACCGGCGCGGGCACGCTGGCGGCCTTCGACAACGGCAGCATCACCGATCACACCCCCTTCTCCGCCACCACGCGACAGGTGGTGGGTGGCAAGGCCGTCGCGTTCCTGCGCGGTCGTGGTGCCGGCGCGCTGACGCTGACCGCCCGGGCGGAAGGCCTGACGACGGCGACACTCGTCAGGACGAGCCGGCGCTAGGCCTGAAATGGACGTTTCGCATGGGATGTTGCGCGATGGTCACACTCGCCGACAAACCATGTGCGAAACGATCTGGATACCGTGCGCATCCCATATCGTGGTAGACCGCGGCAAATGATGGCTTGACCCTGCCCGTCCGGTGCCTAGCGTCGCTTGCGAACACGCCAAGAAGTCGGACCTGATCCGATCGGCAGCACAGGAGAGGCAAGGCTATGCACGTCAATCGTCTGGGACGTATCTGCGGCACCACATCGTTCATCGCGTTGACGATCGGCCTGACGGCGACGCCCGCCGTCGCGCAGACCGCAACCGCGCCCGAACAGCAGCAGAGCCAGACGCCGTCCGCCGATTCCACCGCGACCGCAACGCCCGCCGCGACCACCGCGGCCGACCAGACGCCGGCGGTCCAGACCGAAGGCGACGACATCGTCGTCACCGGGTTCCGCGCATCGCTCAACAGCGCGCTCAACCAGAAGCGCAGCGAAACCGCGGCGATCGACAGCATCGTCGCCGAGGATGTCGGCAAATTCCCCGATTCCAATCTGGCGGAATCGATGCAGCGCGTGCCCGGCGTGTCGCTGGCACGCGGCGACGGCGGCGAAGGGCGCAACATCTCGGTCCGCGGCCTCGGCGCCGCCTTCACCCGCGTCCGCATCAACGGGATGGAGGGATCGGCACAGACCGGCTCGTCCGACATCTACGGCGCACAGAACGCCGGCCGCAGCTTCGACTTCAACGTCTTCCCGTCCGAGATCTTTTCGGCACTGACCGTGCGCAAGACGCCGTCGGCCGATCTCGAGGAAGGGTCGCTCGGCGCGACCGTCGACCTGCGCGCGCCCCGCCCGCTCGACTATAAGCAGGATCTCGTCGTCGCGGCGACGCTGCGCGGCACCTACGGCGAACTGGCGAAGAAGGTGAACCCGCGCGCCTCGCTGCTGATCTCCAAACAGTTCGGCGACGGCAAGTTCGGCATCCTCGCCTCCGGGTCGTACCAGAAGCGCGAGACCCGCGAGGTCGGCTATTCCGCGGTCGACATCCTGTCCGCCAACACCAACGGCCTGACCACCGCGGGCGTCAACGCGCCCTTCTGTACCCCGGTCGGCTTCACGCCGGTCAGCCCGCCGCTCGGCACCAAGGGCGCGACCGCGTCGCTGTGCAGCACCGGCAACCCGCGCACCAGCACCGCGGCCGCCTATAACACCGTCATCGGCCTGCGCCGGCCCGACCTGCCCAACGTTCAGGGCAGCGGCGCCTTCCTGCCGCGCCTGCCGCGCTATCTGAATTCCGAACAGAAGCAGGAGCGGATCGGCGGATCGGTCACGCTGCAATGGGCGCCGGACGACGCCACCAATATGTGGATCGACACGCTCTACTCGCGCCTCGACGTCACCCGCCGCGACAATTACATCGCCGCCATCTCGTTCGGCCGCAGCGTCACCAACAACGGCCAGCCGATGACGTCGGTGCGCGACATCAGCTTCGATCCGCTCGGCAGCCTGACCTACGGCCTGTTCGACGGCGTCGACGTCCGGTCGGAGGGGCTGGTCGACCGCTACGTCTCCAGCTTCGGCCAGGTGAACTGGAACCTGGAGCACGACTTCACCGACACGTTCCGCGTGACGATGATGGCCGGCGTCAACAAGTCGATCCTCGACGGCAAGAAGCGGCTCCAGACCTTCATCGATGCGATCGACACCGACAATTTCACGATCGACTATCGTGACGGTGGCAGCACGCCGACGCTCGGCTTCGGCTTCGATGTCGCCAATCCCGCCAACTTCGCCTACGCGCCCGCGCTGTCGGACGGCACCGTGCTCGGCGGATTCAGCTTCCAGGGCCGTCCCCTGAAGCAGACGACCGTCAACCAGACCTACGAAGCCAATTTCGAATGGAAGGCGACGCCGGGCTTCAAGGTTCGCGCCGGCGGCCAGTATCGCGAATCCGACTTCCAGTCGAAGGGGACGCTGCCCTTTCTGGCGCAGACGGTCGTCACCGCGTTGCCCGCAGGCACCAGCCTGTCGAGCATCACGCGCCAGATCAGCGGTGTCGACAAGCTGTTCGGCACCGGCGCGCCCGCCAGCTGGGTCGCGATCGACAGCGAGGCGTGGGAAAAGACGTTCAACTTCGATGGCGTGCGCTATTGCGGTGCCGAATGCGGTGCGGGCGTGTCGCAGATCCGCGAACAGGTGACGAGCGCCTATGCCATGGGCCAGTTCGACACGGGGTCGGCTCTGCCCCTGCCCGTGCGCGGTGACTTCGGTATCCGCTATGTCCGCACCAACCAGCATTCGGTCGGCTTCATCCCGGTCGCCGATGCGACCACGCCCACCGGCCTGCGCGGCCAGCGTGCGGTGGTCGATCGCAGCTACAACGACTGGCTGCCGTCCGCCAACGTGGTGTTCGAGCTGCAGCCCGAACTGCTGCTTCGCGTATCAGGCGCAAAGGTGATGTCGCGTCCCGACCTGCCCTCGCTGGCACCCAACAGCGGCGTCACCGCCACCACCCGCACCGGCACGCTGAACAATCCGCTGCTCGATCCCATCCGCGCGAACACCGCCGATCTGGGCCTCGAATGGTATTTCAAGCCCGGCTCGCTGTTGTCGATCGCTGGCTATTACAAGGACATCGGCACCTACGTTCAGCGCGTGTCGAGCCAGATCCCGTTCAACGAACTGGGCCTGCCGGACGCGCTGCTGGCGAACACCAACACGGCGCCGACCGAAATCTTCAACGTCAGCCGCCCGCTCAACACGCCCGGCGGCAAGCTGAAGGGGTTCGAGGTCAATGCGCAGGTGCAACTCGACTTCCTGCCCGGCTTCCTCAGCAACTTCGGCGTCCTCGCCAACTACAATCGCGTGACGTCGAAAATCACCTATGTCCTCGCCTCCGTGAACGGGGTGGCGACGGTGACCAGCACCGCCGACCTCGTCGGCCTGTCGAAGAACTCCGCCAGCGGCACGCTGTACTACGAGGACAAGCGCTTCAGCATCCGCGGCACGGCGAGCTATCGCGACCGCTACATCCGCGGCATCCCGGCCTCGCCGGGCAGCGACCTGCAAGGCAATCGCCCGAACACGTTCGTGGATGCCTCTGCCTCGTTCAACATCACCGACCAGTTCAAGCTGATCGCCGAGGTGCAGAACCTCACCGACGAACGCAACTCGCTGTATATCGACAGCAAGCGTCAGGACACGTTGTTCGAGACGCGCATCGGTCGCACGTTCACGCTCGGCGCGACCGCGCGCTTCTGACGCACCCCTGCCCTCCGCCTGTCCGGATGATCACCGGACGGGCGGAGCCGACATCCTTCTGAACGACCGATCGAGAGCTGATGCTGACCATTTTGTCCCTCGCCGCCGCCGCCACGCTTTCCGCTCCGGCATCGTGGGTCGACCCGACGACCGGGCGCCAGATCGTCCGCATCGATTCAACGCCGGGCAATTACGCCCTCTATTTCAACTACAATCCGTTCACGCCGCAGGGCGACCTGATGATCTACCTGACGCCGGAGGGTATCCGCGTCGTCCATCTGAAAACGTGGGCGACGCGACTGGTACTGCGGGCGAAGGTCGACCGGCTGCTGTTCGCCGGCCCGCGCAGCCGCAGCGCATATTACACCGTGCGCGACGTCGCGGTCGACGACGGCGGACCGTTCCAGGTATGGCGGGTGGACCTCGATAGCGGTGCGACGCGCAAGGTCGCCGACGTGCCGGGCGGACGGATCGAGGCGATCAACGCCGACGAGACGCTGCTGGCTGGCGAACGCGAATTGCAACCGCCGCCGCCGGCGATCGCCGCGCAGGGCCGCCGCGATCCGAAGACGGGCGCGCCGGGCTATGCCGGCACCGGCCCCGACGGCAAGCCGCTGTCGTTCGGTGCGGCCAAGGCGCAGTGGATGGAGGCGCGGCTGGCGGCGCGGGTGCCGATGGAGATGTACAGCATCGCGATCGCCGATGGTCGCCGGCGGACGATCCATCGCGCGACCGACTGGCTCAACCACGTCCAGTTCTCGCCGACCGATCCCAAACTGCTGATGTTCTGCCACGAAGGGCCGTGGAGCAAGGTCGACCGCATCTGGACGATCCGCGCCGACGGCAAGGGCCTGACCCGGGTGCATACCCGTACGATCGCGGGCGAGATCGCCGGCCATGAATTCTGGAGCAGCGACGGCAAGACGATCTGGTACGACCTGCGTACCCCGGCGAAGGGCGCAGGCTGGCTGGCGAGCTACGACGTCACCACCGGCGCGCGGTCGCGCTATGCGCTGGCCGACGATCAGGGCTCCTATCACTTCACCCTGTCGCCGGATCGCAGCGTGTTCGCCGGCGACGGCAGCAACGCGGGCAAATGGATCAGCCTGTTCAAACCGCGCGCGACTGCGACGCCGCAGCCGGGGCTGATCTCGCCCGGCGTGCTGGAAACGACCCGCCTCGCCAGCCTCGCGACGCACGATTATACGCTGGAACCCAACGAACATTTCACGCCGGACGGGAAATGGATCGTCTATCGCACCAACATGGAAGGTGCGCCGGCGATCTACGCCGTGTCGACCGAACCCTATGTCGCGCCGCCGGCCGGATGATGTTGGACAAATAGCCCCCGCACCTGCTTAACTCACGGCATGCGCACCTTAATCCTGATCGCCTTGTCGCTATCGACCGCCGCCGTGGGGCAGAGCGTTCCCGCCCCGATCGATGCGGTCGATCCGATGATCGGCACCGGTGGAGAGGGCCATACCTTTCCCGGCGCGACCGCGCCGTTCGGCATGGTCCAGCTATCGCCGGACACCGATACGACGTGCGAGATCCGCGCCTGCTACGGTCATGCCGCCGGCTATCGCTACGATGACCCGACGATCCAGGGGTTCAGCCACACCCATTTTTCGGGTGCCGGCCATTCGGATCTCGGCGACCTGCTGGTGATGCCGCAGGCGGGCGATACGGTGCGGCTCGACCCCGGCGATCCGAAGCGGCCGGGTTCCGGCTATCGATCGCGGTTCGACCACCGCGACGAGATCGCGCACCCCGGCTATTATGCGGTGACGTTGCGCGACGGCGGCATTCGCGCTGAAATGACGGCGGGCACCCGTGTCGGCGTGCATCGCTACACCTTCCCTGCCGGACAGGCGGCACACCTCGTCCTCGACCTGCGGTCATCGCTCTACGATTACCCCGGCAAGATCCTGTGGTCCGGCCTGCACTGGCGGCCCGACGGCACGCTGACCGGATTCCGCGAGACGCGCGGGTGGGCGCCGGGCCGCAAGCTGTATTTCGCGATGCGCTTTTCCACGCCGGCCACCGCGCACAGCTTCGTCGATCGCGACATGGCGGTGACCTACAAGGGCTTTCAGGGACCGGGGCGCGGCAGCACCGCTGTCGCGGAAAAGCTGGGTCGCGCGCTGGAAGCACAGATCGACTTCGGCCGTCTCGCTGCCCCGCTGGAGGTGAAGGTGGCGCTGTCGGGGGTCGACGAGAACGGCGCGATCGCCAATCTCGATGCGGAAACCGGCGGCTTCGACACCGTCCGCACCCGCACCGCCGCCGCGTGGAGCGATGCGCTGGGCGCGGTGCAGATCGATGCCGCCGCGCCGATGCGCACCAGCGTCTACACGGCGCTCTATCATACGCTGCTCGCGCCCGGCGTGTGGAGCGACGCGGACGGGCGCTACCGTGGGCCGGACGATCAGGTCCACCGGGCCGACGGCTTCACCTTCCGCTCCACCTTTTCGCTCTGGGATACGTTCCGCGCCGAACATCCGCTGCTGACGCTGGTCCAGCCGGAACGGACCACCACCGACATCGTGCGCTCGCTGATCGAAAGTCGCCGCCACAGCCCCGACGGCATCCTGCCCGTCTGGCAGTTCGCCGGGCGCGAGACATGGACGATGATCGGCTATCACGCTGCGCCGGTGATCGCCGATGCCTATATGAAGGGCATTCGCGGTTTCGATGCCGATGCCGCGCTCGACGCCATGATCGCCAGCGCGACCTACGCCCCCTATGGCGGCCTCGGCGCCTATATGCAGCGCGGCTACGTCCCGATCGACCAGGAACCCGAAGCGGCGTCGAAGACGGTCGAATATGCCTATGACGACTGGACGATCGCCCGGATGGCGCGCGCGATGGGCCGTACCGAGGTCGCGGACCGGTTCGATCGACGTGCCGGCAACTGGCGCAACAGCTTCGATATCAAGAGCGGCTGGCTGCGCGCACGGCTGGCGAACGGTGCCTTCCGCACCCCCTTCGATCCGACCGCGATCAACTACGGCTCGGATTATACCGAAGGCAATGCGTGGCAATACAGCTGGTTCATGCCGCAGGATCAGGCCGGGCTGATCCGCCTGCTCGGCGGCGACGCCAAGACGATCGCCAGGCTTGACGCGATGTTCGACTACGACACCTCGAAGCTCGACTACAGCCATGCCGAGGATATCGCTGGACTGATCGGCCAGTACATCCACGGCAACGAACCGAGCCATCACGTCGCCTATCTGTACGGCTACGCCGGCGCGCCGTGGCGGACGCAGGAGCGGCTCGGCCAGATCGTCGCCTCGCAATACAAGCCGACGCCTGATGGCCTGTCGGGCAACGACGATCTCGGCCAGATGTCGGCCTGGCTGGTGTTCACCGCACTCGGTTTCTACCCGGTCGCGCCGGGCTCGAACGAATATGTCATCGGCCGTCCGTTCGTGGATCGTGCGGTGTTGAAGCTGCCGGCGGGCAAACGCTTCGCCGTGGTCGCGGATGGCCTGTCCGACACCAACCGATACGTCGCCGCGGTGACACTCAACGGCAGGCCGCTGACGCGCAGCTTCGTTCGCGACGCAGAGATTCGGGCGGGCGGCGAACTCCGCTTCACGATGGCGGCGACCCCCAACCGTGGATGGGGCAGCGCCGCCGCGGCACGGCCGTATTCCATGTCGACCGCGCGATAGCGGGAAGGCTGCACCGCCAGCCTTCCTTTCGGTCTCCGGCGAAGGCCGGGGAACATGGTCGGCGAACACGGATGCCGGGCTTGGGACCGCCTCCCTCCACTCACTTCGGCGCATCGCTTCCGCACGCCCGGCCTCGCTTCGCCGCATCGCACACAGAAACGGATTGATACATTATATTGTACCTCCTAAGCGGATGCCTCGTTCAGAAAGGGCAGCTATGAAGACGTTTTTGATCGGGGTCAGCCTCGTGTCCCTGCTGGCCATGCCGGCCGCATATGCGCAGACCGCGACGCAGGGCAGCGACACCGCACCCGCTCCCCGGTCCAACGACATCATCGTCACCGGCGTCTTGCAGCAGAGCGAGCGCGACGTGTTGCAAGGCACGTCCGTACTCAGTGGCGAGGCGTTGAGCCGCGCGCTGCGTCCCACGATCGGCGAAACGCTCGCGCGCCTGCCAGGCGTGTCGGCGACATCGTTCGGACCGACCGCGTCGCGCCCGATCCTGCGCGGCTTTCAGGGCGAGCGTATCCGCGTGCTGACCGACGGCATCGGATCGATCGACGTGTCGAACACCTCGGTCGATCACGCCGTGGTGATCGATCCGCTGCTCGCCGAGCGCATCGAGGTGCTGCGCGGACCCTCGGCATTGCTCTTCGGATCGTCCGCGGTCGGCGGCGTTGTCAACGTCGTCGACACCCGCATTCCTCGCACGGTGCCGGCCAACGGCTATCGCCTGAACGGTATCGCCAACTACGGTTCGGCCGCGAACGAGCGTTCGCTGCAAGGCGCCGGCGACGTCGCGGTCGGCGATCATCTGGTGCTGCACGCCGATGGATCGTACCTCAAGACCGGCGATCTGCGGATCGGCGGCAATGCGCTGTCGCGTGGCGCCCGGACTGCGGCGCTCGGTCAGGTCGGACTGCCGCAGGATCCTGCGGACGAGCCGATCGACTTCGCGGGCTCCGCCGCCATCCGCGGCAAGCTGCCCAATTCCGCCGCAGAGACCTGGACCGCCGGCGTCGGCGCCAGCATCGTCACCGACACCGGCTCGCTCGGCGTGTCGTACAGCCATTACGACAGCCTGTACGGCATCCCGATCCGCTACGCGACCGCCGTGGGACAGGAACAGGAGGCGCCGCGGCTCGACCTCGTGCAGAACCGCGTCGACCTGCGCGGCGAAGTCCGGACCGGCGGCGACGTCATCGGCGCCATCCGTGTGCGGATCGGCCACGCGACCTATCGCCATTACGAACTGGAGGAGGACGGCTCGATCGGAACCGCCTTTTTCAACAACGGCACCGAAGGCCGCGTAGAAATAGTTCAAGCCCGCCGAGGCCCCTGGAGCGGGGCATCTGGCGTCCAGTATTTCAATCGCTTGTTCGATGTCGCCGGGGAAGAGGCCTTCCTGCCGCGCAACGAAACCAACCAGACCGGCCTGTTCACCGTCCAGCAGTTCGACTTCGGCCGCTTCCGCGCCGAGGGCGGGCTGCGCTACGAATGGAGCGACCTGACGGCGAAGACCGATCCTGACAATCGCTTTTTCGTTGGCAATCGCAGCTTCAACGCGCTGTCCGGTTCGCTCGGCGCTTCCTATGGTGTCAGCGATGCCGTCCGTTTCGGCGTCAACCTGTCACGCACCGAACGTGCGCCGTCGGCAGAGGAATTGTTCGCCAACGGCGGCCATGCCGGTACGCAGGCGTACGAACTCGGCAGTCCCGATTTCCGGCTCGAGAAGAGCTGGGGCGTCGAGGCGACGCTGCACGCGCATACCGATCTCGTAAACTTCGACGCATCCGCCTATTACAACTGGTTTTCTAATTACATCTCGGAAAATCAGGTCGATCCTGCGGTCTGCCAGGCCGCGGCGGACCCGCGCGAGGTCGACCTTCCCTGCTTCCAGTACCAGCAGGCAGACGCGCGCTATTATGGGTTCGAGGCCGACCTGTCGGCGTCCCTGTTCACGATCGGATCGACCAGGATCAACGCCGACGTGCTGGGCGATTACGTCCACGCCAATATCGTCGATGTCGGACCGGTACCGCGCATTCCGGCGCCGCGCGTGCTCGGCGGGCTGGAAGCGCAGACCGATTTACTGACCGCTCGCGCCGAGGTCGAGCACGCCTTCCGGCAGAACCGAACCGCCGATTTCGAAACCCGGACGAACGACTATACGATGGTCAACGCCAGCATCGCCCTGTCGCCGTTCGGGCGCGACAACAAGACGCAGCTGCTCCTCAGCGCAAACAATATCTTCGATGTCACGGCGCGGCGCGCATCCAGCTTCCTGAAGGATTTCGCGCCGCTCGCCGGTCGCGATCTTCGCGCCACGCTTCGGTTCGGCCTGTAGGATCGCCTCAGATCAGTTTGCCGTTGGCGACGGGCTGCCCAAAATCGGGTGTCCCGTCGGCGCGGTAACGGATCGGCTGAACGCGAGTGTGACGGTTTGGATCGAGCAACGGATCACCCTCGATCCTGTCGTAATCGCGCGCGTGATAGACGAGTATGTCGCGGCCGCGTTCGTCGACGGTGAAACTGTTGTGTCCCGGTCCGTACACATGGGTGATGGGCGATGACCGGAACACCGGCGTTTGCGACTTTGTCCATGCGGCCGGGTCCATGATGTCGGCATCGTCGCGGACCGTCAGCATCCCCATGCAATAGCGTGCATCGGTGGCACTCGCCGAATAGGTCATGAACAGGTGGCCGTTGCGCGCGAGCAGTGCGGGCGCTTCGTTGACCTTATACCCACGCCGTTCCCATTCGAGCGTCGGCACCGAAAGCCTGGCAGGCTGCGCGGCAAGCGTCAGCGGTGTCGCCAGCGGCGCAAGGTAGAGGTTGGAATTGGTAGCGATCCCCGGCTCCTTTTGCGCCCACGCAAGATAGCGGCGGCCGCGGTGGACGAAGCTGGTCGAGTCGAGCGTGAAACTGTCCCATGGGGTCTCGAGCTGGCCCAACACCGACCAGGTGCCGGTCATCGGGTTCGTGGCGGTGCAGGCGAGCGCATAGGTCCGGATGCGGAACACGTCCGCACCGCCGCCACTTGGCCCGGCGGCGAAATACATGATCCATCTCCCGTCGATCCGGTGCAACTCGGGCCCCCACACGTATCCCGACATCGGCCCTGTCGCGGGGTGCCGCCATAAGACCGCTTCAGGCGCCGCCGACAGGCCGACGATCGTCTTCGCACGGCGCAGTACCAGTCGATCGTATTCCGGAACCGATCCGGTCATGTAATACCAGCCGTCGCTGTGGCGGAACACCTGCGCATCGGCACGCTGGCGGACGATCGGGTTCACGATCGGGTCGCGGGTTCGCGCGACGGCCCCCGGCGCAGCGGCGATGGCGAGAGCGCCGGCGACGACACCGCGGCGGGTGATCAACTCCAGGTCGGACATCTCATTCCTCTGCGGTTGCGCTTGCAGGAAGCGCCTTGTCGGGCATCGTGCCCTCGCCGGCAAAGGGCGTGAGGCGTACGGTGAAGCGGGTGGGCGTCAGGGTGGTGCGATAGTGCGGCAGCGGCTTGCCAAACTCGCTCCATTGGGTGTCGCCGCCGACGCCCCATTGCGCGCTGTCGACCAGCAACGTCACCTGCCCGTGCGGCACGACATCGGTCGACTTCCACGTACCGGGCTTGTGCCGATCAAGGTCTGCATAGGGGAACGCGAGCGCGTTCATCATCAGCGGACGGTCGCCGGCGATACGCAACCCGCCGCCCGCGCCGGACAGCTCCATCCAGCGGACGTCGACCTTGTTGCCCGTCTCCTGCGGCCGGATGTAATCGTGATTCTGCTCGGCGATCGCTCCACGCCACAGGCCGATCGGTGCCGACGTCTTGCGATCGGTATAGCTTTCATGCGGTCCGCGCCCGTACCATGCGACCGTCTTCAGATCGGTCGGCAGCACGAACGCCAGCCCGACGCGGAACGGCGGCGGCAGGTCGGTCTTGACCGGCGTGAGCAGACCCGTGACCGCGACGCTGCCGTCCCCCGCCATCGCATAGGTAGTCGTAAAGGTCGCCGCGCCATCGCCCAGCGCAAATTCCACGGTCACCTCGCCACCCACTGCGGTGCGGCGGCTGCGCAGACCGGTAACGCGGCGGGTGTCGCTCATACCCTTCCACGCCGCGAGTTGCCTGTCGGTGCCGATGCCGATGTCGTTGTCGGTCACCGCGCGCCAGAAATGCGGAGCCCCCCCGGACGCGAGCGCACGCCCGTCACGAGCATAGCGGCGGATCAGACCGGTCGTCCGGTCTATCTCCAGCGTCGTGGACTGGACCGACATCACGATCACGCCGCTACCGTTCGCGACGCGCACTTCGCCGCGATCCGTGCCAGACGCAGGCGCTGCCCGCTCCGCCACTCGATCCAGCGCAAATTGCTCGAAGCCGACCAGCGTGCCCGCCGGCACCAGCGGCACCGCCTCGCTCCGGGTCCTGACCCGGACCGTCACGAAATATTCCGCACCCGATTTGCGAGGCAGTGCGGCGACCGGCAGCGTGACCAACGCCGCAGCATGCGGCGCGACTGAAGGTGTTGCCAGCGCGCCGCTCGCTACGTCGACACCGTCCTCCAGCACCACCCAATCGAACGCGAAGCCGGACAGGTCGCGGAAGTCGTGGCGGTTCCGCACCGTCACCCGCCCGCTCGCCGGATCGAACCCGTCGAACTGGATGGGAGAATAGACCTTGCGCAGCTCGTAAAGTAGCGGATTGGGTGTGCGATCCGCCTGTAGCAGCCCGTCGCCGAACTCGATCTCGCCACCCGGATTGGGACCATATTCGCCGCCATCGCCCCAATAGCGGCGACCATCGTTGGTATAGCGGTACATCGACTGGTCGACCCAGTCCCATGCGAACCCGCCCTGCAGCTTGTCGGGATGCGCGTAGATCGTATCCCAATATTCCTTCAGGTTACCGCCCGAATTGCCCATCATATGCGCATATTCGCACTGAATCATCGGTTGGGCGAAGTTCCAGTTGGTCGCATAATCCTCCATCTTCACGGCCGGATCGTACATCGGCGCATAGATGTCGGCATAATGGTTGGGGCGATGATCGCTGATCCCGTCCCACGTGCCCCAGCCGAGATAGCTGATCAGTCGATCGGGATCGCGTGCCTTCGCCGCCGCCGCCGCCGCTTCGAAGTTCGGCCCGATCCCTGCCTCATTGCCGAGCGACCAGAAGATGACGGACGGATGGTTCTTGTCGCGCTCCACCATGTTGACGACGCGGCTGACGTGCGCATTTTTCCACGCGGGATCAAAGCCGATCTGGTATGCCGCCCGCTCGCGCGGATGCTTGTTCGCATAGTCCATGTAAGCGTGACTCTCGATATTCGCCTCGTCCATGACGTACAGGCCATAGCGGTCGGCAAGATCGTAGAGGTACGGATCGTTGGGATAATGCGATGTGCGGATCGCATTGACGTTGTTGCGCTTCATCAGCCGAATGTCGCGCTCCATCGAGGCGCGGCTGATCACGTGGAAGGTTTCGGGATCGTGTTCGTGGCGGTTGACGCCGCGGATGGTAATCGGCTTGCCGTTAACCGACACGAGGCCGTTCCGGATGGCGACGGTGCGGAAGCCGATCTGCCGCGCAGTCGATTGCGTCACCCGGCCGCGTGCATCGACCAACTCGGTTACGAGCGTGTACAAGGCTGGCGTCTCCGCCGTCCAGGCTCGGACCGCCGGCACCCTGCCCTCCAACGTCACCCGCCGCTCGCCTTGGATCGGCACGGCACGGCTGGCGGTCAGCACCTGTCGTGTGCCCTCCATCACCGTCACACGAGCGGTCGCCGCCGCAGTTCCCGCCACCGCGACGTCGACCGCAAGCATGCCGTCGCGATAGTCTGCATCCAGTCCCGCGTGAACGAAAGTGTCGGCAATCCGCGTCGACGGAGCTGCCATCAGATACACCGACCGCTCGATCCCCGAAACGCGCCAAAAATCCTGATCCTCCAGATAGCTGCCGTCCGACCAGCGGAAGATCTGGATCGCGATCGTGTTGCGGCCGGGCTTCATCCATCGGGTGACATCGAACTCGCCCGGCAGCTTGGAATCCTCGGAATAGCCGACCTTCTCGCCATTGACCCAAACGTAGTAAGCCGATCCTGCCGCACCGATGTGGAGGATCACGTCATTGCCGGTCCAGCTGGCGGGCATCGTCACATCGCGGCGATACGACCCCACCGGGTTGGTAGCGTGAGGGATCAGCGGGCGATTGGCCGGAAACGGATAGGTGATGTTGTTGTAGCGCGGCTGATCGAACCCCTCCGCCTGCCAGTCGGCGGGGACCTTGATGTCCTTCCACCCCGACACGTCGAACCCCGGTCGTTCGAATCCCGCAGGCAACGCATCGGCGTCGGGCGAAAGTGCGAATTTCCACGTACCGTCCAGCGTCACGTAGCGCGCCGACGATGCTTCGTCGCCAGCCAGCGCCTTCTCGCGTGTCTCGAAGGGAAAGCCGGTCGCACGGGCGGGCAGTTTGCCACGCGCGAACACCGCGGGATTCTCCCAGTCCGGTCGGGCCGGGTCGACCTGCACCCGCTGAACCTGCGGCGTGTTCTGCGCGGATACCGCGCCGGTCGCGGTGCCAGCGAGCAATCCCAACCCCAGCCATGATCGCCGCATCGTCCGCTCCCCAAATCATCGGTTGATCCGATTTCATGTCCGACATATCGTTTTGGACCGATTACGCAAGAGATCAGGCCGACGCGATCGGAATGGCCGTATCGGGGGAGCGAGAACGATGTTGCAATCGACGATGCTGGCCGCTGCGCTGTTGACGACCGGAACGGCACCGTCGTCCACGCTCGCAACGCCCGTTACGGTGACGCTGCGGCCCGCCATCGATCGCCCCTCGACGGAGTTCGAGGGATGGGGCACTGCCCTTGCCTGGTTCGCCAACGTCACCGGCGACTGGCCGCTGGCGGAGCGCGACCGGCTGGCCGATCTGTTCTATACCGACCGCGGGCTCGGCTGGACGATCGCGCGTTACAATATCGGCGGCGGCAATGCGGGCGGTATCAAGCCGTACCTGCGCCCCGGCGGCGCCGTTCCCGGCTTCTGGCGGCTGCCGTCCGGCACGACGGGTGAGGACTGGCGAGCCGACGCGCCCGCGATGTGGGACTGGTCGCAGGATGCGACGCAACGCTGGTGGCTCGATGCGATCCGCGACCGGGTGCCGACTGCGATCTTCGAGGCCTTCTCCAATTCGCCACCCTGGTTCATGACGATATCCGGCCGCGTGTCGGGCGCTGAACGGGGCGACGACGACAATCTGCGGCCGGGCGAGGAAGGGCGCTTCGCCACCTATCTGGCGCGCAGCGTCGACGAATTGCAACGACGCCACCGAATTACCTTCCGCACGCTGTCGCCGGTCAACGAGCCCAACACGAACTATTGGTTCGCCGCCAACAAGCAGGAAGGCGCGCACTGGAGCCCGGCACGACAGGCCACGATGATCGACGCCGCCGACGCCGCGTTGAAGGCGCGCAGGCTTTCGACCGTCATCGCTGCGCCGGACGAAACCAGTTCCCACCTGTTCCTGACCGATATCGTCGCCTACCCGCCGACGACCATGGCCCGGATCGGCCAGCTCAACGTCCACAGTTATGGCAACATCCATCAGACGGGCGTGCGCGATGCCGCGCGGGCTGCGGGTATCCGGCTATGGATGAGCGAGGACGACACCCCGCTCGACGAAGACCCCGAAGATTTCGATGCTATGCCTTCGGCGCTGGCCTTTGCCGAACACATCGTGCTCGACCTCAAGCGACTGGAACCCGCGGCCTGGGTGTTCTGGCAAGCGATCGAGGATATGTCGGCGCGCAAGGATGCCACGGGAAAAATCGGACCCGGATCGAACTGGGGCCTCGTGAAGACCGATCTGACCGCATCCGCAAAGGGGCCACATGCGATCTACATCACCCGTAAATATTGGGCGATGGCGCAGTTCAGCCGCTATATCCGCCCCGGTTACCGACTGGTCCCGGTCGACGACCTCGACACAGCGGGTGCGCTGTCGCCCGATGGACGGACATTGGCGCTGGTGCACGTCAATGGCGGCATCACCCCCCGTCGGCTGGTCGTTCCCACCGGCTGGCATCCGCAAATGGTGTTGACCGACCAGACGCACGATGCGCGCTGCGTCAGCGGGACGACCGCGCCTCCAAGATCGGTGGTCACCATCGTCCTGACCCGCGGACCTGCGAGACCCGCCTGCCCCGCCGGCTGACCGGTCGCGCCCGCATCGCTCTCAATCGATCGACCATTCCCAAAAGCCATCCCCGCCGTGTGCGGTCGTCAGTCGCAGATACCGTGCTCGCAGCGGATGCAGTAACGTGATTGGCGATCCCGACAGCACCGCGACCGGCACCGCGGCGCGCCAGACCTTGCCATCAGTCGACGCCTCGATCCCCAGTTCATAGGATCGCGTTGCATATTCCGGCCGCAAACGGCTACCCCGCACTGCGCGCACCGATCCCAGATCGGCCACCAGCATGGCCCGCCCCTCCCCGCCGCCTCGCCAAAGCGTCGCGTAATTGTCGTCTGCAGCGCGAGCGGGGGCATAGACGGGATCTCCCGTGCTTCCGAACGCCTGCCAGCGCAGCCCGCGCAGCCGCGCCCGGCCAAACCCGCCGACCACGCTGCCATGTGTCGGCACTACCCGGGCCAGCGTGCCATCCGCTCCGATCGCAAGTCGATCGATCGCCACCTGTCGCAATACGTCGTCGCCGCCACGCGGCCACGGCAGCGCCTGCCGATGAT
The DNA here is from genome assembly GCA_024072375.1 of Sphingomonadaceae bacterium OTU29LAMAA1. Taxonomy (NCBI): domain Bacteria; kingdom Pseudomonadati; phylum Pseudomonadota; class Alphaproteobacteria; order Sphingomonadales; family Sphingomonadaceae; species Sphingomonadaceae bacterium OTU29LAMAA1. The sequence continues at coordinate 1,193,351 of CP099617.1, forward strand.
ACAGGATGTAGTTCTGTGTGCCGCTGCGGAGAACGGCGTGATGACCGGGACTGACGATGTCACGCACGGCGTCGGTGCTCAGGATCGGGCTGTTGGCCGCTTCTTCGAACGGCCCGAAGGGGGTGTCGCCGATCGCATAACGAACTGTGTAGGTATCCTTGGTGGTGTTGCCGTCGCTGTAGGTCAGCGCGTAACGCTTGCCCGCCTTTACCATGAACGGCGCCTCGAAATAATGCGCCGGTGTGATGTCACGGGGCGGGCCGTCGAACGTCACCATGTCGGGGTTCAGGCGGACGGCGAAGCAGTGGCCGTTGACCCAGTTGAGCCCTGATCCCCAGTACAGATACGCCTGCCCGTCGCTGTCGATGAACGCCTCGGCATCAATCATATGATACGCAGGCGCGAAGTCCTTTGCGATCAGTGGCTTGCCACCATTGGCATCGGCCCAAGGCCCGGCCGGCGATGCCGCGCTGCCGACCCATACCTCGCTGCGCTGCCGACCCATACCTCGCTGCCGACCGAGACGTACATATACCAGCGTCCGTTCGCCGCCTTGACTACCGATGGTGCCCATACCTTCGAATCGCCCGAGGTCGGGCTGGTCGCCGCCGCCTTGGTCGGCCAGTCCGGTTGCGAAAAACGCCAGTCGCGGCCATTATCCGACACCCACATGCCCAATCGATCGTCGCCCCACGGATCGATCGTCGCGAAGACGTACCAGCGTCCGCCATCGCGGACGATGGACGGATCGGCGAAATAGCCCGGTAATAAGGGATTGCCAGAACCGGCAGCATTCCAGCGCACCGGCGCATCCGCTGCGGTCAGAGCGATCGGTGCGGTGAGCAGCATCGCAAATGCGACCCGCGCCGTCATGGGTTCACCTGCACGGTCACCATCAGCGAACGACCCGTCGCCGGCAGGATCAGGCCGAATGCGGTTTCGTCGCCATTGACCAGTCGGTCGCGCACCCAGCGGCCGCCCTCGAAATGCCCTTCCCCCACGGACACGAGCTGGACGCTGCCTGCCCTGCCCAACCGGGTCGCGAACCTGAGGTTGGCACTCACGCCGGCGAGCAGGAAGCGATCGGCTGCGGCGCGTGCAACGATTACCCTGCCGGATAGGTCGCCATTGCCCTGCCCCCGCGGTCCGCCATAGCCATCGCGCACATCGCCGAAGCGGGCGACGAGATCCACGTCGCCGAAAACGAGCGGCACGTTCGCCATGCCATCCTCCTCCACCGCGACGCGCACCTGTCCGGCATCACGCAACGGCACCAGAAACGGTACCGCTTCACGCAAGAGGCGATAGTCGAGGGCGATCGGCTCCTCGATCTGCTTGCCATCCTTGATGCCGAAACCGGTATCGATACCGAACTTTCCGATGCCGACCGCATATGGCTGTGCCAGCGTCCAGAAAGCATGGCGTGCGTGGGCCATGCTGCCCCCCGTCTCTGGCACGAACAGCGGATTGCCCGACACGTCGTAGGCGCGCGCGATCTCCATATAAGGCGCGGCGTTTGTGTCGTAATTGTCGACGCCGACGACATCGATCGCCGGGGCCAACGCGCGCCACTGCGGCAACAGCCACGATACCGCTCCGCCCGACGGCGAGTTGTCCCCCGGGCGCAACAGCCCTGGCTGCTCGCGCGGCCAGACGTTTGCATAAAGGGGAAGATCGTAGGCACGCTTCCCCGCCGCCGCGACCGCACCGATATAACGCGCGGTGTGATAGGCCATGAACGCCTCGGGCGCTCGCTCACCATAGCTGGCGGTCCAGTCACCGGGCCTTGCACCCGGCATGTCGGGCGGCACGGCCGCCCGGAACAGAGCCTCCGCGGCGGGCGCGTAGTCGCGATCGGCGCCCAGCGTGCCCGCCTCGTTCTCGACCTGCACCATGATGACGGTTCTTTGCCGCCTGTCTACGACCTTCAGATACACCATAAGCGCGGCAAAAGCGCGTGCGTCGGCCTCGCGCCCTGCGACGCTGATCGGCGAGATCACTTCGATCGGCCGACCTTCGGCATTCACCACCCGCGGGAAGCGGACTGTATCGCGCTTCACCCAGGCGGGCGTATAGCTCATATTGGCGTTCTTCCAGGTGCCGAACCACAGCAGCACCAGCCGAACCTGCTGCAAGCGTGCCTCGGCAATCAGTCCGTCAACCGCAGACCAGTCGAATCGCCCCTCCACCGGCTCGATCGATTCCCAGCCGATCGGCGCCATGACGGTATTGGCCTGACTGCGACGGATCGCCGGTGCCAGCCGGCGCATTTCGGCAGGGAAACCGCTCGAATTGTTGAGCTGAATACCCAGTAGCAGAAACGGCTGGCCGTCCACGCGCAATGCCCGCTTGTCGCCTTTGATCGACACGAACCGGCTGTCCTGTGCCCCGACCGACGCCGCCGATGCCGTCAGCGCAAGCGCCAGCGTGATGCGCCGCAACCTGCCGCTGCGAATGCCACAAACCATACCGGACATAAAATCTCGCATGGCGATGCACCGATCCATATAATGATCTAAAAAGTTATATGTAGGACATTATAGGCGCGTCTCGTGCCGTCAAGTCGGGTTACCGTCAGCCAGCGTAATCTCGGTATCGCGGCGCGCCTGATCGATCAGACTGGTCGCCGCCGCGCGCGCGCCGGCACTGTCAGACCGGGCTACCGCCTCGAACAGATCCTGATGTTGGGGGATCGGATCGGGATAAACGATGCTCGAACGGTGCTTGAAAAACGTGGTCCACCGCACGGCGGACGAGATGCTGACGGCCAGGCTACCAAGCAGTTCGTTGTGCGTCGCTTCGAGCAGAATGGCATGGAATTGCTCATCTGCCTCCTGCCCTTCGCTGTTATCCAGGCCATGCCGGGTCATCAATTCAAGCGCATAGCCCATGCGGGAGAGTTGCCGCATCGTGCGATGTTCCGCCGAAAGAGCGGCAGCCGCAGGCTCTATAATCAGCCGGAGTTCGAACAAATCCCTCACGAAGGCGAGCGGCGGCGCACCTTCGAACATCCAGCCAAGCATTTCGGCATCCAGCAGATTCCAGTCGGCACGCGCTCGTACGCGCGTACCCGTTTTTCGACGGCTCTCGATAAGCCCCTTCGCGATCAGCATGCGCAACGCTTCGCGGATTACATTCCGCGCCACCCCGAACCGGTCCGCGAGATCGAACTCTCCCTGAATTGTCGCACCCGGAAGATACTCGCCGGTAACGATGGCGACCCCCAGCGTGCGTGCAATGGTCACATGCGCCGGCCGCAGCCCGTCACGTTTTGCCAACCTCTTCAAACCCTTCCCTGGGGTGTGCGTGATATCCGCCACACCCTCGCGGAATCATGGGTCGATAGCCACGCTTTTTATTTGTCCGGCATAACCGACTTGGGTGTATGTCGGACATTACACGGCACTGATGTCGGTAGTAGGGGAGAGGAATATGAAGGGTCATTACGGCCGGCTGTTCGCCGGCGCATCCTTGGTCGCGCTGGTCAGCGCAGGACACGTGCAGGCGCAAACACAGCCAAGCACCACCGTCGCGCAGACCGCCGATCAGGCCGCGGCCGATCCGGCGAGCGATCAGGACATTGTCGTCACCGGCGTCCGTGCGAGCCTCGGCACCGCTCAGGCGATCAAGCGCAATTCCAACCAGATCGTCGACTCGATCAGCGCGCAGGACATTGGCAAGCTTCCCGACGTCAACACGACGGAAGCCCTGCAGCGCGTCACCGGTGTGCAGATCCAGCGCCGCTATGGCGAAGGCGCAACCGACTTCGATCACCGCACCTCGCCCGCAATCGCGGTTCGCGGCTTGACGCAGACGCAGAACCTGCTGGACGGCCGCGCGGTCTATTCCGCGTCCGGCGGTCGCTCGTTCGATTTGGAAGGCATTCCGCCCGAATTGCTGTCGGGTATCGACGTCTATAAAAATGCGCCTGCCGAAATCATCGAAGGCGGCGTCGGCGGTGCGGTCAATCTGCGGACCCGCAAGCCGTTCGACACGGCAGGCCAGGTCATTTCGATGACGGCACGCGGCAACTATTACGATCGTGTCGACAAATACGGTGGCTCGATCTCGGGCCTCTACAGCAACCGTTACGATACCGGCATGGGCGAGATCGGCCTGCTGCTGAATGCCGTATATTCCAAGAGCCAGTATCGTCAGGACGGCCTGCTCGCCGGTCCGTTCGGCAATGCGCAGCCCGGCACGATCACCGGTGCGCCAGCCAGTGCCAAGATTCCCTATGGCTTTGAAATCTATGACGACACGGGTGATCGCAAGCGTCTGGGCGTCGCTGCCGCATTGCAGTGGCAGGCCAGTCCGGATGTGCTGGTCACCGCGCAATATCAGGGAACCAAATACTGGTTCAATCGCACGGGCGCCTATTTTTACGACGCCAACAGCATATCCGACACGTTCGTCAACGGCGTGCAGACCGTTTACGCGGCCAAGGCAGCTCCCGGTGCCGCCTTCACCTTCAACAAGGAAGGTTACGCGACCAGCGGTACGATCTCGCCGCAAACCTTCGAAACCGGTCGGTTCGATCAGGAACTGTGGAGCGCGAGCCAGAACCTCACATTCAACGTCGGCTGGCAGGCTACGCCGAATGCAAAGGCCAATTTCGACGTCCAGTATCTGAAGTCCTACTATAATGCCGACCGCAACGGCCATGTGCTGTCGCTGTACACAACGAGTGGCCAGACCGTGTTGACCTCGCCGCATACCACCGGCGTCACCTTCGACCTGCGCGGCAAATATCCGCGCTGGGATGTCGCCAACCCGTCGTTGCTCAACAATCCGGCGAACTACACGACCCCGTTCATCGCGGATTCGCTACAGCGCAATGACGCCGATACGCTCGCGCTCGCCTACGACATCGAATATGACATCGAGGGCGGGTTCCTCCAGAAGCTGCGCGGCGGCGCCCGTTATGCGGACAATACCATCGACTTGCGCGGCACCTGGAACGGCGTGTGCGTCACCGCGATCGGCCCGGATGGCAGCTGTTCGGCACCTGCCGGCACGCCGCTGATCCCGCTCGGCCGCAACCCGCAGCTCGCGATGCGGGGTCCGTCGTCCAACTGGTTCGATGGTAACACCGTGAAGGGCGGTCTGCTTTATCCGGCATTCCCGGCAGGCGACGGCGTTTGGGAGCAGACAAAGGCGCTTTATGCGCTGCTCGGCGCACGGACCAAGGACGCGTTCACGCCGGGCGATCTCAACAATCAAACGGAAAAGACCTACACCTCCTGGGCAGTCGCCGATTATGCGTTCGATGCGGGCGGCATTCGCATCGATGGTGGAGCAGGCGTTCGCATCATCAAGACCAGCACGACGTCCGCCGGTTCGGCGTTCGCCACGGTCGTGACCAACGGCGTGACCAGCACGGTCGTCACCCCGTTCCAGGCCACTAACAGTTATACCAAGGCCCTTCCGAGCGTGAACCTTCGCGCCCGTCTGACCGACCAGTTCCAGATGCGCTTCGCCTATTCGAAAGGTCTGGCGCGGGCGAATTTCGATCAGCTGTCGACCAACCTGACGCTCAACAATCCGAACCAGCTCGATCAGCAGGGCCGCGCGAGTGCCAGCGCGGGCAATCCGCGGCTCGATCCGATCACGTCGAACAACTTCGACGTGACCGCAGAATGGTATTTCGCGAGAGCGGGGTCACTGACCGGGGGCCTGTTCTACAAGAAGGTCGATGGCTTCCTGGCGCCGGGCTTCTATGAGCAGACGTTCCAGGGCCGCCGTTATCTCGTGAGCACACAGATCAATGCCGGCAAGGGCACGGTTAAGGGCGCGGAAGTCGCATACCAACAGTTCTTCGATTTCCTGCCGGGCTTGCTGAGCGGTTTCGGTGTTCAGGCGAACTACACCTACGTCGACTCGAGCGTCTCGAACCCGACCGGGGTGGCGAATTCGAACCTGCCCCCACAATTGCCGCTCGAGAAGCTGTCGAAGCATAGCTACAATCTGATCGGTCTGTACGAGAAAGGTCCGGTCACGGCCCGCCTCGCGTGGAGCTGGCGTTCGAGTTACCTGGATACGACGACGGGCAGCGGCGCCAATGGATTTGCGCAATATGCCAAACCCTATGCCTCGCTCGATGCATCGCTCAGCGTAAACCTGAACGATCATATCGCCGTGTCGGCGGATGTGGTGAACCTCAACAACCGGATGAACGCTACGTACATCCAGACCGAGGCCCAGCCGCTTCAGTATCAGCTCAACGATCGTCGGTTCGGCCTGTCGTTGCGCGCAACCTACTGATCTGCTCCTCCTGTCCTGGCGCGATCTTCCGATCGCGCCAGTTTTTTAGCTCCGGTCGCCGTTTCCGACCGATGACCGAATATGACTGCCCGTTGCCGATGCCGGCGGCGGGCGTCACAATCCTGCCCCGTCTGTACCGCGTGGATGAACTCGATGCCGATCGTGACCCCGCATACCAATCAAGATCGACGCTGGTTCGCCGAGCCTGGCGCAATGCGCTTGCTGCATGTCGGCGAAGAGGGGGAGCCCGTCGTCGTCATCGACGACGCCAGCGGCATTCCCGATGCGCTGGTCGATGCGGCAGCGAACACGCCGTTTACGGAGGCCGCACGCGCAGGCAGCGGCTATCCTGGCCTGCTCGGGCCTGCTCCCGTCGCGTATATCGATGCGATGATCCGCTTCGTGCTGCCGCTGATCGCCGCGCATTTCACCGCTGTTCCGGTCGTTCCCGCCCGCGCCCGTGGCAATTTCTCGCTGGTGACCATCCCACCCGAGGCGCTCAGCCCCGACCAGTGCGTGCCCCATGTCGACACCGTCGACCGGCTACAATTCGCGACCGTGCATTTCCTGTCGCCCGACGATGCGGACGGCACCGGCTTCTTCCGCCATTCGGCCACCGGGTACGAGACGATTGATGCCGATCGCCTGCCCTCCTATCGCGCTGCGCTGGACCGCGAGATGATCGATCATCCGCCGTCCGGTTACCGGACCGGTTCCGACGCGCAGTTCGAGCGGATCGGCGCGGTCGAGGCTCGCTACGACCGGCTCGTGTTATACCGTGCGGCGCTGCTCCATTCGGGTCTGGTGTCGCATTTGCCCGTTACCGCCGCCGATCCGCGCCGCGGACGACTGACCGGCAATTTGTTCCTGCAATGCAAGGCGATGTCATGACCCACGCGAAAGACGACGGCCCGGTTCGCCGCATCGCGATCATCGGCGGTGGCACCGCAGGCTGGATGGCGGCTGCCGCGCTCTCCCGCGTGCTCGGCCCCCATGGACCCGCGATCACGCTCGTCGAATCCGAAGAGATCGGCACCGTCGGCGTCGGCGAGGCGACCATCCCGCCGATTCAGGCATTCAACGGCCTGCTCGGCATCGACGAGGACGACTTCGTCCGCGCGACCGGCGGTACGTTCAAGCTGGGGATCGAATTCGTCGACTGGCGCCACCTCGGCCACCGCTATTTCCATCCGTTCGGCGTCTACGGCGTCGATCCCGGTGCGGTGCCGTTCGAGGCAATGTGGCGGCGCTTGCGCGCGGAGGGCGCGGCCGGTCCACTATCGGACTATTCGATCTGCGCGACGGCGGCGGCGGCGGGGCGGTTCATGCGGCCCCAGCCCGGCAACACGCCGCTTGCGCATATCGGCTATGCCTTCCACTTCGACGCGACGCTCTACGCGCGCTTCCTGCGCACGCGCGCCGAAGCCACGGGCGTCATTCGCCGCGAAGGCCGCGTGGTCGATGTCTCACTCCGTAGCACCGACGGCTTCATCGATGCGGTTACGCTGGCGGATGGCGGCAGGATCGAGGCGGACCTGTTCGTCGACTGTTCGGGTTTCCGTTCGCTGCTGCTCGGCGACGCACTCGGTGCGGACTTTCAGGACTGGTCGTCATGGCTGCCCAACGATCGCGCGGTCGCGGTGCCGAGTGCCGTTACCGGACCGCCGCCGCCCTATACCCGTGCGACCGCACGTGCCGCCGGGTGGCAGTGGCGCATCCCGCTGCAGCATCGCGTCGGCAACGGCTATGTCTTCGCCGCGGATCACGTCTCGGAAGACGAGGCGACCGCGACCTTGCTCGCCAATATCGAGGGGGAAGCGCTCGCCGAACCCCGCACGCTGCGCTTTCGCGCCGGGCGGCGTTCGGCATTGTGGGTGCGCAATTGCGTTGCGCTGGGCCTGTCCGGCGGCTTCCTCGAACCGCTCGAATCGACCAGCATCCACCTGATCCAGACCGGCATCGCCCGGTTGCTCGAGATGCTGCCGACCCGCGCGTTCGAACCGGCCGACACCCGTCGATACAACCGGCTGATGACGACCGAATTCGACAGCATCCGCGATTTCATCATCCTCCACTTCCACGCCACGGGCCGCCGCGACACCGCCTATTGGCGCCATCTCGCCGATATGCCGATCCCCGATACGCTGGCGGAGCGGATCGCGATCTATAACCGCACGGGGCGTGTGTTCCGCGAAACCGACGAGCTGTTCACCAAGACGAGCTGGCTGGCAGTGATGGACGGCCAGGGGCTGCTCGCATCGAGCTATGATCCGATAGGCGCGGCGCTACCCCTGGCCGAGGCACGCGCCGCGCTCGACCGTATCGGTCAAGTCACCGCCGCCGCCGCCCGCCACATGCCGTCACATCAGGATTTCATCGACCGCCATTCCCGTGCCGGGAAGTAGCGTCGATGTTCGGGCGATGACCCTTGTGGCCATCGCCTGATTTGCGTTTCGCAGGCTTTCTTGCGCAGGTTATCGGGAGGGCACGAACGACGACGGGCCCACTGCCTCTCGCTAAGGCCGGCTCACGTTACCGACGCTAATCCATTCGGCGCCGATAGCATCCGAATCTCGTAGACTACCGCATCCTCCTTTTGCGCCGCGACCGTGACCTCCACATTCGGCGACCCCTGCGTTCCGCTGGAAGGGACGATATAATCGACCGAAACCAGGTTACCGGTCGCGTCACCGGCGGGACGCCCCTTACCCAGCGTCTGGCCGTCGACGGTGATGGCCATTTCGCGACCGGCATCCCCGGCGGCCACCAGTAAACGCAATATTGCCGGCCCCGGACGCCGGGCCAATATCATCCGCATCGTTTCCCCGGGGCGAAGCCGCCTTGCCGCGCGGCCGCTCCAGTTGACGATTTCACTATGTGCCGCACTGAAACCGTGATCGCGCTCCGGCTGCATTTCGCCAAGATGCACGACATCCACCGTCCGCCGTGCGAGCGTACGAGCCGCTTCCTGCGCGGCCACGTAATCGGTCCTGGCCCGCGTCCACCCCTCCGGCGTGAACGTCGGGATGTAAACCGCGGCACGACGGTCATATTGCGAAAAGAACGGCCTGAAGATCAGCTTTTCGTCCAGTGCACCGATCGCACGGAACGCGCCGTCGACGTCTGACGGCGTGAGCACCGCCGTGGCGGCGGCAGCGGTGACCAGCGCCGGCCCGACGCCATCATATTGCTCCGCCGCGGCACCCAGATCCGCCGCCAGTACCAGCGGCCCGTGAGTGAATGCCACCACGGACGGATCACCGGGCAGCGGCTCCGCCTTCAATGTCATCGGCAACGTGACGCGCAGGGCGTCGTCAGCTTTCCAGGGCCGGTCGATCACCGCATAGCCGTTGCGCACCTTCGGTGTGATCGCTTCACCGTTGAGGGTTATCACCGGGTTCTGTGCCCATCCGGGCAAACGAACGGCGAGCTCCTGCGATTTCGCGGGCGCCCGGCGGAAGGTGAGGGTCGCGGTGCCACTGGAAGGCATCTTCGTGTCCAGCGTGATGCCCAGCTCACGCTCGGGCCAATCCAGTTCGGACGGAATGAAGAGGTTGACGTAGAGGGTCGCAGCGTCACTCCACCAGATCGAGTCCGCGTGCTTGGCGTGGCTCTCAATACCCGAGCCGACGCAACACCAGAAGCTGTCCTCCGCGCTGGAGAAAACGCGCCGCGCACCCGGTGCCAACGGCATGAAATAGACGAACCGGCCTGTTTCCGGATGCTGATGCGCCATGATGTGGTTCAGTTGAACGCGTTCGTAATAGTCGAACCAGCTCGCATCCGGTTGCCAGCCGTACAGGTAGCGCGTCAGCTTCATCATGTTGTAGCTGTTGCACGCCTCGCATGTGGCCTCGGTGACCCGGGCGGACAGCATGTCGGGCTGTCCGAAGTGCTCGCGTTCCGAATTGCCGCCGATGACGTAGCTGTGATGGTGCGCGACCCGATCGTGAAAGAAACGTGCCGCTGTCGCATGTGCGGGTTTTCCGGTCAGCTCGTGCAGGCGGGCAAGCCCGATGACCTTCGGAATCTGGGTGTTGGCGTGAAGACCGGAAAGCCGGTCCTGCTGCACTGTCAGCGGATCGAGCACCGCCTTGTGACGGATTTTCTCGGCCATACGGAGCCATCGCCGGTCGCCGGTCAGCGCATAGGTTTCCGCATAGGTTTCGTTCAGACCGCCATGCTCGGCCGCCAGTACACGTTGCATCTGCTCGTCGGTCAGCGGTTCGAGGACGCTCGCCAGATACCCTGCGATCCCCAGCATGATCGGCATGGCCCGCGGATTGTTGGCAAGTATGTGGGCATCGAGCAGGCCGGCGTGGACCTTATGCCATGTATAGAGCGGCACCCAACCGCCGTTCAGGTCGAACCCGCCGGAGCGGATATCACCGCGCCGCAACTCATCGAAAACGATCTTGCCGTCCACGACCTTGCCGTCGCGCTCGACGGTGGTGCCGCCGCAATAGCCATCGCCGTGCGTGGTCTGGATTCGCGCCATCTCCGCCAGCGCATGATCGAGCCGCGCAGACAGCTGCCGGTCGCCGGTGTTGGCGATGACGAGTGCGCATGCCGACAGCCAGTGACCCATCATGTGGCCTGCGATCCCCATCGCCTCCCAGCCGCCATACACCGGCTTGGGCGCGGGCAGCCCGGCGGAGACGTAGAAGTTATGCAACAGGCGTTCGGGATCGAGTTCGAGCAAGTAGCGACGATTGGCCTCGAACGCGTCGGCGAAAAGGGACGGTTTCAACCGGACGAAGCGTGCCGGCACCGGCTTCACGCTCTGGCGGACCTGCCCGGCAAACGCCGCGCCGCCGATCGGCATGATGGCGACCGCGCTGACGCCGGCTAGCAGGAAACGACGGGATACGAGCATGAAGATGTCTCCTGGACAATTCGATGACACGGCGTGCGACCGTGACGGGTAACAGCAGCCGTCACGACCGTCCGGCCCGTTAGAACCGGAAGCGAACACCGGCCGACAAAAGGCTCGCCTCCCACCGCACGTCACGCGGGTAACGCGAGTCCTTGACGTAGCTATGATAGAGCGTGCGCAACAGGTTGGTGGCGTCCACCGTCAGCGTGATGTTATCGTTGAGGTTGTAGCTCGCGGAAAGATCAAGCCTGTCTGCCTTGTCCGAATAGAGGTAGTGAACACGCCGGGGTCGCCGAAGGTGTCGACGTTGGCGTCACGGTAATTGTACGCCACGCGGATGCTCATCGGCGCGAGCTCGTAAAGGCCGATCATGTCGAAACTGTACTTCGACACTCCGGGCAGCGTATTGCGGCACGTTGGAAGATTGGTGGCGGCGGGGACGATCTTCTCGCCGTCAATTCCGGAACATTGGCTTCGCCAACCCCCTGTCATTCCAGGTATTCGGATTCCATTGTCTGGTTACCTTCAAGCGGATGCACCCGAAAGTACGCCTGACGCCAATCCGCAAGGCAATGCTGCTTTCACGATATTAATTCCTCCCCACCCGTCAGTTTTGTAAGCCACGGGCAGACATCATGATACAATGTCAGACTAAAATATATCAAGCCAATAGTTTAAGCGTCACAGTTCTAAATTTACAGCTTATTAACAGTGGGATAGATCATTTTATAACTCGTTTCATTTCCTTGAATACGCAGTTTTTCAGTTGGTTCATCGGCGATAGTTCGCCGCGGTAGTGAATCGTTCTTGTCCGACAACAGGATATTGTTGGAGCCAGGAATTGCGCTCGACCGCAGGGCCAGAAGTCTTTGCCCACGGGGCGCCGCCTCAGGGGCTCGGCGAGGCGATCATCTCGGGTGAGTATATTCCGGGAAAATACTGCCGACGGATTTGACGGCGTCAGAGAGGATGGGCGTCTATCGGGAAGCTGTGCAGGCCCTGATCGCCAAGGGCCTTGTCGAGAGCCGGACGAAGACGGGTGCCCGCGTACTGCCACGACATAGATGGAACATGCTCGACCCGGACGTGCTGGAGTGGGCCTTCGCGGATACGCCCGATATGCAACTGCTGCGCAGCCTCTTCGACCTTCGGTCCGCTATCGAACCTTATGCCGCCCGGCTGGCGGCGAAGCGACGGGATGACGACGATCTGCGGACGATACACGACGCGCTGGAAATGATGGCTGACGAGACATTGGCGACCAGAGCCGGACAGGCGGCCGACCGGGCCTTTCACGCTGCCATCATCTTCGCCACCCGGAATGACGCGCCAACCTCGCTAAGCTCAGGCATCACCGCGGGAGTGGAATGGACGACCCGACTGAGACAGCGTGACCGCGCCCTGCCGCGCGACCCCATTCCCGATCATCGTCGTGTCTATGACGCGATCCACGCTGGCGACCCCGATGAAGCGGCGGCGGCAATGAGTTCGCTGGTCACCCTGGCGCTCGACGATACCTGGTTCGGATTGGGCGAGGCGCTCGTGTAATTCGCCGCGTCGTACAACCTCCGGTGTCGTGCCCGTCCGTGTGCGGAAGGCGTGCAGGCAAGAATGGGCACACCGAAGCCGAGAAAAAGCGGTTCAGTCGGAGCAGCATCGCCCGTTCATGGATTGCCGGGCAAGCGCCTCACACGTCGCGTTCAACGGTGCCGGCAGTCCGTGCTCTCCGCTTCGATGCGCCGCCGGAACGTGCGCGTGCCGGCGCCCAGTGTCCGGCGGTCGCATCCATGTTGACCACGCCGCCACGCAGGGTCTCCGGCAACGCAGGCTGAAGCAGGTCTACGGGGCGCACTCGGCATCGCCGAGTTGCAGCGCCTGAAGCTGCTTGCGGAAGAGGACCGCCAGCTCAGACAGCTGGTCGCTGACCTGTGCCCGATACCCGCGTCCTGTCCACTGGCAAACGAAGACAGGAGCGCGGCGGAACCGAGCAAGATCGGGGAACCTGACGATGATATCTCCGTCGATCAGAACTGGTGGCGCATGCCGAGGACGACATTGCGGCCACGCAGCGGCGACTGATTCTTGACGAATGACGTGTGTGCAAACGCGAGCTGGTTGGTCAGGTTGGCCCCGCGGAGATAGAACTCCACGCTTCTGCCCAATCCCGTATCGAAACGGTAGGCAAACGTAGCGTTGAGATTGTCGTATCCTGCGGTCCGCGTTTCGTACGAGGCGAAGCGGTTCTGTGCGAACGTCCGGCTATAATCGACATCGGCCGTAATCGGACCTTCGGTTAGTGCATAGCGCACACCCAGGCGTCCGGGTGGAAGACGCGGAAGGTTGTCGTTCGTGCTTTTCAGATCGGCGTCGACATAATCGCCATACACCGTCACTTGTGATCGTGCATCCAGCCGGTAGCTGATCTGTCCGTCGACGCCCAGAAAACGCACATCCGCCGGCGTGTACGCCAGCAGGATCGCTCCGGGTTCCGAACTCAGGAACCGCGCAAAGATGTAGTTGTCGATATTCTTGTAGTACAGGCCAACGTCAAACTCGATCGTTCCGCCCTTCTTGCCAAAATTCGCGTCGATCGACTTTGCAGTTTCGAGGATGTTTGAAACAGGTCGCGGAAGGTCCCTGAGGAATTCCGTTCGCGCGAGCCCGATCTCATAGCTGCTCGTCGCCAGATTGTTATTCCTCGCATAGAGCTCACGCACGCCGGGAGCGCGTTGTGATCGACCAAGCGATACTCCAGCGAAAAATCCATCCGACATATTGGCTGTCACACTGAGCGACATTGAAAACGGCGACACGTCGGATTCAGGAAAATTTAATTCAAAAGATCTGGCAAATACCGCTTTCGCCTTAGTCAACTCTTCAGGCGTGAGTTTTGCTATGAAGGAAGCGGGCAGCAGTTCCTCATACGGCCTGTGTACGACATTGATCGTTCTCCAGTCCTTCCGCGCGGCAATCGCAAAATCCACGACGCCTATCGACCTTCGCTCCGTCAGGAATACGCCGAGGTCGTCAGTTCTGAATTTCTCCTGATTGTCGCGGATGTTGGGGCGGCTGCTACCAATGCCGCCGAACAATCCGCTGGTGTACTGGACGCCTAGCGTACCGGTAAAGCCCAGCACGGGTTGATGCGTCGCCTCCACGCGCCCGTCATAAACCTTGTTCGTGTAGATCGCGAAAACGAGCCGCCCGTCGAGTTCGCGATGTGCATAGTCGGTGTAGGAAAAGCGCATGCGAAGATGATCCAGCCCGGGAACGAGGCTGTCATAGTCGCCGCGAATGTCGACGCGATCGCTGCGCAGGTCGATGGTGGCCGGTAGCGTATCGTCGAGCCCCCTGAACGGATGAGTGATCGAGCCGTGGATCGCGCAATGGAGCCTGATGGCGTGGGTGTGGCACGCCCCGTTGGCATGGCTATGTCCCGGCAGGCCATAACTGTTCGTCTGGCGCGTATAGGCCGCTCCCAGATACCCCTTTGACGTGATCCACGAGGCCCCGGCACTGTAGCTTGCACTGTCCGCAAAGGAATCGCGGAGCTTGTCGCTGCCGTAGGCGTCGGGAACGTCATAGTCCTCGCTGGATCTGCTCGAACCCTCGACATGCACGGCGAACGCGCCGATGCCTGCGGTGACCCGGCCCACGACGGTCTTCTCCTGATCCCCGGTGCCGTGACGGACCTCGGTTGCGCCGCTCAGGCCGCCGGCGGGGATCGACTTTGGCACCTTGCCGTCGATGAGATTGATCGCGCCATTCATCGCGTTACCGCCGTAGCGGACGGCGGCCGGGCCGCGCTGTATCTCGATCGCGTCGAGCAGCAGTGGATCAGTAGCGATTGCGTGATCGGGCGATACGGATGCAGCATCGAAGACGTTCGCGCCATCGCTCAGAATTTCGATCCGGGGCAGCGTCTGACCGCGAATGACCGGACGCGACGCTCCCCCGCCAAAATTGTCGAGGTGAATGCCGGGTAGTCCCGCCAGCGTTTCGCCAAGTCCGCCCCGGCGGCGGTGCGCGAGTTCGTCGCCTGCCAGCACGGTGATCGGAAGCGCCACCTGCCCATCGTCGGCGAGCGAGCGCCCGGTCACGACGATGTCGCCGGCGCGGGGCGTTACCGCCTTTCCATCCGCTGCTATCGATGGCCCCTGTGCCACCAGCGACGACCACGGAAGGATGCATGTTCCGGCGAAAAGTACCGCTCGCACATACCTGATATTCGATACGTTCATTGTTGATGCCCCGCATTTAACGGACCATCTCGTAATGTGATAACATAACATATGTCAATTGTGTCAGGCGCTGCTTGACTGACATACCTCCCGAAACCGCCGGACAGCTTTCCACTAAAATCTCGCCGCACGTACGGCGGCAACTGCCGGGTTGGTTCTCTCGTGAGGGGCAGCGATGGGTGGTCGCCCGTGATCGAGCGCTCGCTTCGAGCGCCCGATCACCATGCGACCGAAGCCGTGGAACATCGCCGTCGTGACCACGAGCCCGGTCGACAGCGCCGGTCCGATCGGCAGAGACAATGCGCCTAGAACCGACGTGGCTGGTCGTGACCAATCGTGTCGCAACGTCCGCGGAAGCCGTAGTTGGACGAGCCCTGCACGGTTATCCGCCCACTGCGGCGATCGATGACGATCCTCGGCTTATTCAGTCCATTCAGCCGATAGGTCGCGCGTATCTCATCAGGGCCGACCGAGACGTTCGATAGGTCCCACCACCCAT
The DNA here is from genome assembly GCA_024072375.1 of Sphingomonadaceae bacterium OTU29LAMAA1. Taxonomy (NCBI): domain Bacteria; kingdom Pseudomonadati; phylum Pseudomonadota; class Alphaproteobacteria; order Sphingomonadales; family Sphingomonadaceae; species Sphingomonadaceae bacterium OTU29LAMAA1. Next base: position 1,209,231 of record CP099617.1, read on the forward strand.
TGTTCCCCCGCGAATTGATCGGCGGGATCAGCGACTTTGGCAGTCTGATCCGGCCGCCGCCATCCCAGGTCTGCACCATCAGCGAGGCATCGAACCTCTCAGGCCGAGATTCCGTGTAGCTGCCATACTCGTAGCGATCTCGCCTCGCATTCCAGGCCCACGTCGTGTCGGTTGCGACGCCGTCGTGCGTTCCGTCTCCGAAGCAGACCAAGCCGAGGCCGACAGGTCTGCCGCCAACGACTATTCCCGGACCACTGGGGAGCGTGGAAGGACGTTCACCCTCAGGTTGGTATGGCGGACGTGGATAGCTTGGTTCGGGCACATAGCCTGGCCGAGGCCGGACGCCGGCATCGGGGCGCGGCCGCATGCTTGCGGGCTGACGGCAGTCGGGCGCGGTGGTGGGCGTGATCGAATCAAAGCGCCCGTTCATCGTTGCGATCGTCACGCACTGGCGACGCGCTGCGTTCCACCAGTTGGTGTAGCTGCGATCGTCACTCTTCGAACCACCGGTGTTGACGTAGCCGCGGCGCTGCAGTTCACCCTCGGACTGGCCCGCGCGGGCACCTACCATGTCGTCCAGCCCCGTCGATTGCGCGCCGGCGCTCGTTGGCAAGGTAGTCGATAATAGAAGCGTGACGACGATGGCCATCGCACTTGCCACATTGCGCATCGTCATTCTCCCAGGTCGTCGACGGTAACTCAGGACATCATAGACGCTTACGGCTGTAGAACGGCCGCGTCCATGACGGTAAGCGGCTCGCCTGCGCTGGTACCGACCGGCGATTGCGTGATCAGGATCGTCGTACCTGGCCATAGAGCCCGCTCGCCGCCGTCACCAACGGCGCCGCCATCCGCGCCGAAGGCGGCATCGTACCGACGATCGTTTGACGGCAGACCTCGGGCGGTTCGGCGTCAGGCGACGGTGACGGGATCGACGACGACGGCGGTCCGCTCGGCAAGGTCGGCGATGAGCGAAGCGTAATGCTGGAAATGCGGACTTTCGCGGTGCGCGGCGACCGCATCGGCATTGCGATACAATTCGTCGAGCACGAAGCGGTCGGCATCCGCCCGGTCCTGCCAGAGGTCGTAACGCAGATTGCCGGCCTCGGCGCGGCTCGGCGCGATCATGCCATCCAGCAGTGCGCGCAGCGCCGTGGCTTTACCGGGATGGGCGGAGAGGATCGCGATGATCTTGACGTTGGCAGGCATGGCAATGGTCCTCGAACCGGGGGAAGATGCGGCAGAGCGCGGTAGCAGCGCTCCGCCGGTCATGCGCGTGCTCACGCGGTCGCGAGCGAACGATCGAGGGCGTCGATCAGCGCCGCGGCAAGCTGATGGTCGGATGCAGGATTCTGGCCGGTGATCAACTCGCGATCGACGACGACGTTAGGGGCGAAGTCAGTGGCGGTGGCGGACACCTCGCCACCCGCGAGCCGCAGCGCTGCCGGCATGTCGAACTCAAGCGTCCCCTTAAGCAGATGCTCCTCGGCGACGCGTTCCTCGCTCGCGGAGAACACCGTCATGCGATAGCCGGCGTAGATCCAGCCGCGGCCCAGCGCCGTCGCTCCGGCCGTGTCGCCCGCCACCAGCGCGGCCCGGTATGCCGCCGCCTCGGGCAGCGCCGCCAGCACGGCGACCGGGCCGTGACACAGCAGGGCGGTCGGCTTCGCGACCTGATGAAAGTGGCGCAGGATCGTGCCGGCATCGGTGTCCTGCATCAGGTCGACGACCGGCGCATGGCCACCCGGCACGAACACGCCCGCGAACCGGTCGAGCCCGCGCTCGATCACCGCGCGCAGGGTCTGCACGTCGTTCATCGCCGCATCGTCGGCGAAGAAGCGGCGGGCGCGATCGTACGCGGATCGGTCGCCACCGAAGTGGCTGGCATCGTCGGACACCGCGTCGATGTGCGGCTTGGTGCCGTCGGGCGTGGCGAGCACGACATCGTAGCCGGCATCGATCAGCGCCATCGCGGGCACCGTCGTCTCGTTGAGATACTGGCCGATCGTCGCGCTGCCGCCGCCGCGTAGAGTGATCTGCGTCGCGTTGGACCCGAGGATGAGGATTGTCGCCTTGGTCATGGAAGCCTTCCGTTGCCATGCGCCGCAGTCGCTGCGGCAGGAGCAAGATGGCGGCTGACGACATATTCCAGAAGTTTATTATCTTGATCTTGGATATATCGTCGTCAGTATGACTGGATGCGCTACGACCTCAACCTCCTGCCGGTCTTCGTCGCCCTGATGGAGAAGCGCAGCGTCACGCGCGCGGCAGAACGCCTGGGGATGACGCAGCCGGCGTTGTCGAATGCGCTCGCGCGATTGCGCCTGATGCTCGGCGACCAGCTGTTCATCCGCGAACGCTATGGCATCCTGCCGACGCCCGTCGCCCTGGCACTCGCGCCGACGATCGCCGAGGCGCTGTCGCAGCTCGACGATGCGGTGCTGGGCCAGCAGGCGTTCGATCCCGCCACTGCCGAGCGGCTGCTGACCATCGCCCCCAACGGCTATGTCGAATTCGTGCTGGTGCCGGCGATCGTCGGCCGGCTGCAACAGGTCGCGCCCGGCATCCGGCTGCGCCTGACGCCCTATGGCAACGACCTCGGCGAAACCGGCGTCGTCTCCGGCACCACCGCGCTCGTCCTTGGCCGGATCATCGATCCGCCGGACAACCTCGTCGTCCAGCATGTGATGGACGAAGGCCTGGCTTGCGTTGTCCGCGCCGATCACCCGACCGTCGGCGACACGATCACGCGCGAGCAGTTCGAGACGCTGAAGCACGTCAACATCGTGCCGCCCGGCCGCATGCGCGCCGGCCTGTTCCAGGCGCTCGCGCAGCAAGAGTTGAAGCGCGACGTCGCGATCTCGGTCACCAACTTCTTTGCCGTGGCGGAGATGATTGCGGTGACGGATTACTGCGCGACGCTGCCCGATCTCATCTGCCGCCGCCTCCGCCACGACCCGCGTCTGAAGGTTCTCGCTGCGCCGGTCGATCTAGGCACTTTTCCGGTCGAGATGGCCTGGCACGTTCGCTACCGCCACGATCCGGCACATCGTTGGCTGAGAGAGCTGATCGGCGAAGTCGCAGTCGAGCTCTCACGCGAGCATGGACGGCAATAATGTCGAATGGCTTGGTGCTCGAGAGCTGCTTCTGAACGCTCACCGGCTTGAGGCCGTTTCTGTTGGGATCGCGGCCTGTGCGGCCCTCCGCGTCGAACTGCATCGTCGGGATCGGTCGCTCGACGATCACCGACCGTCTTGTCGAGGATGCTCCGGTCGCGGCCATGCCAGGCACGCGGCGCGTGCTCGAGGGTGGTGACGACGGCACACGCGTGTCGAGCACCGGTCCCTGCCCTGCCCGATTGCGCCACCTTTGCCCTGTCGCGCGACGGCAAGAATGACGGCAGGGCCATGGGGTAGTCCGGCAGTGGTGCCGGGCGGTCCTTCTAGAAGGTACTCCCGAGAGCAAACCGACGTTTTTGGTCTTCCGGGGATTTGGATGGGACGACGGGAGGCGCCCTGAACCGGCGTCAAGGCACAAAAAAACCGCCTCGGGGGATCCTGAGGCGGTGTGGTTGTTTGTGTGTTGGTTGCGGGGACAGGATTTGAACCTGTGACCTTCAGGTTATGAGCCTGACGAGCTACCGGGCTGCTCCACCCCGCGACGTGGTGCATCGAAGTGGTACTTCGATGCGGGTAACGGTCGTTTTAGACGGCAACGCCCCCGCGTGTATGCGGGGGTGTTGGTGTCTGGTTGGACCAGATGACATGTGGATGGGTTCCAAGCTTTGTATGTTTGTATCCGCCGGCTTCAATGCCTGGCGACGACCTACTCTTCCATCGCTTGAGCGATAGTACCATTGGCGCAGTCGGGTTTCACGGCCGAGTTCGGGATGGGATCGGGTGGGACACCGACGCTATAGCCACCAGGCAATGGAGCGGGCGGATACGACATGCACATCAAAGTGATATTTTGATGTGGTTTGGGCTTTATCCATCACAGCTTGCACTGTGATGGGTTCTAAAATCGATGCACCTTTGTGTGAAAATCACGAGGTTTTATATTCTGGCGTCGAGCATGTTCATCCACGCCGTCGCTGACGCTGGGTTGGACCCAGTGTTGTCATTGATGGTGTGAGACTCTCAAGCGCGAATAGGACAATTAGTATCGGTTAGCTCCATGCGTTACCGCACTTCCACATCCGATCTATCAAGGTCGTGGTCTCCGACCGTCCTATGAAATCTTATCTCGAGGGAGGCTTCCCGCTTAGATGCTTTCAGCGGTTATCCCGTCCGTACATAGCTACCCTGCTGCGCCGTTGGCACGACGACAGGTACACCAGAGGTACGTTCAACCCGGTCCTCTCGTACTAGGGTCAACTCCTCTCAAATTTCGACGCCCACGGCAGATAGGGACCAAACTGTCTCGCGACGTTCTGAACCCAGCTCACGTACCACTTTAATTGGCGAACAGCCAAACCCTTGGGACCTGCTCCAGCCCCAGGATGTGATGAGCCGACATCGAGGTGCCAAACAACCCCGTCGATATGAGCTCTTGGGGGTTATCAGCCTGTTATCCCCGGCGTACCTTTTATCCGTTGAGCGATGGCCCTTCCACGAGGGACCACCGGATCACTATGACCGACTTTCGTCTCTGCTCGACTTGTCAGTCTCGCAGTCAGGCGGGCTTATGCCATTGCACTCTAACAGCCGGTTTCCAACCGGCCTGAGCCCACCATCGCGCGCCTCCGTTACTCTTTAGGAGGCGACCGCCCCAGTCAAACTACCCGCCACAGAGGGTCCCTGTTCCGGCTTACGGAACGAGGTTAGACATCAGAAAACAACAGGGTGGTATTTCACCTATGGCTCCACGACAGCTGGCGCCGTCGCTTCAAAGCCTCCCACCTATGCTACACAGTTCTTTCCTAATGCCACTCTGAAGCTGCAGTAAAGGTGCACGGGGTCTTTCCGTCTAACCGCGGGTACTCCGCATCTTCACGGAGAATTCAATTTCGCTGAGCATGTCCTGGAGACAGTGGGGAAGTCGTTACGCCATTCGTGCAGGTCGGAACTTACCCGACAAGGAATTTCGCTACCTTAGGACCGTTATAGTTACGGCCGCCGTTTACCTGGGCTTCATTTCAGAGCTTGCACCCCTCCACTTAACCTTCAGGCACCGGGCAGGCGTCAGGCCCTATACGTCGTCTTGAAGCCGACTTAGCAGAGCCCTGTGTTTTTGCTAAACAGTCGCTACCCCCTGGCCTGTGCCCCCTCATAACGCTTGCGCGCTGTGAGGGCCTCCTTCTTCCGAAGGTACGGAGGCAATTTGCCGAGTTCCTTCAGGACACTTCTCTCAAGCGCCTTGGTATACTCTACCTGACCACCTGTGTCGGTTTCGGGTACGGTCTATACGGTGGGGCTATTTCCTGGAACAGTTTCGAAGCACGGCCAATCCGATAAGGCCGTACAACACACACCATCCGTCACACACCACCAGGCCCACGAATATTAACGTGGTTCCCATCGACTACCCCCTTCGGGCTCGTCTTAGGGGCCGGCTCACCCTGCGCGGATTAGCCTTGCGCAGGAACCCTTGGTCTTTCGGCGAGAGGGCATCTCACCCTCTTTATCGCTACTCATGTCTGCATTCGCACTTCCGATACCTCCACGACCCATTACCAGATCGCTTCACAGGCTTACGGAACGCTCCGCTACCGCGTACCCTTAAAAGGGCACACCCTAAGCTTCGGTGCATCACTTTAGCCCCGTTACAT